>DATHMA010000194.1:0-6720 GCA_035487555.1 Bradyrhizobium sp. | reverse complement strand
GGCCGTCCTGGAATTACCGGAAAGAGGATGGCGGCGGCATCATCCTCGACATGGTTTGCCACTGGCGCTATGTGCTCGACAATCTCTTTGGCGAAGTCGAGAGCGTGGTCTGCATCGGCAACACCGACATCCCCGAGCGCTACGATGAGAACAACAAGACATACGAGGCGACCGCCGACGACTCCGCCTACGCGACCTTCAAGCTCAAGGGCGGCGTGATCGCGCATATCAACATGAGCTGGGTGACGCGGGTCTATCGCGATGACCTCGTCACCTTCCAGGTCGACGGCACCCATGGCTCTGCGGTCGCGGGGTTGACCGACTGCGTGGCGCAGGCACGGCAAATGACGCCGCGGCCGGTGTGGAATCCCGACGAGAAGCGGCTGCATGATTTCTACGGCGACTGGCAGAAGCTGCCGGACAATGTCTCTTACGACAACGGCTTCAAGGAACAGTGGGAGATGTTCATCCGCCACGTTTGCGAGAACGCGCCCTACAAGTATACGCTGCTCGAAGGCGCCAAGGGCGTGCAGCTCGCCGAATGCGCGCTGCAGAGCTGGAAAGAGCGGCGCTGGATCGACGTCGCGCCGATCGCGGTTTGATACATCGATGCTAGTTAGATCGTCATTGCGAGCGAAGCGAAGCAATCCATAGCACGGCAAACTGAGAGATGGATTGCTTCGTCGCTTCGCTCCTCGCAATGACGGGGAGAGGTCTGGAAAAATGAACAAGCCCGTCTTGCCGATGTCATCGCTGTCGTTGAACCTGCCGAAAGCGGACGGCTCGATCGAGAATTATCGCCTTGCGGCGTCGCGGACATTTCCGGCAAAGCTCGAAGGCACGCTGAACCGTATCGCGTTTTCCGCTGTTCATACGGTTGCGAACCCGCTCGCCGACATCGACCCGTGGCTGTCGGCCGCCGTCGACTGGGACAAGACCATTGCCTTCCGTGAGCATGTCTGGGATCTCGGTCTCGGCGTGGCCGAAGCGATGGACACCGCGCAACGCGGCATGGGGCTGGACTGGCCGACCTCGCTGGAATTGATCACGCGCTCCGTGCGCGCGGCGAAGGCGCGGGGCGCGCTGGTGTTTTCCGGAGCGGGTACCGATCACCTCGCCGCGGAAGACGCCAAGACGATTGACGACGTCATTCGTGCCTATGAGGAGCAGATTGCTGCAGTCGAGAAGGTTGGCGGACGCATCATCCTGATGTGCTCGCGAGCGCTCGCGAAGCTCGGCCGCAACGCCGATGATTATGCCAAGGTCTATGATCACGTGCTGTCGCAGGTCCGCGAGCCCGTGATCATCCATTGGCTCGGCGACATGTTCGATCCGGCGCTGTCTGGTTATTGGGGCACGGCCGATCTCGATCGCGCCATGGACGCGGCAGTCGCAATCATCAACGCCAATGCCGCCAAGGTCGACGGCGTGAAGGTTTCGCTGCTCGACAAGCAGCGCGAGATCGACATGCGGCGGCGGCTCGATAAAAACGTGAAGATGTACACCGGCGACGATTTCAATTACGCCGAACTGATCGCCGGCGACGACAAGGGCTTTTCGCACGCGCTGCTCGGCATTTTCGATGCGATCGCGCCGGCCGCGTCCTATGCGCTGTCGCGGCTCGCGGCCGGCGATGAAGCCGGCTTTCATGACGTGTTGGGACCGACGGTGCCGCTGTCGCGCCACATCTTCAAGGCGCCGACGCGCTTCTACAAGACCGGCGTGGTGTTCATGGCCTATCTCAACGGCCATCAGGATCATTTCACCATGGTCGGCGGGCAGGAGAGCACGCGCTCGACCGTGCATCTCGCCGAGCTGTTCCGTCTCGCCGACAAGGCCGGGCTATTCGCCAACCCGGAACTGGCGACACGGCGGACGAAGGCCGTGCTCGCCACGCGCGGCATCGAATCCTGATGCGCGATTTCTCGGACGACCATCGCTGGCTGTCGCTCAACACGGCGACGGTCCGCAAGCAGGGCGATCTCACGCAAATCATCGACGCCTGCGCGCGCCACGGCATCCGCGCCATCGATCCCTGGCGCGACCAGGTCGCCGCCGTCGGCCTCGATCGCGCAGCGCGCGCGGTGCGCGACGCCGGGCTGGAGCTATCGGGCTATTGCCGCGGCGGCATGTTTGCCTCCGACGCCGCGCGGCGCGGCGAGGTGCGTGACGACAACCGCCGCTGTGTCGACGAAGCAAAAGCGCTCGGCGCGCCCTGCATCGTGCTGGTCGTCGGCGGCCTGCCGCAATATTCGCGGCCCGGCAGCGTGGTGTCCAAGGACATCGCGGCGGCGAGGGCGCAGGTCGATGACGGCATCGCTGGAATGCTCGACTACGCCAGGCAGGCGAACATGCCGCTCGCGATCGAGCCGCTGCATCCCGCCTATGCCGCCGACCGCGCTTGTGTGAATACGACGAAACAGGCGCTGGACATCTGTAACCGGCTCGATCCCGCGCGCAGCGGCGCGCTCGGCGTCGCGCTCGACGTCTATCACATCTGGTGGGACCCGGAGGTGCTGGCGCAGATCGAACGCGCCGGCAAGGATCGCCTGCTGGCGTTTCACGTCTGCGACTGGATGGTGCCGACCAGGGACATCCTCAACGACCGCGGCATGATGGGCGACGGCGTGATCGACATCAAATCCTTGCGCGCGGCGGTCGAGGCGGTCGGCTTTGCCGGCTATTCCGAGATCGAGATTTTCTCGAACGATTGGTGGACGAAGTCCATGGATGAGGTGTTGAGGACCTGCATCGAGCGGCATCGCACCGTAGTTTGATCTGTAGGGTGGGCAAAGGCGCGCTTGCGCCGTGCCCACCATTACGAGCGCGATGTTGGTCGGTGGGCACGCTTCGCTTTGCCCACCCTACGCGCCGGTGACACACGGCACGCTCAAAAATCCGCGGAAGCGGACACGCCCGCCACGCACCGGTTCGCCATTAATCGCATAGTTCGGAAACCGCGCCAGAAATCGCGAGATCGCAATCGCGCCTTCCAGCCGCGCCAGCGCCATCCCGGCGCATTGATGTGCGCCGGTGGCAAAAGCAAGATGCCGGTTGGGCGTGCGACCGATGTCGAACTTTTCCGGGTCGGGAAATTGCGCGGGATCGCGGTTGGCGGCGCCGATACAGAGCGTGATCGGCGTGCCCGCCGGCAGCGCGAGCCCGCCGAGCTCGATCGGCTGGACCGTCATGCGGTTGCCGAGCTGGTTCGAGCTCTCATAACGCAGCATCTCTTCCACCGCGGTCTTGATCATCTCGGGATGGGCGATCAGCCGCTCCTTCTCTCCGGCTTGCTCGGAGAGCGTCACGAGTCCATTGCCGATCAGATTGGTGGTGGTCTCATGCCCGGCATTGAGCAGGAAGATGCAATTGTGCAGCAGCTCCTTCGCCGTGAGCTTCTCGCCGTCCGCTTCGCCCTGGATCAGCCGTGTCAGCACGTCGCGTTCGGGATTGCCGGGTTTGGCGCGCCGCCGCTCCACCAAAGCCTCGAGATAGGCGAGAAAGTCCTTCACGGCCGTGTTGCCGCGCGCGAATGCCGCTTCGCCGATCACGGGCTCCAGCGCGCCCAGAATGGCCAGCGACCAGTCGCGCAACGGCTCGCGCTCCTCATGCGGCACGCCGAGCAGATTGCCGATCACCTCGATCGGGATTGCCGCGGCGAAGTCGTTGATCAAGTCGAACTCGCTCCTGGTGCTGATGCGATCGAGCAGATGGTCGACGAGGCGGATCAGGTCGCCCTCCATCTCCGCGATGGCGCGCGGCGACAGCGCGCCCATGATCAGCCGCCGCACGCGGGTGTGGATCGGCGGATCGTTGAAGACGAGGCTGGTGGTGTGATGCTCGTAGAGCAGGGAGGCGCCGTATTTCGGCGCGAACTCCTTTTTCTTGTCGGATGAGAACGCCTTGGTGTTCTTGTAGGCGGTGACGAGGTCGTCATAGCGCGTCAGGAAATAGCTGCCGTTCGGCATCCGCTTGACCGGCGCGGTCTCGCGCAGCGCACGGTAAGTCGGGTAGGGGTTGACGTAGAAGTCGCTCGTCAGCTTCTCGAGGTCGAAGCTTGCCGCCAGCTCTTGTACGTTCAGGTCTTGTGCGTTTTCTTGCGCGTTTCCATACATCGGTTTGCTGCCGAATTAGTCTCATTTGGAATTAGTCTCACTTGCAACTATCTTAAGCCGAAGCTCCTGCCGCGCGCAACCACCTTCGCAGGCCGATCCCGACCAGTCCGCCAGCTCTACGTCTAAAGAAGCGCCTCGCGGGCGCAGAGCCATATGCGTTTTTGCGCTTTGAGGAACGGCGCGGCTGCCTCTACAGTCCGGCCCGAAAAGCCAGGGAACCGGAAACAGAACATGCACGCCCGCACTGAGGCACCACAAGAGCAAGCAGCCGTCTGGCCCGAGGAGATCTTTGCGATCCTGCAGCGCTACGACGTGCGCCAGGTCCCTTATGTGCCCGATGCCGGCCATTCGCAGCTGATTCAGCGCGTGCTGGCCTCATCCAATATGCGCGGTATTCCGCTCACGACGGAAGAGGAGGGCGTGGCGCTGCTCGCCGGCGCCTGGGCCGGCGGTCAGAAGGGCGTGCTGCTGATGCAGTCGAGCGGCGTCGGCAATTGCATCAACATGCTGTCGCTGACGCAAATCTTCCGCTTTCCGTTCCTGACGTTGGTGACGATGCGCGGCGAATGGGGCGAGTTCAATCCTTGGCAGGTGCCGATGGGATCGAGCACGCAAGGCGTCTTTGAGCTGTCCGGCATCCATGTGCTGCGCGCGACGCACCCGAGCGAGGTGAAGGACGTGATGGAGGCCGCGGCGAGCCAGGCCTACAACGCCTGCACCCCCACCGCTGTCCTGCTGGCGCAACGCCTGATCGGCACCAAGGTTTTCGTGAAATGAGCAAAGCCAATCTTCTCGACCGCCGCGAGGTCGTTTCCACCCTGCTTGCCGACCGCAAGGACGCGCTGGTTGTCGCGGGTCTCGGCGCCTCGACCTATGACCTCGCCGCCGCCGGCGACAATCCGCGCAACCTCTATCTCTGGGGCGCCATGGGCGGCGCCGTGATGATGGGTCTCGGCCTCGCGCTGGCGCAGCCGGACACACCGGTCGTGGTCGTCACCGGCGACGGCGAGATGCTGATGGGCATGGGCAGCCTCGCCACCGTCGGCGTGCAGAAGCCGAAGAACCTCTCGATCCTGGTGCTCGACAACGAAGCCTATGGCGAGACCGGCGGGCAGGCGAGCCACACGTCGGCTTCCGCCGATCTGGTGGGCGTCGCGCGCGCCTGCGGCATCCCCGACGCCAAGGCGATCTCGACGCTTGGCGAAATCGAATCCTTCGCCAAGGCGATGCAGGATCCCTCCAGCGGTCCGCGCTTTGCCAACGTCAAGATCGACGCCGCTAATCTCGAGCGCGTGCTGTCCAACCGCGACGGCACCTTCATCATGAACCGGTTACGCGGGGCGCTCGGCCACGCCCCGATCTAACAGGATCGGCGAAGGCTCACTTCACGTCCTGCTTGCGCACATGGGAAGCGACGATCAGCACGCCCGAGACGATCAGCACGCCGCCGATCGTCTGCACCATGGTCATGCGCTCGTCGAGCCCGAGATAGCCTGATATCACCGTCGCAGCGGGCCCAAGCGAGCTGATCATCGCAACCCGGCTCGCGCCGATGCGGCGCAGGGCCTCCGCCATCATGAACAGCGGCATCACGGTGCTGAACAGCGCCATGGCGAAGACCAGCTCATAGACGCGCAGCGGCAACGCCAGCGCGCTCAATGGCCTGAGCAGCAGGAATTGCAGGATGCAATAGACGCTGGCCGCTAGCGTCGCATAGGTGGTGAAGCGGATCGTCCCAAGTTTTGCGACGACTTCGCCGCTGCCGACGAGATAGATCGAGAAGGTGACGGCGCTGCACATCACGAGCATCGCCCCCAGCCAGAAATTGGGACTCGGCTTGCCGAACTGGCTGGAGACGACGAGGCCGACGCCGACATAGGTGATGATCAGCGCGGCGACTTCCCGCCGCGAAATTCGCTTTCCCAGCACCAGCGCAGACACGATCACCACGATGGTGGGATAGAGGAACAGCAAGAGGCGGCCGATGCCGGCGGCCACATATTGCAGTCCGATCATGTCGAGCAGGCTCGACAAATAGTAGCCAATGAAGCCGAGCCCGGCGAGGGCGAGCACATCGCGTCGGGTGATCGGCGCTTGGATAGTCGTGGAGCGAAGATAGAGGCTTGCAGCGATCGCCAGAAACGGCAGCGAGAAGATCATCCGCAGCGCAAGCAGCGTGACGGGATCGCTCATGTCCTGATAGGCAAGCTTGACGAAGATCGCCCGCAGCGAAAACGCGATGGCCCCGCCGGCTGCCAGTGCCACGCCGACCAGATTGTAGGTCGCCGACGCCGCTCCGCTGTTTGAGACCGCGTTGCCCGCCTCTTCCTTTTTCGCGACCGCCGCCGTGCCTGACGTCTGCATCGGGAGTTCCATTTTTGGGATACCAAAACTGCGTTGATTGGGATACCAATTGAGGATACAAGATGTCCAGCCTCGAAAAGGAGGAGCCGGCTGGAGCCCACGACATGTCTCAGGCGCTGCTGATCCACGATCAGCTTCGGCAGATGATTCTCTCCCTCGATCTCGGCCCCGGCGAGCGGCTGACCGAGCGCTGGCTGGAGAGCCAATTCCAGAGCTCGCGAACGCCAATTCGTGCGGCGTT
>DATHMA010000193.1:0-6438 GCA_035487555.1 Bradyrhizobium sp. | reverse complement strand
TTCCTGCCCGATACATTTGCGGATTTCGTCGGCGGCGTCGTGCCGATCCTGCAGGAGAAGGGACTGTTCCGGCAGGACTATGCGGGCGGCACGTTGCGCGAGCATCTGGGTTTTGCGGAGGCGGTGTCATGAAGCAGGAGCTCCGCGAATCCTCGACTCTGGCCAGCATCGACGAAGCCCGTTTCAAGGCCACCATGCGCTGCATGGCCTCCACCGTCACCGTCATCACCAGTCGGCTCGGTGCAGTCACCAACGGCATGACCGCAACCGCGGTGTGCAGCGTGTCGGCGACACCACCGTCCATCCTGGTCGTGATCAACCAGTCCAGCCGCTCGCATGATCTGATCGAGCAGGGCGGCTCGTTCGCAGTGAACATCCTGTCGGCGGAGCAGGCCGCGCTCGCGCATCACTTTGCGGCCAAGTCCGATGATCCCCTGCAAGCGGTCGATCATCGGTCAGGAGTGACAGGCGTCCCCGTGATCGAGGGCTGCGTCGCCCAGCTCGAATGCGTGGTCGAGACCAAGGTCACCGCCGGCACGCATTCGATTTTTATCGGGCGCGTCGTCGCCGTCGAAGAGACCGACCGTTTGCCGCTGATGTACCGCAACGGCAAGGTGCTGTGGCTGGAACGGGCGTTAGGCGGCTGAGGCCGTCTCCGCCACCATCTCCTTCACCAACGGCACCACTTTGGTGCCGTAGAGCTCGATGCTCTTCATCAGCTTGTCATGCGGCAGCGGACCGGCCGAATATTTGAGCTGGAAGCGGCTTAGTCCCAGCATCTTCACGGTTGCCGAGATCTTGCGCGCCACCGTCTCGGGCGAGCCGACATAGAGCGAGCCGTGATCGGCCTCGTGGACGAACTCGTCGCGGCCCATCGGCGGCCAGCCGCGCTCCTTGCCGATGCGATCGCGCATGACCTTGTAATCCGGCCACAGCTCTTCGCGCGCCTTCGCATCCGTCTCGGCCACGTAGCCCGGCGAATGCACGCCGATCGGTTTCGCCGGCCGGCCGAATTGCTCATAGGCGCGGTGATGCAGGTCGACATAGGGTTTGAAGCGCTTCGGATCACCACCGATGATGGCGAGCATCAGCGGCAGCTCGTAATGCGCCGCGCGCACCACGGACTCCGGGCTGCCGCCGACGCCGATCCAGGTTTTCAACGTGCCGTGCTCGATCGGCGGATAGACCGACTGGTTCTTCAGGGGAGCGCGCAGCTTGCCCTGCCAGGTCACAGGCTCCTGCTTCAGCAGGGCCGCAAACAGGTCGAGCTTCTCCTCGAACAGCTCCTCATATTGCCGGAGGTCGAAGCCGAACAGCGGGAAGGATTCGGTGAACGAGCCGCGGCCGAGGATCACCTCGGCGCGGCCGTCAGAGGCCGCATCCACCGTCGAAAAGCGTTGAAAGACGCGAATGGGATCATCCGAGCTCAGCACCGTCACTGCCGATCCGAGCTTGATCCTCTTCGTGCGCGCGGCAATCGCCGCCAGCACGACCTCGGGCGAGGAAATCGCGAAATCGGCGCGGTGGTGCTCGCCGAGCCCGATGAAGTCGATGCCGAGCTGGTCGGCGAGCACGCCCTCGTCGATCACGTTGCGGATTACCTGGGCATGCGGGAGCGGCGCGCCATCGGCGCCTCGCGTCACGTCGCCGAACGTGTCCAGTCCAAATTCGAGGGCTTTGGTCATTGATTTCGTTTCGCAGGGAGGGAGGGCATTTGCCAATGCGCAAACCTAATAACTACGGCTTCGCATGGGGAGGGTGCATCTGGAAACGCAGGGTTTCGCTTTTTTCCCATCACGTTGAGATCAAGACCGATCGCCTTCCGCGTAGGCTTTCAGCGCCTTCATCATCCGCTCGTTCTCGGCGCGGAATGCCGGCACGATCAGGGGTATCATCCATCGCACGATGCCGCGGGGCTCGAGCTGCAGCTCACGGTGCACATGGACCGAGCCGGCGCCTTGTGTCAGCGTATGGAAGAGCTGGATGCCGATGACGCCGAATGCCTTTGGCTTGAGCGACATCGGTTGCTCGAACGAGAGTCGGGCCGGTGGTGCGAATTCCGTGACTTGGCCGTGGCGCACGCCAAGCGGCCCGGGCTCGACATAGGTCGTGCCGACACAGATGGGCCCTTCGGAAATCCGGTGGGTGCCCTTGAAGGCCGAAGAGCTCGGCAGCCAGCGGTCATAATCGCGCAAATCGGCGAGCAGTCCGAACACCCGCTCTGCGCTGGCCTTGATGTCGCACTCGAAGTGAAGCTCGATCATGGCCGATATCTTAAGCGGGGCGTCACCCCGTGAATAGTCACGCTTGCGAGGGCTGGCCTGGACCCAGCTATCCCGCCGTCAGCATCTGGCTCCTGATTTCCTGGGCGGTCCTGCGCAGTGGCAGCAGAAACTTCTTCTTCGCTCCGGCCTCGGTGATCGTGCCGGAGATGGTGTTGACGCTGAGAGCCGCAACCACCGTTCCCGCCGGATCCCGCAGCGGCACGGCGATGCCGCAGATCGCGGGATCGAGTTCGCCATCCACCCAGGCATATCCGTCGCTCTCGACCCGCGCGAGCAACTCGCCTAGCCTTTTGGGATCCGTGACGGTGCGCGGCGTCACCGGCTTAAAGGTCGTGTTCTCGAGATAATGCCCCCGGCGATCGGGCCCGAGCGCGGCCAGCAGCACGCGTCCGAGCGAGACCAGATGCGCCGGCAGGCGGCTGCCGACACCGAGATTGGCCGAGAGGATACGCCGCGCCGGCAGCCGCAGCGCATACACGATCTCGTCCTCGTCGAGCACGGCCATGGCACAGGACTCGCCGATCTCGTTGCGCAGGTTCTCCAGCGCCCGCTGCGCATAAGCCCAGTACGGCAGGGCATTGAGATAGGACAGGCCGAGGCCGAGTGCCCGCGGCCGCAACGAGAAATAGCGGCCGTCGACGTCGCAATATTTCAGGCTCACCAGCGTCGCCAGGATACGTCGCGCGGTGGCCCGATTGAGACCGGCCGTCTCCGCGGCTTCCGCCAGCGTGTGACGTCCGGGCGGCTTGCCGAGCGCCTCGATGATCGAAAAGCCTCGCGCGATCGCGCGTACGAAACCGTCGCTCTCCTTGCTCATCCGCTCAGTCTGTCCCTTGTCACGCCGCGCGGTCCGCGCTACGTGAATCCATAAAATGAAACTATTGTTCGCCAGGCGAACGATACCATGGAGGACGCATGACGATGCAAGCAGAAAAATCTGCCGCGCCCGCATTCGAAACCGATTTCTGGAAGGACGCGAATTTGCGGAAAGTCTGGGACGAGATCGTTCCCGGCGTGCCGCGCAAGACGCTGCCCTACAAGCTCACCTTCGAGGCTATCGCGCTCTACTGCAAGGCGGTGGGCGAGACCAATCCGCTCTATCTCGACGAAGCCGCCGCCAAGGCCGGCCCCTATGGCGGACTGATCGCGCCGCCCTCGATCCACATCCTCCTGATGTTCTCCTGCACGCCGGCGGATGACTGGATGCGCTCGCCCGGCACGGTCAATGCGGGACAGTCCTGGAGCTACAACGTCCCCGCGCGGCCGGATGACACCATCACCTTGCAGGCGCGCGCGCTCGACAAGTTCATCAAGCGCGAACGTCTGTTCGTCGTGCACGACAACGTCTTCTTCAACCAGCATGGCGACGTGATCTGTTCCGGTCGCGGCCAGACCATTCGTCCGATGTGAGGAGGGAGCCATGACCGCAAGTTTCGACAATCTGAAGACAGGCGACACCATCGACGGGCCGTCATTCGCCGTGTCGCGCGAATCCATCCGTTTGTTCTGCGATGCCTCGCTCGACTACAACCCGCTGCATCTCGACGACGACTACATGAAGGGCAATTTCGGCAGGACCAATTTCGGCGGCATCATCATGCATGGCATGAACAATTTCGGCCTGATTTCACGCATGCTGACCGATTGGGCGATGCCGGTCGGCGCGATCCATCGCCGCCTCGAGACCCGCTGGGTCAAGCCGGTCAAACCCGGAGACACCATCCGCCCGAGCGGCATCATCAAGGCCAAGCAGGTTACCGCGAAATCGCGCTGGGTCCTGATCGACGTCATTGTCCGCAACCAGCGCGACGAGCCGGTCGCGACCGGCGAGGCGATGGTCGAGTTTCCGGTCCTCGCCAAAGCCGGTTGATCCGCGCATTTCCGGGGCCGTCCACAACAGGACGGCCCAATTCATATCAGCGTTTGCCCACATAAGCGGCCTGCGCCGCCATAAAAATACTTGGGAGGTCCGTTCCATGCCAAAGCCGATCGATTCCGGCCCCTACGGCAAAATCGCCTGGCGGCTGATTCCGTTTCTGCTGGCCTGCTACGCGGTCGCCATCATCGATCGCTTCAATATCGGCTTTGCCAAGCTGCAATTCCTCAAGGACCTCGGTCTCGACGACGCGACGTTCGGTCTCGCCGCCGGCATCTTCTCCGTCGGTTACGTCGCGCTCGAAGTGCCGAGCAATCTGCTGCTGGTGCACGTCGGGGTGCGCAAGACGCTGCTGCGCATCATGGTGCTGTGGGGCCTCGTGACCGCGCTCTTGGCGCTGGCGCAGAATCAGTACCACCTCTACATTCTGCGCTTCCTGCTTGGCGCCGCCGAGGGCGGCTTTTTCCCGGGCATCCTGTTCTATCTGACGCTCTGGTTCCCCGACCGCATTCGCGGCCGCATGACTAGCCTGTTCGTCATGGCGGTGCCGATCGGCGGCATCATTGCTGGTCCCCTCTCAGGCCTGATCATGGATCGCATGCAGGACGTGCACGGCCTGCATGGTTGGCAATGGCTCTTCATTATCGAAGGCGTGCCGGCGATCCTGTTCGGCATCGCGTCCTATTTCTATCTGTCCGACAGTCCCGCCGACGCCTCGTGGCTAAGTGGCGACGAGCGGCGCCGCGTCGCCGCCGATCTCGCGGCGGATCGTGCGAACGCAGTGAAAACGACTCGCAGCTTTGGCGCGGCGCTGCGCGAGCCACAGGTCTATGTCCTGGCCTTCATCTATTTTGCATTCTTCTGCTCGCTCAACACCATCCTGCTGTGGACGCCGACCTTGCTCAAACGCGTCGGCGTCGCCACCGCGACCGAGATCGGGTGGCTGAGCGGGGCCATTTCGGTTGCTTCCGCAATCGGCATGGTCGTGATTGGCTATAGCTCGGATCGCTGGATGGAGCGGCGCTGGCACGTCGCCTTGTGCGGCCTTGTGGCCGCCGCCTGTTTCGGCGCGCTTCAGTTCGCCGCAGGTAGCGTGTTGATGACGGTGGTGCTGCTTGCCATTGCTTCGGTCGGAATCTTTGCGATCCTGTCGCTGTTCTGGACCATTCCGAACGCGACGCTCGAAGGTGGCGCCGCGGCCGGCGGCATTGCGCTGATCAGCGCCATCGGCTCGTTTGGCGGCGCCATCTGCCCGGCCCTGATCGGCTGGATCAGCGTCGCCACCGGCAGCCTCTATATTCCGCTTGCGGTTATCGGCGCGTTGCTGGCGATCGGCATGCTGGCCCTGATTGCGGCTGTTGGCGGCGCGCGGCAACAGGCCGTTCGAGCCGAAACGGCGTGACGAAAAGCCGTCATGCGGGGAGTCGGATGAAACCGGCGCCCTTCCCGTGAATTATGCTCGTGTGCCTAATACACCGCACACGAGGCTGCTTGTGCCACGGACGTCAGGCATTCCCTGCACCCTCTTGATCGGGGGCTGGCTCATGCGAAACTCGGGCGCAACGCGCTGCGAGACTGTTTTTGCGCGTCCCCTCAATGTCGTGCCCCGCGAGAGCGGGGTATCCGCGTGTTGAAATGGAGCCAGCCTTGAACGCACCCAGAGTGATCGGCGACATCGGCGGCACCAATGCGCGCTTTGCAATCGCGCAAGACGGCAAATACAGCCAGTTGAAGCATGTCGAGACCGAGCATTATCCCTCGCTCCACGACGCGCTCGCCGATTACTTGAAGGCGCGGCCGCAGGGTGAGCTCTCGGGCGCGCTCGCCATCGCCGGTCCCGTGCTCGGCGACCGCATTTCGCTGACCAACAAGGCCTGGTCGTTCTCGATCGAGGATCTGAAGCAGAGCCTCAATCTGACGACGCTGACGGTCGTGAACGATTTTGCCGCAACCGCGCAGGCCATTCCGCATTTGTCGCCGCAGCAAAAATTTACGATCGGCCCGGCAATTGCGGATGCAAAAGGCAATATCGGCATCGTCGGGCCCGGTACCGGGTTCGGCATGAGCTCGCTCATTCCGCATGGCGCCGGCTGGACGCTGGTCGCAGGCGAGGGCGGGCACGCCACGCTCGCCGCCTCCACCGAAGAGGAGTTTGCGATTATCCAGATGCTGCGCAAGCGCTGGAGCCACGTCTCCGCCGAGCGCGTGCTGAGCGGCGCCGGCCTCGTCAATCTCTATGAGGCGCTGTGCGCGCTGCGCGGCGTCGAGCCCCTGATG
>DATHMA010000192.1:0-2916 GCA_035487555.1 Bradyrhizobium sp. | reverse complement strand
TCGCCGTCGATGAACAGATGATCGAACTGGCTGCCGTCGCGCTGAAACTCCGTCCCGGCGTTGAAGACCTTGCCGAAGATGTCCTGCACGACACGAATGTTCTCGCCAATGCCGAGCGCGCCGCCGAGCCGTTCCTTGATGTAAGGCGCGGCCGAGAGGTGATCCGCGTGGACGTGGGTCTCGAGGATCCACTCGACCTCAAGCCCCTGGTCCCGGACGAACGCGATGATCTTGTCCGCCGCGTCCGTTGCGGTCCGGCCTGCGCCGGCATCGTAGTCCAAGACCGAATCCACGATTGCGCAGCGCCACGATGCGGAATCGCACACAACATGACTCGCCGTATTCGTCGGCTCGTCGAAGAAAGAGATTACCTCTGGTCGCTTCTGCGTCTGACTGAGCGCCCGGGCGACCACGTCACATGCCCTGAGCACGGCCAGGGTGGGGTCGTGATTAGCAATTGCATTTGCCGACATCGCTGAATCCTCCAAATCTGATGCGCTCCGATTCATTATCGTAAATTCGATATTGACTCTCATGAATTATAGATTATCTCCGAGGCGCAGATGTCAAGGGCGACGTCATGGACGTGAGGAGGCGTAGGCGGTGGCGGAATCGAATGGTCAGGCTCAGACGTCCGGCGGAGAGGGCGGCGCAACGCGGCTGCCGCTCCTCAACGAACCGGCGCCGGCGTTTCATGCGCGCACGACCCAAGGCGAACGCGGCCTCGAGGACTATCGCGGGCGCTGGCTGATGTTCTTCGCCCATCCGGCCGACTTCACCCCGGTCTGCGCCAGCGAGTTCATCGCCTTCTCCAAGGCCTATGACCGGTTCCACGAGATGGGCTGCGATCTGCTCGGCCTGTCGGTCGACAGCTTGTTCGCGCACATCGCCTGGATCGCGAACATCAAGGAGCGCTTCGGCGTCGAGGTGCCTTTTCCGATCGTCGAGGACCCCTCGATGGCGGTGGCGCGGGCCTATGGGATGCTGCATCCGGGCGCGCACACCAGCGCCACGGTCCGTGCAACCTTCGTCATCGATCCGGAAGGGATGATCCGTGCGATCATCTGGTACCCGATGAATGTCGGGCGCAGCGTCGATGAATTTCTGCGACTGGTGACGGCGCTGCAGACCAGCGACAAGACTGACGTTTACACGCCGGAAGGATGGCGTCCGGGCGATCCGGTGCTCGTGCCGCCGCCGTTGGTGGCGCGGAACGGCAAGGGTGCGCCCACGGCCGGGCAGACGGATTGGTACTACCGCCTGGAGCCCGCGCATGGCTGAGACTAGGCGGAAGAAGCAAGCGGCCAGGCTGCACGGCCGCGTCGAAGAGATCTCGCAAATCCTCAAGCTTCTCGGCAACCCGCAGCGGCTCTTGATTGCTAGCCTCCTTTGCGAGGGCGAGTACGCGGTGAGCGAAATCGAGGAGAAGCTCGGCATTCGCCAGCCGACGCTCTTCGCAGCAACTCGGCGCGCTGCGGGAGGCCGGTGTGATCGAAGGGCGTCGGGAAGCCAAGGCCGTCATCTACCATCTGGCGGACGAGCGGACTCGCCACCTCCTCGACGCGCTGCATCGTATCTTCAGTCCCGAGGGGCTGGCGGCGCCGGCTGCGCCGACGTCCCCGCGGCCGCGTGTCGCCTCGTCGGCGGGCGCTGCGTCCTTCGCTCGCGTCGCCACGCAAGGCGCCCGGTGACGGTGGAGGATGTCATGGCCGTTACAAAAGGTTCGAATCCATTTCCCTCCCATCGGTTCCCCAACAGATCCGTTCCCGTTAGACCGCCGCACGCGGACCCGAGAGATCACTCATGATGCTCCGCTCCCGCAAGTTCAGAACAGGCAGATGCCCGCACGCCGATTTCGGTGGAGTTTCAGCCGCGAGACAAATGCGTTTACAACCGGTAATATTCGGGCGGTCGGGGCAGTTGTTGCGACGTGTCTTCTCTTCATCCTCACCCAAGGCTCAAGACGGCCGAGGCCGTAGCTTAAGCCGCGCTTCGGGCCAAGAACGCGCAAATCGCGCCAAGATCTGTTGAGACGTCGAGCTCCGAGATCACCAAACCTATACGGTCGTCGGCGTCGGCTTGCGTAATCCATTCAGGAGGCGGGCGCTTCTCCTTGAGGCGCGCTAGCCGTGCCATAGCGGAGTATTACATGGTTTCGCGAAGCATTGCTGCCGTTCTGCTGATCGGTATTTGCAACGTGTCCCCTGCCGCCGCTCAGACGGCGTCGGCTTCCGTGCCCTCGCCGCTGCCATTGGGCGTCTCGCCCGAGCTTTACGGGATCGCCGTGCCGTCTGACCGAGTACCGGCGCCGGACGCCGCCGCACTCGGCGCACGGCTCTTCCGGGACAAGCGCCTTTCCGCCGACAACACCGTGTCTTGCGACACTTGCCACGATGTCGACAAGGGCTTCACCGACCATCGGCCGGATAGCGCGACCTCGGCCGGCGTCGGCGGCGCGCATGGCACACGAAACGCGCCGACCGTCCTCAATGCCCTCTTTCAGGCCTCGCAATTCTGGGATGGCCGCGCAGCAACCCTCGAAGACCAGGCGAAGCTGCCGATCCTCAATCCGGTGGAGATGGGGCAGAAAACGCCCGAGGACGTCGTCGCCAAGCTGCGGACGCTGCCGGAATACGCGCAGGATTTCCAACGGATCTACGGTCATCCGACGACCTACGACGACCTCGCCTCGGCGATCGCCGCGTTCGAGCGCACGCAGTATTCCGGCAACTCGCCCTTCGACCGATTCATGGCGGGTAACGCCAGTGCAATCGACGACAACGCCAAGCGCGGCTGGGCGCTCTTCAACGGCAAGGCGCGTTGTTCCGACTGCCACGCCTTCAATTCCGTCTCGCCGCTCTTTTCCGATCAGAAGTTCCACAATATTGGAATTGCCGCACACAAGCAGAACTTCAC
>DATHMA010000191.1:0-25558 GCA_035487555.1 Bradyrhizobium sp. | reverse complement strand
CCGCAGGAAGGCGCGGCGCATGTGGTCGCGGTCGCTGAAGCCGGTTTGGCGGGCGACGATTTCGATGGGATGACGGCTTTGCTCCATCAGGTTTCGCGCCGCCTCGACCCGCAGGTTTTCGATCGCCTTGGCCGGCGATTGACCTGTCTCGGCGTGGAAGGCACGGCTGAACTGGCGTGGGCTGAGGTGAGCTGCGTCGGCGAGCTCCGGCACCGTCAGGGGCTTGTGCAGGTTTTCCCGCGCATAAGCGAGCGCCGTCTGAATGCGATCCGATTTGGGGGACAGCTCGAGCAGCGCCGAGAATTGCGACTGCCCGCCGCCGCGGCGATGGTACATCACAAGCTTGCGCGCGACGGATTTTGCGAGCTCGGGCCCAAGGTCGTTCTCGATCAGCGCGAGGCCAAGATCGATGCCGGCCGTCATCCCCGCCGACGTCCAGATCGGTCCGTCATTGATGAAGATCCGGTCTTCATCCATCTTCACGTCCGGAAACTGTCGTTGCATATCCCGCGCATACCCCCAGTGGGTCGTGGCGTGCCGTCCGTTCAACAGACCGGCTTCCGCGAGCACGAACGATCCGGTGCAAACCGCGGCGATGCGACGGTGCCGCTTCGGTGCGTCCCTCATGAAGGCGATCAAACCAGGTGTGGACGGTACGGGCGTCGTCGCGCCGCCGACGACGAGCGTGTCGAACGGCATGTCCGTGAAAACCTCGGTCTCGAGCATCATGACGGACGAGGTTTTGACCTTGCCGCCGGTCTCCGACACGAAGTGGAGCTCGTAGGGCGGGTCGTCAGCCATCATGTTGGCGACCTCGAAAGCCGTGACGACGGCCAACGCCATCACGGAATAGCCGGGGTACACAACGAACGCGATGTCACGCATGGCCGATGCCTCGATGTCCTTAATGATGTCCTAAATTGCCGTGTATATGACATTTGAGACATCGACGTGCAACCGTATCTCTTGTCCGCAGAGCTCAATTCTGAGCGACTACGGAAGGAACCATCCATGAGCAATCCCTCCCACAAGGGCACCGCCCTCGTTACCGGGGCGTCATCCGGCATCGGCGCCGTCTACGCCGATCGCCTCGCCAAGCGCGGCTACGACCTGATCCTGGTCGCGCGAAACGAGCAGCGACTGAACGCCGTCGCTGATCGGCTGCGCGGCGACACCGGCCGTCAGATCACGGTGCTGCCAGCGGACCTGAACGACAAGACCGGCCTCGCCAAGGTCGAGACAGTGCTTCGCGGCCACCCAGGCATCACGATGCTGGTCAACAACGCCGGTGTCGGCTCGGTCGCGTCGATCCTGCAGGCCGACGTCGACAAGATGGAGGCGATGATCGAGCTGAACGTCACCGCACTCACCCGCCTCACCTACGCGGTCGCTCCGGCGTTCGTGGCTCGCGGCAAAGGAACGATCATCAATATCTCCTCGGTCGTCGGCATCGCGGTCGAGGGGCTCAACGGCGTATACAGCGCATCAAAATCCTATGTGCTGAGCTTCGGTCATTCGCTGCAGAAGGACCTGAGCGAAAAGGGCGTGCGCGTGCAGACGGTCCTGCCCGGCGCGACCGCGACGGAGTTCTGGGACATCGCCGGTTACCCGCCGCAGAAGACGTCCGAGGTCACGATGTCGGCGGAGGATTGCGTCGACGCGGCGCTGGCCGGTCTCGACGCCGGCGAACTCGTAACCATCCCGGGCCTGCACGACGAGGGGCTGTGGATCCGCTGGGAGACGGACCGCCGGGAAATCTCGCCAAAATTCCGGAATGCGAAGCCCGCGCCGCGTTACGGCGTTGGCTCGCGCGCGAGCAGCGCCGCCTAGCTCCGCGAAACGCTTGGAAGTTGGCCCGCCGGGCGACCGCGGGCCAACTCCATGGTGCGCTCCGGGCTTGCGCAGTAGCACGCCGACATTTTCACGATAGAGGATCGCCGCAGTTTCGCGAATCTTTCGCCACGAATCAGGATTTTCAATCAGTTCACCGTTCCGGGAGGCGATCCGGCGGGGTAGTCGGGGCGGGCGACAATCGTTCGGAATTTTCTCGCCCATTGGCTCCATTTCATCAGGGGTAGTGTCCAGTAGGAGATTTGATTCATGGCAAACATCGAGAAGTTTCCGAGAACCAGGCTAGATCTGGCCAGGCTTGAAGCTGACGTCACGGCGGCTTTGCCCGCATTGCCCGTCGGGGCTGCAACTCCGCATCCGCCTGAACCGATGCCAGACTATGTCGAGCATCGCGAAGGGGTATCGCGTGTAGGCCGGCTCACGGCCGAGGCCGTGGTGCGCGACTATGAAGCCGCGGCCAAGGAGATCGAAGCGATGGGGACCGAGCTGATCAGCGCGGCTAAGAAATGCGAGGCGATGACCGGTGAGGTGCATACCGCCATTGCCTTCATGCGTGATACCGCAGCCTCATATCGCGAAGAAGCCAAGAAGATCTTTTTGCGCATCGAGGAGTGCGCCCTGTTCACCGAGGACGTTCGCAAGACCTGCGAAACCGTCAAACGCCGGATGACGGAGGACAGAAGCGTCGCCTGATCCGCGAGGCGGCCGCACACGGAAAAGGCCGGCCAGTGCTCTCTGAACTGCGCCGGCCGGTCTTCAGTTGGCCTTTTCAGTTTGCCTTTTCAGTTTGCCTTGCGGCTCAGCAGGGCCGGCATATCGAGAACAGCCTCGATCGAATTGCGCACGGTCGACAAGCGGCCGTGCGGACCGGGGCCCTGTCGTGCCGCGCTCCGTGGATAGTCCGAAATCGGGATGGCGGCGGGAGGCTCGGACGGCTGGGGCGCCGGGCTCCTCAATTGCGACTGGGCTGCGCGCTCGATCCGCTCGGCGCTGCGAAGGTTCTCGTTGCGAAGCCTGCCGGCGAGTTCCATGAGCGGGCTCACCGGTTGCGCCTTTGGCGTCGCGGGAGAGGCCACAGCAAGATTATCGATGCCGGTCGCTACCACCGAGACGCGGACGATGCCTTCCAGGCTGTCGTCGAACGTGGCGCCGACGATAATGTTGGCGTCGGCATCGACCTCCTCGCGAATGCGGGTCGCGGCTTCGTCGACCTCGTACAGCGCGAGGTCCCTGCCGCCGGTGATGGAGATGATGAGGCCGCTGGCGCGCTTGATCGAAGCATTCTCGATCAATGGATTGGAAATCGCGGCCACGGCGGCATTGAGCACGCGCTTCTCGCCCGAAGCCTCGCCCCTGCCCATCATGGCCTTGCCCTTCTCGCGCATGACCGTGAGAACGTCGGCAAAATCGAGATTGATCAGGCCTTCCTTGACGATGAGATCGCTGATGCAGGCGACGCCCGAGTAAAGCACCTGGTCGGCGAGCACGAATGCGTCCGCGAACGTGGTCTTCTCGTTGGTCACCCTGAACAAGTTTTGATTCGGGATGACCAGAAGCGTGTCCACCGCCTTGAGCAGCTCCGCGATGCCGGCTTCGGCATGGCGCATGCGCCGCTGACCCTCGAACTGGAAAGGCTTGGTTACGACACCGATGGTGAGAATGCCAAGCTCGCGCGCGGTCCTGGCGATGACCGGCGCCGCACCCGTGCCGGTGCCGCCGCCCATGCCCGCCGTCACGAACACCATGTGCGCGCCGGCCAGATGATCACGGATCGCATCAATCGCCTCTTCGGCCGCCGCGCGCCCGACTTCAGGCTGCGCGCCGGCGCCAAGGCCCTGGGTTACCGCCGTCCCCATCTGGATGACGCGCGGGGCTTTCGAGGAGGCGAGCGCCTGGGCGTCGGTGTTGGCGACGATGAACTCAACGCCTTCCAGCCCGGACACGATCATGTTGTTGACCGCATTGCCGCCGGCGCCCCCGACCCCAAAAACGACGATGCGCGCCTTCATCTCGCGAATATCAGTGTTGGCAGTCATGCTCAGGATTTCTCCGAGAGGCGGGAATGGTGAGATGTCGATCGTCCGCTTTTGGCCCTGCGGTCTGCCGCCACCAGGTCCGCGGCGAGGCTTCCCGGTCGGCGCGCAGCCAGTCCGGTTCTGTCGGCCGAGCCGTCCGGTCGATCCCTGGTTCGCAGCAGACCTTCGAGCCGGGCTGTCGTCTCCCTGGCCGCATTGGTCTCGGCATTGGCTTGCGTGAGCTCGATCGTCAAACGATCGGCGCGCTCGCGCTCATGCTCGAAATCGTCGAGGTAGCGCGCCGCCATCGCTTCGAGCCGCGCGATCTGCGCCTGCATGGCGGCGATCTTGGCCGCAAGCGCCGCGTTGCCGGCCTCGCGACGGCCGGAGGGTCGTGGCGAGTGCCGTAGTTCCGCAAGGTCCACGCTCACCAATGCCTTGCCTTCGTCCGAAAACGAGCGCGGCAGCCGCTGCCGCTTGGCCAGCGAACGGGCGGCCATGGATGAGATGGCCAGGCGGGCGCCAAGCTCGGCATATGTCAGTGTCTCGATAGCCATCGGCTGTTCTCCCTGGAACCAACCGCGCGGTTTGTAAAACCGCTACACGCTTTTCCGGATCACACGCGGTTAACCGAAAAGTAACCACACGCTAGGCTGCGTCGGTTAATGGATCGTTAACGCCCGCCCTGCTTGGCAACACCAAGTTGATGAATGACCGGCCGAATGCCGCTTTTGGTCAGTTCCAGTATCGCCAGCGTGATCGGCAAGCTGAACCGCCGCGGCCCGGCGCTCCCCGGATTGAGATAGAGCACGCCGTCAACCGTCTCGATTCCAGGCCGATGCGAGTGGCCGGAAATGACGACGTCGATGCCATCGGATACGGGATCGAGCTTCAGTTCGTTGACGTCGTGCAGCACGTAGATCACGCGCCCGCCGAGCTTGATCGTCCTTGTATCGGGATAGCGCGCCGCCCAGTCGGCGGTATCCACGTTGCCCTTGATGGCCATCACCGGCGCGATCCGGCGCAGCCCTGCGATCACCTCCGGCCGGCCGATGTCGCCGGCGTGGATGATATGGGCGACGCCGGCGAGGCATTGCTCGGCCTCGGGGCGCAAGAGGCCGTGCGTGTCCGAAATGACTCCGATCCTCATCCCGCTCTCGCCTGATCAAGTCCTGCCGCTATCAGCCAAATACCGCGGAAAGCGGCCATCGCTCACGCACCCAGTCGATTTGGCGTGCCAAAGCGGTTGACGGGCATCCGCGCGGTATCTTACGGTCGAGAAAATGAACTGTTGCTTCGTATATGAAGCAAGCCGGAGGAACACAGTGCGCACGATCCAGGAGCCAGCTCGCGACATTCCCGTCTTGATGGAGGCCGATATCGTCGTCGTTGGCGGCGGGACCACCGGTCCTATCGCTGCCGTGGCAGCGGCACGCCGCAACAAGAAGGTGGTTCTGATCGAGCGTTTCGGCTCGCTTGGCGGCAATCTCACGCTCGGCCTCAACACCAAACCATCAGGCGCGCTGGTCGGCGGCCTGCCGCTCGAGCTCTGGACGCTCGCCCGTTCCGAAGGCGCCGCCGGTGACGATTACTTTGCCGGCACCAAGACCGGAAAGGTCAAGATCGCCTCGCCATGCGACCCTGAAATCATGAAGATGCTGCTGACGCGCCTGTGCGCGGATGCCGGCGTGCAGATCCTGTTCGAAACCGTGGTGTCACGCCCCGTCCTCGAGGGGAAGACGGTGAGCGGCGTGGTGATCGAGAACAAGGCCGGCCGCAGCTTTATCGGCGCCAAGGTCGTGATCGATTGTTCGGCCGATGGCGACATCGCGGCCGGCGCCGGCGCGCCGTTCGTGATGGGCTCCGGCGAGGACAGTGACGAAGGCCCGAAGATGCAGCCGGTCGGCATGTATTTCACCATGTCCGACGTCAACGCCGTAGAGCTGGCTCAATGGGCGCGCCAGACCGACGATGTCCCCGCACAAGCGATCCCGGCGAACGACAAAGATCTCGATTACGGTCTGTGGCTGACCGGTTTCAACAAGACCATCCAGGCCTATAAAGCGGAAACCAACATCGACCTGCCGCGCGAGAACATCACGCTGAAGACGGCGAACGGCCTGATGTATGTCAACGCAACCCGCGTCCTCGGCGTCAACGTGTTCTCCCCGACCGAGTTCAGCGCCGCAGTCGTCGAGTGCTACCGGCAGATCGAGGAATACGCCCGTTTCCTGATCGCCAGGGTGCCCGGCTTCTCCCAGGCGAAGATCGCCCAGATCGCGCCGGTGCTCGGCGTCCGCGAAACGCGCCACGTCGTTGGCGACTACACCCTCACCGAGTCCGACGTCCGCGGCGACAGGAGCTTTCACGACAGCATCGCGGCCGACGTCTCCGCCTTCGACGTGCATGACGTGAAGGGCGCCGATGTCGACTTCCAGGGACTGCGTCCCTACGAGCTGCCCTATCGCTGCATGGTGCCGCGCAATGTCGAGCAATTGCTGGTGGCCGGACGTTGCATTTCGGCGGATCATGCCGCGCATGGCCGCAGCCGCAACGTTCCGGCCTGCATGGCGACCGGACAAGCCGCCGGCATTGCCGCCGCGATTGCGCTCGAAGGCAATACCACGGTTCGCGACGTTCCGATCGACCGTGTCCAGGGCGCGCTGCGCGAGATCGGCATGCCGCTGCACGCGGACGAATTGCGTTGACGGTGTCGGGCAACGCCCACAGCCTATCCGCGCCATCCGAGCTGGGCGGAGACCTGGCTTGCGGCTCGCAACACTTCGTCGCGCACCGAGGTCACGTCTTTCAGGACGGTTTCGGAATCCGACACGTTGATCGCCGCCACGATCGCGCCCTCCTGGTCTCGCACCGGCACCGAAACGCTCACGATGCCGCTGACAAAGCCGGAAACGTTCGACGCGTATCCCTGCCCGCGCTCGGCCGCGATCATCGCGAACAGCTTCTCCACGGTGGTCGGCGTCTGTTCGGAAAAGGCATGCATCTTGACGCCGCGATAGAGCGCGGCGAGTTCGCTCTTGCTCATGTCGAAGAGCAGCGCACGGCCGGATGCTACGGCGTGGCAGGGATAGCGGGTGCCGACCGCGATGTCGCCCCGCAGGCGGTGGTGCGAGGAAGCATTCAGGACGTACACGATCTCGGTGCCGTCACGCACGCACATATGGGCGGAAAAACCGGTGCGATCGCGCAGCGCGTAGACCGTTTCGCGGCCGCAAGCGACGACCTCCGTCCCGTGCAAATAGTCGAAGCCGAGGAGAAGGACCCTCGGCCCAAGCTGGAACGCATGCGAATTCGAAACGCGATGCAGGTAACCGTCCCGCTCCAGCGTATAGGCTGTGCGGAATGCCGTGGCGCGGGAGAGCTTCAGGGCGGAGGCAATCTCTGGCACGGTGATGACGCGCCGCTCGCGGCGGAACAGCGACAGCACGGCCAGGCCGCGGCGCAGCGCCGTCACGACGTAGCGAGCTTGCTCCGGTTCGTCCTGCTGCACCATGTTGTCGAGTTTCTCCAGGCCGCCGCGCGACTTCAAGCCGCGAGTCCTTTCAACAAACAATGCGATGCTGGTCAACTCCACACCGCATATGGAGTTTGCGTGTGAGCGGCATTGTACCTGCACCCGCTTCCGCGCTGCCATCCGGGATTCGCGCCCGGATCATCCCTGATGTGAACGGTCTCGCCTTTCACGTCCTCGAGGCCGGCTGGACCGGAGACCGTCCCACCGTCCTGCTGCTGCATGGCTTCCCGGAGATCGCCTACTCCTGGCGCAAGGTGATGGGCCCCCTTGCCGATGCCGGCTATCACGTGATTGCGCCCGACCAGCGCGGCTATGGCCGCACCTCACCGACGCCGATCCCCTTCGAGGCCGATCTCGCACCGTTCGAGGTCCTCAATCTGGTGCGGGACATGGTGGCGCTGACGGCGGCGCTCGACATCAAATCCGTATCGTGTGTCGTCGGTCACGATTACGGCGCGGGGGCGGCGGCGGCCAGCGCGCTGGTGCGACCTGATCTCTTTCGTTCGCTGATCATCATGAGTGCGCCCTTCATGGGCGCGCCATCCTGGCCGCTGCCGCCACCGCGAACGAACGATCCGGTCAACGATGCGCTGGCGAAATTGAAGCCGCCGCGCAAGCACTATCACGCCTATTTCGCGACATCAGGAGCGAACGAAAACATGTGGCGCTGCCCGCAAGGCGTCCATGCGTTCCTGCGCGCCTACTTCCATTTCAAGAGCGGAGACTGGCCCGGCAACCGGCCGTTTGCGCTCAAGTCCTGGATCGCCGAAGAGCTCGCGCAGATGCCGAACTACTACATCGTGCCGCGCGAGCTCGGCATGGCCGAGACGGTCGCGCCGGAAATGCCATCAGACGCCGATATTGCTGCCTGCAACTGGCTGACCGAGCGTGAACTGGACTTCTACAGCGAGGAATATAGACGCACCGGCTTCCAGGGCGGCCTGCAATGGTATCGCGGCCGGATGAACGGAAGCCTTGCGCATAATCTGGCCCTGTTCGCCGGCAGGACGATCGATTGCCCGGCGCTGTTCATCGCCGGCGATCGGGACTGGGGCGCGCAGCAAATTCCTGATGGCCTCGAGCGCATGCGAAGCGCCGTCTTTACCCGCATGCAAGAACCACATTTCATCACAGGCGCCGGTCACTGGGTGCAGTAGGAGCAACCCGAAGCGACCGTCGCGCGAATTCTCGAATTTCTGCACACCAACAAAAACCAATAAAACGGGGAGCAAAAGCAAATGGAAGGCGCTGGAACACAGGGGATGGCCCTGATCATCACGGCCGCGTTGGTGGTGATCTATCTGGGCGTCACGACCTGGCTGACGGTCCGGTATCGGGCCAGGACCTCGGAAGACTTCATGGTCGCGGCGCGCTCGGTGCCGGCCGTCATCATCGGCGTGCTCATGATGTCGGAGTTCATCGCGCCGAAATCGACGATCGGCGTAGCCCAGGCCGCGTTCGAATCGGGCATGGCCGCCTCATGGGCGGTTGCCAGCGTCGCAATCGGATTCCTGCTGTTCGGATGGGGTCTCGCCAAGAAACTGTACGCCTCCGGCGAATATACGATCTCGGCAGCCATCGCGAAGAAGTACGGCAGGTCGACGCAGCTTACGGTGTCGCTGATCATGATCTACGCGCTGCTGCTCGTGCTGGTCGCACAATATGTGAGCGGTGCTGCCGTTCTCACCTCGACCTTCGGTCTTTCACTCACGACGTCATCCATCCTGATTGCCGCGGTCAGCACCTTCTACTGCATGATCGGCGGCCAGAAGAGCACAGCCTACGTGTCGCTCATGCACACGCTGTTCAAGATGCTGGGCGTGACGATCGTGCTCGGCGTTGCCCTTTACATGAGCGGCGGCGTGACACCCGTGGTCGAGAAACTGCCGCCGGTCTATTTCAGCTGGGACGGCTCGATCGGCCTGACGACGATCATCGCATGGACGATCGCGAGCATCGGCGCGATCTTCTCGACGCAATACATCATCCAGGCCATCTCGTCGCTCAAGCGGCCGGAAGATGTCCGCAAGGCGTGCAACATCTCCGCATTCCTGTGCCTGCCGATCAGCATCGCGCTTGGGCTCATCGGAGTGACGGCGAAGTACCTCTTCCCCGGCATCAAGAGCCTCTACGCTTTCCCGGTATTTCTCGCCCACATGTCGCCGTTTCTCGCGGCACTCGTGACGGTATCGATCATCGCATCGATCCTGGTTGCGGTCGGAAGCGCGGTGCTGGCGATCTCCGCCCTGATCGTCCGCGATTTCTACGTTCCATGGCGCAAGCCCGACGTGGAAACCGAACTGCGCATGTCGCGGCTCTTGGCGCTGCCGATCGGGTTTCTTCCGCTGCTGCTGGTTTTCTTTGTGCCCGAGATTCTGCACCTGTCGTTCTTCACGCGGGCGCTGCGGTTGTCGATCTCCGTCGTCGCGATCTTCGCTTTCTATTTTCCGCGCTTCGGCAGCAACATCGGTGCAACGCTCGGCCTTGTCGGCGCGACGATCACGACGACCGTATGGTACGTGATGGGTGACCCGTTCTGGATCGACGACATCTACATCGCATTGATCACGCCGGCGATCGTCATGCTGATCGAATGGCTGGTTCGGGGCGCCGAGCGCGGACGCGAGGTCGTCCGATCGAACGAGGCGTGAGCATCCACGGCGGCGATCAGTGATCGCCGCCATTTGCCAGACGCTTCGCGCACACGTACCCAAACGTCAATATCACCGGAAAGGCGAAAGTCGCCATGCTGCGGCAACTTCGCCCACGCGCGGAACCCAGCGCGCCCTCCGCTGCTTATCGCTCGGTGCAAATCGAGCGGCGAGCCAATGATCGACGATCTCTGGTACAAGAACAGCGTCTTCTACTGCCTGTCCGTCGGCACCTATATGGACGCCAACGGCGACGGGATCGGCGACTTCAAGGGCCTGCTCCGCCGGCTCGATTATCTGCATGGGCTCGGCATCACCACGATCTGGCTGATGCCGTTTCAGCCCTCGCCCGGCAAGGACGACGGCTACGACATCTCGGACTATTACGGCGTCGATCCGCGCTACGGGACGCTCGGCGATTTCGTCGAGTTCACCCATGGCTGCAAGCAGCGCGGTATCCGCGTCATCATCGATCTCGTCGTCAATCATACCTCCGATCAGCACGCCTGGTTCAAGTCGGCACGAAGCGCAAAGGATTCGCCCTATCGCGACTGGTATGTCTGGGCCGACAAACGGCCGGCCAATGCCGGCAAGGGCATGGTGTTTCCGGGCGTGCAGAAGTCGACCTGGACGCACGACAAGGAAGCCGGCGCCTGGTACTTCCACCGCTTCTACGATTTCCAGCCCGACCTAAACACGTCGAACCCGCTGGTGCAGGCCGAGATTCTCAAGATCATGGGTTTCTGGATCCAGCTCGGCGTCTCCGGCTTCCGCATGGACGCCGTGCCCTTCGTGATCGCGACCAAGGGCGCCAAGGTGAAGAAGCCGGTCGAGCAACACGACATGCTGCGGGCCTTTCGCGAATTCCTGCAATGGCGCGAGGGCGACGCCATCATCCTCGCCGAAGCCAACGTGCTTCCCGAGACCGACATGGAATATTTCGGCCGCGACGGCGGCCGCATGCACATGATGTTCAACTTCCATGTCAACCAGCACCTGTTCTATGCGCTGGCATCCGGCGATACCCGTCCGCTCGCGAAGGCGCTGGCCGCGACCAGGCCGCGGCCCGCCACCGCGCAATGGGGCCTGTTCCTGCGCAACCATGACGAGCTCGACCTCGGCCGATTAACCAAGGTGCAACGTGAGGCCGTGTTCAAGACTTTCGGGCCGGACAAGGACATGCAGCTCTACAACCGCGGTATCCGAAGGCGCCTCGCGCCGATGCTGGGCGGTGACCGTCGACGCGTCGAGCTGGCCTATAGCCTGATGTTCACCCTGCCCGGCACGCCGGTCGTCCGTTACGGCGACGAGCTCGCGATGGGCGATGATCTCTCTCTGCCCGAGCGCAATTGCGCGCGCACGCCGATGCAATGGTCGAGCGAACCGCATGGCGGCTTCACCAAAGGCGACAAGCCCTGCATGCCCGTAATCGACAAAGGCCCCTACGGCTACGAGCACGTCAACGCCGCCAGGCAGCGCCGCGATCCCGGCGCAATGCTGAACTGGACCGAACGCATCATCCGCATGCGCAAGGAGGTGCCCGAGATCGGTTGGGGCGACTTCAAGGTGATCCCTGTGCGCGATCCCGCGATCCTGATCATCCGATATGACTGGCGCAACAATTCGGCGCTGTTCGTGCACAATCTCGATGAGAAGCCGCGCGAGATCGCGTTCGCGACCGGGCTTCCCGGCGAGGCCGGCAAGCTCCTGGTCAACCTGCTCAGCGAGGACCACAGCCGGGCTGACGAACGAGGCCGCCACCGACTGGTGATGGAAGGATACGGCTACCGCTGGTATCGCGTCGGCGGGCTCGATTACCTGCTCAAACGCAGCGACATCGACGTGAATGCGGCCGGCAAGGCCGCGCATCCGGCTTGAGCAGCGCTCGGCGCGACTGGCGGCCACGATGCTGCCGGATTTGCAAAAGTCGGGCGTTCGAATCAAGCCGTTCGCGCTGACAAACACGGCGGTATCAGGCTCTTTGCGTAGTTTCCCGGTGATGTGAACGGCGCGTCCAAGCGCTACCTTCGACGGCATGATGTATTGCGTCGATCAGCCGAGCTGCGAGGGTTGCGGCCATCAGATGAAGGCTCTCGGCCAGCTGCCGCCAATCAACGGGCGGCCAGTCGTGGACGTCTTCAAGTGTGATTCCTGCCGGCGCATTGCATCGCGCGAGCAGCCGCGGCTTCCCAGGACCACCTTGCCTCAGCTCGACCGCATCCATCGGATCAGGACTACCGCTCCCGAGCCGAACGCAGACCGCGATCCGCCAGCCGCGGCCCGGACTGTCCGATAAGGGCCACTCAGCCCGGCCAGGCCCGCATCGCAAGCCGCCCGATCTCCGACAGCTTCTCCCGCGAAGCACCATCGCGCGCCTGCACCGCCAGCCCGCGCGCCACCGCGCTGTAATACGCCGCCAGCATGTCGCAGTCGGTCTCCTTGGGCATGTCGCCATTGGCGACGCCCCTGCGCAGGCGCTCGGCCATCGCGATCTCGGAGAAGGCGCGGTGCTCGGCCATCATGTCGCGGATGTTCTTCATACCCGGCGAGCAATGCGTGCCCGCGAGCGAGATCATGCAGCCGAGCGGATGATCGCCGCGGGTGAACTCTTCAGCGGTCGCCTCGAACAGGCGCGCAAAGGCCGTCCTGGTGTCGATCGAAGGGTCATGAAGGATGGCGTTGAACCACTCGCCGGCCCAGTCGAGATAGTGCCGCGTGGCCTCGCAATAAAGCGCTTCCTTGCTGCCGAATGAATTGTAGAACGAGGAGGCGCTGATGCCCATCGCCGCGATCAGCTCGTCGAACGACGTGCCCTCGTAGCCGCGCTCCCAGAACAGCTTCATCGCCTTGTTCAGCGCGCGGGCGCGATCAAACACCACGGGCCGTCCGCGGCCACGCTTGGTTTCGTGCAGTCTCGCCTCCTCAGCTTTCTTCCCTGTAATTATTTTTGGTGTCATCGCTCCAAAAATCCTTGAACGGCGCCTCCCCGAGTTTATCTGCTGGGAAGCATATTGGAGTGCCTCCTCCAGATATCAACCCCAACGCACTGTTTTTCCACTTCTCGCATGACAACCACATGGCATCACCCTCTCGACACCCTGGAGCGGCCGGCGCGCGCAGTTCGCGGCGCCGGACGGACCGCGGCCGAGTTTCGGGCGGCCTGGCAAGGACTGACGGAAAGTCTCATGGATCAGATCACCGACCCAACCAAGCTTGAACGAGAATCGCAGAGCGAGCCCGCGCAGCCGCGCCGGCGAACATGGCGAACGGCCGCGATCGGCGTGGTGACACTGCTCGCCTTGTTCGGCGCGTGGTTCGTCTTTGGGCCACACAAGGCCAACCAGGCGGCCGCCGTGCCGACGCCGGCGCTGCCGGTAACGGTGAGCCAGCCGTTACAGCGCGCGGTCGATAGCCGGGCCGGCTTCCTCGGCCAGTTCTCCGCCATCGATCGCGTCGAGCTGCGCGCCCAGGTGGGCGGCACGCTGACCGAGATCCATTTCAAGGACGGCGATATCGTCCACAAGGGCGATCTCTTGTTCGTGATCGATCCGCGTCCCTACGAGATCAAGCTCGAACAGGCGAAGGCCGCGCTGGCGACGGCGAACGCCCGCGTCGCGCTCGCCAATAACCAGCTCAGCCGCTCGCAATCGCTCAAGCGCAGTGACTTCGCGACGCAAGAAACCGTCGACCAGCGCACCAACGACCAGGATGCGTCGGTCGCCGCAGCCGAGGACGCCAAGGCGCGCGTGCGCGATGCCGAGCTCGATCTTGAATATTGCCACGTGGTGGCGCCCTTCACTGGGCGCATCGGCGCGCGCCAGGTGTCGCTCGGAAGCCTGATCGCGGGCAGCCGCGCTGCGACCAGCCCGACCACGCTGCTGACGACGCTGGTTTCGCTCGACCCGCTCTATCTCGATTTCGACATGAGCGAATCCGATTTTCTCACCTTCTCGCGCGAGCGCGCGCATAATCCGGGCCCGCTCGCCAACAAGGTGCTGATCGCCCTTTCCGACGAGGATGGTTTCAAGCGCGAGGGCACGCTCGATTTCATCGACAATGCGCTCGATCGCTCCAGCGGCACCATCCACGCGCGCGCCACGGTTCCGAACTCGGATCTGTTCCTGGCGCCCGGCCAGTTCGCGCGGCTGCGCGTGGCGATCGCACCGCCCACGCCGGTTTATCTGCTACCGGACGCGGCCGTCGTGCCTGACCAGTCGCAGCGCCTGGTGATGACGGTGGCGCCGGACGGCACGGTGAAGCCGAAGATCGTCACCACAGGTGAGCTGCGCGGCGGGTTGCGGGTGATCAGGTCCGGCCTCGAGGGGAACGACCGCGTCATCATCGACGGACTGATGCGAGCCATTCCCGGCAGCAAAGTGACCCCGCAGGACGGCGCCATCAAGTTCGACGCCGGTCCCGACGGGCAAGGCTGACCAATATGAGCTGCGATCGCATCCTTCGCCGCGGAGTCCGTTCACCTCTCCCCAGCGGGGAGAGGTCGGATCGCGCAGCGATCCGGGTGAGGGGGCGCAGCGCCATCGAGGGACCCAAACCCCTCACCCGGATTGCATCTGGCGATGCAATCCGACCTCTCCCTACGGGAGAGGTCACAACGCCGATCCACTTCGACCGAATTGCATCAGACTTTAGAGCGCAGACTTAAAACAGGAGCGCGCCGTGACCCACAGTTTCATCGACAGGCCGATTTTCGCGACCGTGCTCAGCGTCTTCCTGACGCTGATCGGGCTCGGCGCGCTCGCCATCCTGCCCATCTCGCAATATCCGGAGATCGTACCGCCCACGGTGCAGATCACCACGCAATATCCCGGCGCCTCCGCCGAGACGGTATCACGCACGGTCGCAACGCCGCTCGAGCAGGAGATCAACGGCGTCGAGAACATGATCTACATCAACAGCCAGTCGACCGGCGACGGCAAGCTCACCGTCACCGTCACCTTCCGCATCGGCACCGACCTGAACGTAGCGCAGATGCTGACGCAGAACCGCGTGCAGGACGCGCTGCCCCGCCTGCCGGAGGACGTGCAGCGGCTCGGCGTTCAGGTGCGGAAAGCAACGCCCAACATCCTGCTCGCGGTGCATCTCTACTCGCCCGACTCTACGCGCGACACGCTCTACATCTCCAATTATGCGACGCTGCATGTGAAGGACGTGCTGGCGCGCCTGCCCGGCGTCGGCGACGTGCAGATCTTCGGCGGCCGCGACTATGCCATGCGGATCTGGCTCGATCCGGACAAGGTCGCCGCGCATAATCTCAAGGCGAGCGAGGTGCTCGCCGCGTTGCAAGCGCAGAACATCCAGGTCTCGGCGGGCGTGCTGAACCAGCCGCCGATCGCCTCGAAGCAGGCTTATCAGCTCAACGTGCAGACGTTGGGGCGGCTTTCGACGCCGGAGGAATTCGCCTCGATCGTGCTGAAGTCGGACAATGAGGGACGTGTGACGAGGCTGCGCGACGTCGGCCGCGTCGAGATCGGCGCCGCCGATTACGGCTCGACCGCATTCATGGACCGCGGGCCCGGCATGCCGCTTCTGATCTTCGCCCAACCCGGCGCGAACTCACTCGCGGTCGAGCACGAGGTGCTCGACACCATGCAGTCCTTGGCCAAGGATTTCCCGCCCGGCCTGCACTACAAGGTGATCTACGATCCCACCATCTTCGTCGGCAAATCCGTCGACGAGGTGATCAAGACCATCTTTATCGCGATCCTGCTCGTGGTCGGCGTGGTGTTCCTGTTCCTGCAGAGCTGGCGCGCCGCGATCATCCCGGTGATCGCGATCCCGGTCTCGCTGATCGGCACCTTCACCTTCCTCTACGCGCTTGGGATATCCCTGAACAATCTGTCGCTGTTCGGGCTCGTGCTCGCGGTCGGCATCGTGGTCGATGACGCCATCGTCGTGGTCGAGAATGTCGAGCGCAATCTCGAGCGCGGCATGAGCCCGAAAGAGGCCGCGCACGTCACCATGAGCGAGGTCGGCGGCGCGCTGATCTCGATCGCGCTGACGCTATGTGCGGTGTTCGTGCCGTCGGCGTTCCTGTCAGGGATCACCGGGCAGTTCTTCCGCCAGTTCGCGATCACGATCGCGGCCTCCACGCTGATCTCCTGCTTCGTCTCGCTGACCTTGAGCCCTGCTCTCTGCGCCGTGTTGTTCAAGGCACATGAGCCCGGCCACAAGAAGCAAGGTTCGTGGATCGTGCGCATGGTGCAGGCGTTCTTTGCCCGCTTCAACTACGGCTTCGAGTGGCTGTCGACCAGCTATGGCCGGCTGACGCGGCGGCTGGTGCAGATCACCGGCGTCGTGCTTCTGGTCTATGCGGCACTGATTGGCCTTGCCGGCTTCCAGTTCGCCCGCGCGCCGACCGGCTTCATTCCGGAGCAGGACCAGGGCTATCTCATCACCGTCGTGCAGTTGCCGCCCGGTGCCACGCTCGATCGCACCGAAGCCGTGGTGAAGAAGGCGATCGACATCATCCTGTCGACGCCCGGCGTCGAGCATGTCGCGCCTTTTGCAGGTCTTGACGCAACGACCTTCACCATCGCTTCCAACGCCGGCACGATCTTCTCCGGCCTGCCCTCGCTCTATAACCACGACGTGCCGGGGCTGACCTCGATGACTGTGCTTGCGGATTTGCGCAAGCGGCTGTCGGTGATCCAGGAGGCCTATGTGCTGACCATTCCGCCGCCACCGGTGCAGGGCCTCGGCAGCGCGGGCGGCTTCAAGGTCATGGTGCAGGATCGCGCCGGCCTCGGTTCGGAGGCGCTCTCGAAGGCGGCGCAGACGCTGGTCGCGGCCGCCAACAAGGATCCGAGCTTTGCCGGCGTGTTCACGCTGTTTGGCACGCGCTCGCCTTCGGTTTATGCCGATATCGACCGCGAGAAAGCGGAGAAGGTCGGGCTGACGCCGACCGACGTCTTCAACACGCTGCAGGTCTATCTCGGCTCGCAGTATGTCAACGACTTCAACTATCTCGGCCGCACCTACCAGGTGATCGCGCAGGCCGACGGCTCGTTCCGGCAGGATCCGCAAGACATCGCGCGGCTGAAGGCACGCAACGCGTCCGGCGAAATGGTGCCGATCGGCACTGTGGCACAGCTCAAATCCGTGAATGCGCCTTACCGCGTGCCGCGGTACGATCTGTTCCCCGCCGCCGAAGTGATGGGCGTCGCGGCACCCGGTGTCGCCACCGGCACGGCGCTGCATCGCATGGAGGAGCTCGCGCACCAGGTGCTGCCGCCCGGCATCGGCTTCGAATGGACCGAGCTCGCCTTCCAGCAGCAGCAGCCGGGCACGTCGTCGCTGCTGGTGTTCGGTGCGGCTGCGCTGTTCGTATTCCTGGTGCTGGCTGCGCAATATGAGAGCTGGAACCTGCCGCTCGCGGTGGTGATGATCGTGCCGATGTGTCTGCTCGCCTCGGTGACGGGGCTGCTCTGGCGCGGCATGGCGATCGACGTGCTGGCGCAGATCGGCTTCGTGGTGCTGGTGGGACTGGCGGCGAAGAACGCCATCCTGATCGTGGAGTTCGCCCGCCAGACCGAGGAAGCCGGCGCCACGCCGGGGGAAGCTGCGGTCAGCGCCGCCCGCACGCGGCTGCGGCCGATCCTGATGACCTCGCTCGCCTTCGTGTTCGGCGTCGCGCCGCTGGTGGTCGCGACCGGCGCCGGCTCGGAGATGCGGCAATCGCTGGGCACCGCGGTCTTCGCCGGCATGCTCGGCGTCACCGCCTTCGGCCTTCTGTTCACGCCGGCGTTCTACACTGTCATGCGCAAGATCAGCGGCGGGAAGCTGCACAAGGACCATGCCGCGCCGAAGTCCGAGGCCCATGACGACGCAGCCAAGGTGCACCTGCCGCTCGCGAGCTGAAGCTCAGCCGGTCCACAGCGCGGTCGCGACACCGGCGGCCGCGCTGACGACGACCACCACGAGCGGCGGAGCGCGCCACATCGTCAGCAGCACGAAGCCGACCAGCGCGATGCCGACATCGGCGCTGGTCTTCACGGTAGAAGTCCAGACCGGGCTGTAGAGCGCCGCGCCGAGGAGGCCAACGACGGCGGCATTGACGCCGCGCATCACCGCTTGCGCCCCGGCGCGGGTGCGGAACGAATCCCAGAACGGCAAGGTGCCGAGCAGCACCAGCATGCCGGGCAAGAAAATCCCGATGAGGCCCAGCGCCGCACCCGTGAGGCCATGCGGCTCTATCTTCACCACCGTGCCGAGATAGGCGGCGAAGGTGAAGAGCGGACCCGGAACGGCCTGCGCCGCGCCATAGCCCGCCAGAAACGCATCATCGCTGACCCAGCCGGGCGCCACGAACGCCTCGCGCAACAGGGGCAGCACCACATGACCGCCGCCGAACACCAGCGCGCCGGAGCGGTAGAAAGCCTCGAACAGGGCGATGGCGGAGGAACCCGTGAGGCCGCGCAGCAGTGGGATGCCGATCAGCAGCACGAAGAAGGCCGTGAGCGCGAGGACGCCCGCGCGCCGCGATACCGGCATCGCTACATGGCTTGCGACCGCCGCCGGACCATTTCGGCAAAGCCAGAGCCCGGCGATGCCGCCGAGTGCGATCGCTGCGATCTGCGCCACCGGCGAGGTGCTGAAGAAGATGATGAGCGTCGCCACCACCGCGATCGAGGCCCGCTCGCGGTCCGGGCACAGCGAGCGCGCCATGCCGAAGACGGCTTGCGCCACGATCGCGACCGCCGTCAGCTTCAGCCCATGCAACAGGCCCGTGCCGATCGCGCCGGTCAGCGCGCCGGCGCCATAAGCAAACAGCACGAGCGCGATCGCGGACGGTAGCGTGAAGCCGGCCCACGCTGCCAAGGCGCCGAGATAGCCGGCACGCATCAGCCCGATCGAAAAACCGACCTGGCTCGAGGCCGGTCCCGGCAGGAACTGACACAGCGCGACGAGGTCGGCATAAGCCTGCTCGTCGATCCACTTCCGGCGCACCACGAACTCGTCGCGAAAATAGCCGATGTGGGCGATCGGCCCACCGAAACAGGTCAGCCCGAGCCGGAGAAAGACGCGCAGATTCTCCAGCGCCGAGCCGGCATGGCGAGCTTGCTGTTCCGTTTCACCTGCGACCGGCATGGCGCCCCCTTCCATGCGAACTTTCCAGTCCAACGATAATAGCGCCATCCGGATGCCCGCAAGACGCCTCCACACACCGGTTCGGTTGTGTCAGGATGGGCCCATGAATGCGGTCCAGGCTTCCGACGACATCGAGCTGCGCTCGGCGCGAGACGTTTTCTCCGCCCTTGCCGGGACGTGGGAGCTGTCGCGGACCGTCGGCGATTGGAAGTTCCACGGCAGCGCCGTCTTTCGCGCCCAGGGGCCGAATGAGCTCCGATACGAGGAAAACGGCATCCTCGCAAAGCCTGATAACGCGGATATCCAGGCCTCCCGCCGCTACATTTATCGATACGAGGCAGACCGCATCGTCGTTTATTTTGACGAGCGGCCGGCGCGGATTTTTGAGATTCTCGATCTCAAACGCGCGCCAAACGGAACCTGGGAAGCCGAGGGCGAACATGCCTGCGATCCCGATCACTACGCGTCCCGCTATGGATTCGGCCCTGAGACGATCGCGATCACCCATATCGTCCGCGGCCCCCGCAAGGGCTACGAGATGGTGTCGAATTATCGGATCCTGTGGCGTTAGTTCCGGCCGGTTCCCGCGGGCCGCCGGCGGGATGGTGAATCCCTGCCAGTTGTGTCTAGATCGATGCTGCATCCGCACACTGATTCTGCCACGGCTTACATGCTCGCTCCGCCCGCCGACCCCGACGACGACGCCAAGATGTTCGATCTGGCGCCGGTTTCGCTGTGGATCGAGGACTACAGCGCGGTCAAGGCGTTGTTCGCCGAGTGGCAGGCGGTCGGCGTCACCGACATCAAGGCCTTCCTCGCCACCAACCCCGAGCGCGTGCGGCAGTGCTCGGAACGCATCCGCATCATCAAGGTCAACCGCAAGACTCTGTCGCTGTTCGGCGCCCGCGATCTCGAACATTTGATGGCTAATCTCGGCCGGGTGATCCGCGACGACGCCTTCACCAGCCACATCGACGAGCTGGCCCAGCTCTGGGACGGGCTGACCACCTTTTCCAGCCACACCGTCAACTATACGCTCGACGGCGAACGGCTCGATATCCAGCTCAGCGCCACCATCGTTCCCGGCCATGAAGAAAACTGGGATCGCGTCATGATCGCGATCGAGGACGTGACCGAGCGGGAAACCGCCCGCCGCCGCCTCGTCACCAGCGAGAACTACGCCTTCGGCCTGTTCGCCCACTCGCCGGTGTCGCTTTGGGTGGAGGATTTCAGCGCGGTGAAACGCCTGATCGACGACGTCCGCATGCGCGGCGTCGAGGATTTTCGCGTCTTCACCGACGTGCACGAAGAGTTCGTACCGCGCTGCATGAGCGAGATCCGCGTGATCGACGTCAACAGCCGCACGCTGGAGCTGTTCGGCGCACCGGACAAGCCGACCCTGCTGCGCAATCTCGCCTCCGTGTTTCGCGACGATATGGAGCCGCATTTCCGCGAGCAGCTCGTCGATCTCTGGGACGGCAAGCTGTTCCAGCAGCGCGAGGTGGTGAACTACGCGCTCGACAGCACCAAGCTGCACCTCTTGTTGCAGTTCTCGGTGCTGCCGGGCCACGAGCGGGACTGGTCGCGGGTTCAGGTCGCGCTGACCGACATCACCGCGCGCAAGAAGGCGGAAGCCTATCTCGAATATCTCGGCACCCATGACGTGCTGACGCGCACCTTGAACCGCTCCTTCTTTGTCGACGAGCTCAACCGGCTCGAACGCAAGGGGCCGCAGCCCGTCACCATCATCATCGCCGACATCAACGGGCTGAAGAAGGCCAATGACGAACTCGGACACGCCGCGGGCGACGCACTGCTCCGCCGCGCGGGCGAAGTATTCGGCTCGCTGGTCGAGAAGCCGGCCTCGGCCGCGCGCATCGGCGGCGACGAGTTCGCGGTGCTGCTGCCCGGCACGGATACTGTGGTCGGCGAAGCGGTGCTCGCCTCGCTCGACCAGCTCGTCACGCTCAACAACCAGTATTATCCCGACAGCGAGCTCAGCATCTCCGCCGGCATCGCCACCAGCCGCCCCGGCGATCGCCTGGAGCTCGTCGTCAAGCGCGCCGACCTGAAGATGCTGCATGCGAAGCGGCTGTATTATTTGCAGGCCAACCGCGATCGGCGCGGGACGGGCACGGCTTGAGCCGGCGGCCGGCGGATTGATCTCCCATCAACTCTTCGACGGCTTCTTGCCGTGCGAAGCATCCGGCGTGCCGCGGAACAGCGACATATGCGTATGCGTGGCGACGAAAGGATCGCCGATCTTGGCGCGGGCGAAGGACACCGTGGCGCGGCCCTTGCGGTCGAACGGTTTGCCGTCAGGCAAGTAGCCGGTCGAATCCCACACCGCGAGCCCGACCGCGAACAGCCGGTCCGGCGAGACCAGCGCCTTCGCATCGTCGAGCCGCCAGACGAAACCATCGATGGTGGGCCAGACATTGCGCCACTGGTTCTTCTCGGCGAGTTCGCGCCCGATCATGAAATCGGTGAAGGTGCCGAAGGCCAAAAAGTCCTCGGCAAAGAGATGCCGTGCGGCGGCGAAGTCGACGGCTCCCACGTGCTCGGCCAATTCGCGAAACCAGGCTTTGACGGCGGCGAGATCGTCGGGGGTGGCTTGCGGCAGGGTCATGAGATTTCCTTGTTGTCAATTTCTACCGCGGCACCGGATGCAGCCGCGCCAGCTGATCGAGCGGCAACTCCGCCTCGCGCTCCGACAACGGAAACCGCACGATCACATCGGTGCGGCCGAGCTGGCCCCAGAGGCCCTCCGATGACCATTTCTGCGGCTCCGGTCCGCGCAGGCCTTCGATCCAGACGAGGTACCACTCGGTCACCGGTCTACGCCTTGCCCTGGCTGATTTGTTCGATCCACGCGGCAAAGCGTGGATGTCGCGCAAATCGGCCCTGCAAGGCCGCCAATTCCTGGCGGAAGACCGGCAGCGAAAGCAGTCGTTCCATGTCGGGCTCCCTGATCTTCCAGATCGCCGGTGGCACGAGGCCATGCACCTTGAGCTCATAGAGCTCAAAGACGGAGTGGATCATCTCATGTGCCGTCCGGCGCTCTTCCGGCGTCATTTCCGTGTTTCCGGAAATATCCGCTTCGAAGAAGGCAGACGTCGGCAGGCTGCGCCGCAGGTTGGATATCCGATCGGAGTATTTGAGGAAGATATCGGCTCCCAGCCGCCGGTTGTTGGTATGCAGCGCCGTGTAGATGGCAACGCTGCTGACGATGAGGGTCCCAAGCGTCATGAATTTGAGAACATGATCGAGCACCGCGATTTCTCCTTCTTCCGCGCGAACAGCCTGTCTCCTCTCACCACCAGCTGATCTTCCCGATCGATACGGTGGCTGTGCGCCCGGCGACCAGCTGCAGGTCCGGCGGCACATCGTCGAGCTTGATGCGCACGGGGATGCGCTGGGCCAGACGCACCCAGCTGAAGGTCGGGTTGACAAACGCGAGCAGCTCGCTGCTGGTGGTGCGGTTCTGGTCCTCGATACCCAAGGCGATGCTCTCGACGTGTCCTGACAGCACGCGCGCATCGCCGATCAACTTGACGGTGGCCTCCTCGCCGACGTGGATGCGCCGCAGCTTGGTTTCCTCGAAATAGCCCTCGACGCGGAACGTGTCGGAATCGATCAGCGCAAAGACGGCAGCACCTGCATTGACGTAGCGCCCCGGCAGCAGACCGAAATTGGTGACGATGCCGTTGACCGGCGCCACGACCGTCGAGCGCTCGAGATTGAGCTGTGCGACTTCAAGCGCCGCGTTCGCCGCATCGAGTTCGGCCTGATCGACGTCGACGGCCTGCTGCCGCTGTTCGACCTGCTGGACGGTAATCGCGACACTGCTCAGATTCTTGGCGCGATCGAGATCGCGCTTGGCCTGGTCGAGCGTCGCCTGCCGGCTCGCGACATCGGATTTTGCCTGGTCGAGCGCATATTGAAAGCGCCGCTGATCGATACGGAACAGCTTCTGGCCCTTGGTCACCTTTTCGTTGTCGTGAACAAAGACGTCGCTGACCAGGCCCGAAACGTCGGCTGCGACCGTGACCACGTCGGCGCGCACACGCCCATCGCGCGTCCACGGCTCGAGCATGTAATAGCTCCAGAGCTGCCAGCCGACGGCAATCGCGACCAGGACGACAACGAGCGTGAGCAGCACGCGACCGGTCGAGGCGAAAATGTTCTTCATGGCTCCATTATCCTCACGATCTCATACCAGCGGCAGGATGCTCACGCCCGCCGCCGTGACGACGCCGAGCAGAATGACGTAGACGGCGAGGTCAAACAGCGCGCGATGCCAGACCCAACGATAGAAACCGAAGGCATCCAACAGCCGGTTGATCACGACGACCTGAAGCAACAGAGCGATGGCGGCAAAGACCGCGAAGGCCGGAAAGTACACGCCATAGACATCGAACTCGCCAATCACGATACGCTCCCAACGCTGGCGGCCTCAGTCGGCCCGGCTGGCGCTGCATCAGCCTGCCCCGTTGGCCGCGGCTGATAGGCCGGCGCATCAGGGTAGAGCGTCTGGCGCATGCCGACAATCGCGGCGATGCAGGCATGGCTGGATGCGGTGCAGGCCGTCACTTCGCTGATCGCAGTGTCGATCTTTTGCAACAAATCATCGGCAAGCGGCGCCACCCGGCCGTGCGCCAGGGCATTGAAATGCGCAGCGATGGTCGGGAACATCGCCGCCAGGGCGTCTTGCGCCGGCTTCGACATGGTGGGCGCCATCGATTGCGTCTCGATCATGTTGACGCCGAGCCTGAGATCCTCGAGCGCATCGGCGAATTCATGCCGCGGCCGCGGCTCGAAGCGCGGTTGCCGGTACAACAGCAGCGCGACGCGATCCATCATGCGGCTCACCCATTGCTCGCGGGTCGGATGCGAGCGCCCGGCGGCAAGGTCGGCGAGGTCGCGATAAATGGCCCGCAGCAGGCGCCGCGCGCTCTCCTGCGTGCCGATCACGCGCATCAGCCGGGTCACGATCAGCGCCGCGACGCCGCCGAGCACGAAAGCGACGTTGGAATTCACGATGGCCGCGAGATCAGCCGTATAGGCCGTCTGCAGGCTCATTTCGACGCAGAAGCCCAAAGCGAGCGCGAGACCAACCGGCGCATAGGCCGGGATCGCCATCAACAGGCCAGCGGGAATCAGCACAAAGGCGAGCACGATGCAAAGCAGAACGAAGCCGGTGATCGCCGGCAACACGAAGAACTGGTAAATGAGCACGATCGGAATGCACAGCGCCAGCATGAGGGTAATGTTGCGAATGGTCGGCGTCGGATCGTCCAGGGCAGCAAACAAGGTGCTGGCCACGGCCGCAAAGGCTATGGCGCTGGCGCCTTCCGGCCATGCGGTGGCGATCCAGAAGAAACCGCATATGCTCATGGCAACGGCGGCCGCCAATCCCGTCAACAGCGCGATGCCCGGATCCGTATGCATCGGTTTGGGGCCGATCTCGGCGGCGGCGGCGCGGATGTCGGCGCTCGGCGGGTGCTCGGGATCGGCGAGATAATCAACGAAGCCGAGATTGGCTTGCCAGGCGTCGATCAGCTCGATCAATCGCACGCAGATGTTGAGCCTCAGGAGATCCGCCCAGCTCGACTCTGGGCCGACCGTCGGCGTGGCCGCGTGGCAGGCTTCCTTGAGCTCTGCCACGCGTCGTTCGTCGCCTGGCTCTTTCGCCTTCACCCAGTCGTAAACGCCCTCCACCGCCTGCGCGAGCCTTGCATCAAGCGGCCCCATCCGCCGAAGCAGCGTCAGACGGTCCTCGAGGGCGCTCACCAGCGGCAGCAGCGCGACGATCTTGCGGTCGAAGGCTCTGATGGTGCCGATATCCGGCCGATGCGGCGAGGTGTCGAAGCGCAGGCTGGTGCCGAGCACATAGAGCTCGCTGATATCGGCGGCGATCCGGCGCCGCTCCATCTCGACTTGCGGACTGGCCTGCTGGATCAGGCCGTCGGCAAGCCAGCGGCGCGTGTCCGCCATGGCGCCTCTCAACTTCTGTTCAAAGGCGGAGAACACGCTTTGAGGAAAGAAGACGCTGTGAACGATGGCGGCGCAGACGACGCCGAGCGTGATCTCCTCGACGCGGGACACCGCGGTGTCGAACACCGTGCCAGGCGCAAGCACGCTCGGAAAGCCGATCAATGCCGCGGTATAGCCCGACAGCACGAACATGTACGATCGCGGCGTGCGGTCGAGCAGTGAAATGAAAACGCAGAGCGCCACCCAGAGTATGATCGCAAGCGTCGTCAACTCGGGCGCGCTGACCAGATTGGGGATGATGGCGACCATGGCCGCAGCGCCGACGAAGGTGCCGATGGCGCGATAAATGGCTTTGGCCCGCATGGCGCCGGACAGCGGCTGGCTGGTCAGATAAACCGTGG
>DATHMA010000190.1:0-2315 GCA_035487555.1 Bradyrhizobium sp. | reverse complement strand
ACCGCGCGGCTTGCCATCGTCGGCGATAATCCGATGCTGTTGTCGGGCGAGGATCCTTCCAGGGTAGCGCGCGCGAGCCGGGCGAATTCGAAGGCCTACCAGCCCGCGCTGGAGAAGATCGTCAATTTCGACACCAACTGGAACATCATTGCCTATCCGAGCCTCGCCTGGGCCAAGCAGGTTTTCCCCGACGATGCCGAGGACGTCGCGGTGGCGAAGCTGGCGGAAGCCATCTTCTCCGCTTCGCGCGTCGACAAGGATGGCGCGGTCGAGGCCTGGGACGGGCACAACGCGGTCTTGCGCGAGCGGACCCAATGGCTGAACGGCCAGCGCTTCGACGCGCTGCATTATTCGGCTCCGGGTGTCGATCTCACCATCGGCCTCGCGGACGGCCATGAATGGGAAGGCGGCGCTTCCACCGCGAAAAACGGCATCACCTGCAACGCCAACATTCCGACCGAGGAAGTCTTCACCACACCGCATTGCCGGCGCGTGTCGGGTCATGTCGTCAGCTCGAAGCCGCTGTCCTACCAGGGCACGCTGATCGACAACATCCAGGTGAAGTTTGTCGAAGGCCGCATTGTCGAGGCCAAGGCCTCGCGTGGCGAGGAAGTCCTGAACAAGGTGCTCGACACGGACGAGGGCGCGCGCCGTCTCGGCGAAGTGGCGCTGGTGCCGCATTCCTCGCCGATCTCCAAAAGCGGGATGCTGTTCTTCAACACGCTGTTTGACGAGAACGCGGCTTCGCACATCGCACTCGGCCAGTGCTATTCGAAGTGCTTCATCGACGGCACCAAGCTGACGCCGCAGCAGATCGTGGCGCAAGGCGGCAACCAGAGCCTCATCCACATCGACTGGATGATCGGATCCGATAAGACGGATATCGACGGCGTTTACGCCGACGGCCGGCGCGTGCCGGTGTTCCGCAAGGGCGAGTGGGCGTAGCGCGTAACGGCGCCGCCTTCAGTCCTTCATCGTCTTCATCCGGCCGACGAGGAGATCGGCAACCAGCCGCCCCGAGGGCGACATGTTGCGTGCGGCGAGCTGCACCAGCGTCACCTGTGTTGCCTCGAGCCGTTTGTCCCGCAACGGGATCGCCAGTAGCGATCCTGCCTCGATGGAGGGCATCGCGGTGTCGCGCGGCAGAAAGGTGGCGAGATCGGTGCGCGCGGCAAGGGTTTGGGCAAACGCCAGTGAGTTGGTCTCGTTGCAGATCTCGAGTCGCGTCTTGGCTTGAGCACAGGCGCGATCGATCTCCTGGCGAATGCCGAAGGAAGGATCGGGCACCACTACGCGCAAGCCCGCAAGGTCCTTCATAGTGCAATGGTCGCGCGAGGCCAGCGGGTGGCGGGGCGAGACGATCAGGCATAGCGACTGGCGCATCCGCGCGAGCTCGATCAGGTCGCGCCGCGGCGCGCGTCCGAACACCAGGCCAAGATCGACGTCGTTGCGCCCCACCATCTCGGCGACGTCGCGCGAGCCCAGCACCGTGATGGAGACGGAAATGCCGGGATAGTCGCGCGCCAGCTCGATGACGAAATTGGAGAGGAAATTCGCCAGCATGCCCTCGACAGTCGCGATCTTGACCTGGCCGCGGCGTAGCGCGTCGAACTCCTGGACCCTGACGCGGATATTGTCGAGCTGGCTGCGGTTCTCCACCGCGTAGCGATAGAGCAGGTGGCCCGCGCCGGTGAGCGCCATGCCGCGCGCGCCGCGCTCGAACAGCTTGACCGACAGTTCTTCCTCGATCGCCTGCATCTGGCGGCTGATGGCGCTCGGCGCGATCCGCAGCGCGACGGCCGCCTGCTTGATCGAGCCAGTTTCGGTGACCGCACGGAAGTACCGGATGGCGATCGATTCGATCACGAAAGTCTCCGTATCCGCCAAGTCCAAATCCGCCAAGTCCAATAGCTTGCACAAGGGGCGGGCAGGGCTTGGCTAGCGTTCGAATTATTCGACCTCTCATCTCTAATTTCAATGCTTTTATTCGAACCACGCATTTGCCATGATTTTCGCGACCGCCCGGTCCCATGGAGATTGTTCAGATGGTTCGGTCTTGGTTCGCTTCCCGGCTCGCCCGTTCAGTCGGCCTTGCTTTGTTGCTGCCTGCGATCGCGGCATCGGCCGCTTCGGCAGAGGACGTCATTCGCTTCGGAGCGCCACTGCCGATCACAGGGCCGCTCGCACCGGAAGCGATCAAGCAGCAGCAGGGCTATGATTTGTGGGCCGAGCAGGCCAACAAGGCCGGCGGGATTTCGGTCGGCGGCAAGAAGTACAAGGTCGAGATCGTTTACGTCGATTATCAGTCGAACACG
>DATHMA010000189.1:0-2054 GCA_035487555.1 Bradyrhizobium sp. | reverse complement strand
GGGCGTAGCGGACCACGTCGGCATGGGTTGCGCACCAGACGTCGCCCTTCGCCTTGGCCAGGCGAATGAGCTCCTCGATGATCCAGAGCCGCGAGCGATAGCCGATCATGTGCGGATGGCAGGTGAGCTGGAAGATGCCGCCCTCCTCATAGGCCGCCTCGAACTCGCGCCTGAACACATCGAACACATCCGAAGGCGGTGTGTAGGGACGCAGGCCCTGGAAGCGATGCATCATGAAATAGACCGCGTCGTCGCGGATCCATTCCACGGGAAATTCGATCACGCCGGTCGGCTCGCCGTCGAGCAGCAGCTCGTAGCAATCGACATCGGCCATCAGCGAGGAATCGTAGAGCAGGCCGGCTTCCTTGGTGATGCGCAGCGTGTGCGGCGAGAAATCCCAGGACGCGGTGCGCGCGCCGACCGGCCGCGCCTTGGTCGTCTTCTCCAGCACGTCGGCCGCGCGCATCATCAAATCCTTCTCGGCCTCATAGGGAAGCACCGAGTTCAGCTCGTGGATCCAGGAATGGATGCCGAGCTCGTGCCCTTCGGCGATGATGCGGCGCTGCTCGTCCGGGTAGAGCAGCGCACACACGGCCGGCACATAGAAGGTCGCCGGCACCGACTGTTTCGCAAGCAGCTTTAGAATGCTCGGGACGCCGACACGATTGCCATACTGTCCCCACGCCATGCGCCCGATCGACTTGCCGCCGTCGCGCAGCTCATTGGTCTCATGATCGGAATCGAACGACAGCGCGAACGCGCATCGCGCGCCGCCCTTCCAGGTCTTGGGCCGGTAGGTCTTGCCGGCGCGGACCTGGTTGACCAGCCCGCGCCAGTGTTCTTCCGGCCATTGCCAGGGTTCGAGCTTCGACGTCTCGTTCATGATGGTCCTCCCGAATGATTGTTACAGCGGGCCGCCGGTGACGGGGATCGTCTGCCCCGTAATCCACGAGGCGTAGTCGGAGGCCAGAAACGTCACCGCATTGGCGATGTCCTGAGGCGCGCCCATGCGCCGCATCGCAATCGTATTGACGAAATTGTCGCGAAAGGCGGCCGGCCAGTCGTTCCACTGCCGCTCGTAATCGGGGCTGGTCGCCATGAAGCCGGGCGCAACCGTATTCACGGTGACGCCGAAAGGCCCGAGCTCCTGGGCAAGCTGTTTGACCAGTCCGATTTGTCCGTGTTTGGCGGCGGGATAGCTCTGGATGCCGGTGAGGCTCGTGGCAAGGCCGGCGCGGCTCGAAATGGTGACGATGCGCCCCGTACCTTTTGTCTTCATCCCGGGTGCGACAGCCTTGATGAACAGGAACGCGCCCTTGAGGTTGGCATCGACGATGGCGTCAAAATCGTCGGCGCTCACCTCTTCCAGGGGCCGGGGCCTTTGGCCGCGCACGCCGCCCGCGACGTAGACCAGGATATCGGCGCCGCCGGCTGTGCGCACGACCTCGGCGATGGAGGCCTCATTGGTGACGTCGACCTTGGCGGCGATGATCTCGCCGCCGCCATCGACGCGGCCGGCAAGGGCTGCAAGATCATCGACCAGCAGGTCGCAGGCGATGACGCGCGCGCCGTCATTTGCCAGCGATCGCGCGATGGTCTGGCCGATGCCGCGCGCGGCTCCCGCCACGATCGCGGTGCGTCCGTCGAACCGGATGAGCATGGACTACGCTCGTTCGCTTACTCAGCTCAGTTTTGTCCCAGCGGTTTCCTTCAGGCTCCAGATCACGAGCAGTGAAATCACCGCCGAAGGCAACAGATAGAGATAGGTCGGCGACACCGGCGATCCCGTGGCCTGGATCAGCCAGGTCGCGATGAACGGCGCGAACCCGCCGAAGATGGCGACTGCGAGCGCGTAGCCGCTCGACATCCAGGTGGAGCGCAGATGCGTCGGAAAGATCTCCGAGATCGCCGCAGGGCCCGCGCCCGAATAGAGCGCAAGCAAAATGCCGAACAGGATCTGGAGCGGCAGCACCAGAGCGAGACCGGTGCCGTTGGTCATCAGCGAGAACAGCGGATAGGAGAGCAGTCCGATGCTGATCGCGCTCGCCATCAGA
>DATHMA010000188.1:0-6864 GCA_035487555.1 Bradyrhizobium sp. | reverse complement strand
AAGTCGACGAACCAGCTCTTCGGCTGCACGACGTTCTTGATCTTCGGGCTCAGCGCACGCGGGGCGACGTCGTGGGCGACGTAGAGGAACGCCGCATCGTCCACCGAGGCCGCGTGCAGTTCGGCCAGAGCCTTGTCACGCTCGGCCGCGTCAAAAGTCTGGCGCGCTTTGGTGACCAGTTCGTCGAACTTGGGATTATTGATGTAACCCCAATTGTACGACACCGGCGGCGCCATTGACGACTGCAGGAAACGCACCAGCGCGAAGTACGGGTCCATCGCCGCATAGGTAACGTTGATCGCGGTGGAACCGCGGGCCGCCGGGTCGCTGGCGCCCTTGCGCCAATTGGCGCTGAACAGCGTATTCCATTCGACGACGTCGATCTGCACGTCGAAATAGCATTCGGCCAGCGCCTGCTGCAGATACTCGTTCATCGGCAGCGGCAGCATCTGGCCGGAGCCCGACGTCGAGGTCTGGACCTTGACCGCGAGATGCTTGTTCGGACCATAGCCAGCCTCCTGCATCAGCTTTTGCGCGGCCGGCTTGTCGTATTTGATCTGGAAGGTCGGATTGCCGCGCCAGGGATGGCCGGGCTCGAAGGTGCCCGTCGCCGGCACCATCAATCCCCCGAGCAAGCCGTCTTTCAGCCCGTCGCGATCGACGCAGAGATTGGCGGCCTTGCGGACGCGGATGTCGTTCCAGGGCGAGCCTTCGACGCGCGAGAATTGCCACGGCCAGACATGCGGCTCCTCATTGGCATAGATGACAAATCCACGCTGCTTGATTTCAGGCAGCGCATCGGGCGCGGGCGCCTCGACCCAATCGATCTGGCCGGCGAGCAGCGCAGCCGTACGCGCGTTCGCTTCCGGCATCGGCAGCAGCACCATCTTGTCGATATGGGGGACACGCGCCTTGTTCCAGTAGTTCTCGTTCTTGACAAGCTCGAGTCGCTCGCGCGGCGTGAAGCTCGACATCTTCCACGGGCCCGTACCCGATGCGTCGTGCGCAAAGGCTTCCCAGGCGGCTGCCGATTTGGCCTTCTCATCGGCGCCACTGGCGGCGTCGTAAAGCTTCCGCCACTTCGTCGGGCTCGCCATGAACAGATTGGTGAGATTGATCGGCAAGAAGCTGTCCGGCTCCTTGGTGGTCATTTCCACGGTGAAGTCATCGATCTTGCGCGCGGATACCAGCGTGGGCATGCGCGAGGCCGTGATGCCGACCTGGCTGGCGTCGTATTGCAGGGCGTCCTTTTTCAGAACCTTTTCGACGTTCCACACCACCGCGTCGGCGTTGAAGTCGCTGCCGTCGTGGAATTTGACGCCCGGCCGCAGCTTGAAGGTCCATTTCGTATGGTCGGCATCGTCTACCTTCCATTCGGTCGCAAGTCCCGGGATCACCACGCTTGCCTTGTCGGCCGACGACAGGTCCCACATCGCCAGCGCGTCATACATGGTGAGGCCGGTGAAGCGATTGCCCTCATAACCCTGGTCGGGCTGACCCAGCGTGCGCGGAATATCGGCAGCCGTCATGCCGATGCGCAGCACGGTTTCCGCCACGGCCGTCCGCGGCGCGGCCAGCACTGCTGCAGCCAGCAAAGCGGCCGCCACAACGGCTCTTTTTGTCCCGGATTTCTCGACGCGCATTGTCACAATTCCTCTTTGACTTCGGTGACTATTTTCTGAGCAATCGTATGCAATGGCTATGCCAATGACTGAAACGCTGCGCCAAATTGCTGTTGGGATCACAAGTCTTTGTATTCTGCCGCGAACAATCGCCGCATCTGCCTAATCTGGCATCAAGATTGCAGGCTTTGGCCTACTTTGTCCAATGGAGTCCTTGTTTATGCGCGCGCGAGTTTCGACGCTTCTTGCCATTCTGGCAGTCACCCTGTCCGGCCTCTCGGCGCGGGCCGAAACCGTCGTGCGCTATGGCATGTCGATGGCCGATATCCCGCTCACGACCGGCCAGCCCGATCGCGGCGCCGGCGCCTATCAGTTCACCGGCTACACCATCTACGATCCGCTCATTTCATGGGACATGAGCATCGCCGACAAGCCCGGCAAACTGGTGCCGGGTCTCGCCACGGAATGGAAGGTCGATGACAAGGACAAGACCAAATGGCGCCTCACCCTGCGCAAGGGCGTCAAATTCCATGACGGCAGCGATTTCAACGCCGACGCGGTGATCTGGAATTTCGACAAGGTGCTGAACGACAAGGCACCGCAATTCGACAAGCGGCAGAGCGCACAGGTGAAGACCCGCCTTCCCTCCGTCGCAAGCTACGCCAAGATCGACGACAATACGATCGAGATCACGACCAAGACGGTCGACTCCTTCTTTCCCTATCAGTTGCTGTGGTTCCTGATCTCGAGCCCGGCGCAATATGAAAAGCTCGGCAAGGATTGGGACAAGTTCGCGAGCCAGCCTTCCGGCACCGGCCCGTTCAAGCTCACAAAGCTTGTGCCGCGCGAACTCGCCGAATTGTCTAAGAATGAAGACTATTGGGACAAGAACCGGATTCCCAAGGTCGACAAGCTCGTGCTCGTGCCGATGCCGGAAGCGCTGACCCGCACCAACGCGCTGCTCGCCGGCCAGGTCGATCTGATCGAGACGCCGGCGCCCGACGCGGTGCCGCAGCTCAAGGCCGCCGGTATGCGGATCGTCGACAACGTGACGCCGCATGTCTGGAACTATCATCTGAGCGTCTTGCCAGGTTCGCCCTGGACCGACATCCGTTTGCGCAAGGCGCTCAACCTCGCGATCGATCGCGACGCCGTGGTCGGACTGATGAACGGATTGGCCAAGCCCGCCAAGGGCCAGGTCGATCCGTCGAGCCCGTGGTTCGGCAAGCCCACCTTCGAGCTGAAATACGATCTGGCCGCGGCGAAGAAGCTGGTCGAGGAAGCCGGCTACTCCAAGGACAAGCCGCTGAAGGCCACCTTCATCATCGCGCAAGGGGGCACCGGGCAAATGCTGTCGCTGCCGATGAATGAATTCCTGCAGCAGAGCTTCAAGGAGATCGGCATCGACATCGACTTCAAGGTGGTCGAGCTCGAAACGCTCTACACGCATTGGCGCAAGGGCGCGGCCGACGAGATGAACGCCGGCATCACCGCCAACAACATCGCCTATGTCACCTCAGACCCTCTTTACGCCATCGTGCGCTTCTTCGCCTCCGACCAGGTCGCGCCGGTCGGCGTCAACTGGGGCGGCTACAAGAACCCGAAGGTGGACGCGCTGATCACCGAGGCCAAGCAGACCTTCGATCCCGCCAAGCAGGACGAACTGATCGCGCAGGCGCATGCGCTGATCGTCGACGATGCGGCCCTGGTATGGGTGGTGCACGACACCAACCCCCACGCGCTGTCGCCGAAGATCAAGAAATTCGTGCAGGCCCAGCACTGGTTCCAGGACCTGACCACGATCGGGGTGGAGTAAGGGGCTGTCCGCGTTGCATTCTGCTGTCGTCCTGGCGAAAGCCAGGACGACACCGAGTGGCGGGCGACGATCGTGGCCACCTCACCAAACGCCCCTTGACCTAGAGCGCGCTCTATCCCCTAGAAGCCATGGCTGTCCTCTTCACAAGGAAGCAGCCATGACAACCGCCGACGACAACAAAGCCCTCGTCCAAGCCATCTTCGAGGCACGCTCCCGCCGCGATCCCGCGCCATTCATCACGGCGATGGCTGACGATTTCGTCTGGCGCATCACCGGCTCGATCGCATGGTCGGGCGACTATGTCGGCAAGGCCGAGGTGCGCGAGCGCCTGTTCAAGCCGCTTTACGCCCAGTTCACCGCGCCCACGAGCATCATGCCGACGCGGATCCTCGCCGACGGCGACCATGTGGTCGTTGAGTGCAAGGGCGACGCCACCACCACCGCCGGCGAACGTTACGCCAACACCTATTGCTTCGTCATACGCCTCGCCGACGGCAAGCTGAAGGAATTGACCGAATATATGGACACCGCGCTGGTCGAGCGCGTGCTCAAGCCGCCGGGCGGCGGCTAGCCCTTGTTTTGACGCGTTGATGCGGCGTGACGGCGGGTCGTTCGCCGCCGGCGATCCATTCGTCGTAGAATTCGATCTTGGCATCGATCAGCGCGAGCGCATCGGTCCAGCGCGTGATGTTCTGCCGAACGCTGGCCTGATGCGCGCTTAGCAGAGCGTGGCGCTGCGGCAGCGCGGCCGCGCCTCGCTGCGCGAGCGCGGTATATTCGCGCATCGCCTTGATCGACATGCCGGTTGAGCGCAGCCGCTCCATCAGATCGAGCCAGCCGACGTGGAAGTTGCTGTAGACGCGCCGGCCGCCGCCGTCGCGGCAAACGCCGGGGATCAAGCCCTGCCGCTCGTACCAGCGGATAGTGTGCACGCTGCGCCCGGTCCGGCTCGCGATGTCTCCGATGTGCAGTTCCTGCGGCATGTGAAGGCCTCCGGTTTTCTTGATCGCGCCAAGGCGCGCACTCTGGCTCTCATGTGGGCATGCCGTAGGGTGCGCAAAGACGCAACGCGCCGTGCCCACCTTCAAGCGTCGTGCTGGTAATGGTGGGCACGCTTCCGCCTTCGCTCGTGGAGCTACGGCGGACGCGGTCGCCTTGTCCACCCTACGGCAGCTACGGCTGCACTACTTCGTCAGCAGCTGATACGCGCCGTTCCAGTCTTCCGGTGGCGGATTCTGCTGGTAGTCCTTGATGCGCTCTTCATAGAGCTCATAGAGCAGCTCCAGCGAATTCGCCTCGTCGGTCTTGCGGCCGCGGTCGATCGCGGCGAGCGCTCCGTCCCAATCGCGGGTGCGGTAGCAGGCCAGCATTTCGATGGTGAGGTTGCGCAAGCGCTGGAAGCGCTCCGACTGCGCGACGTCCTCGCGGCCGGCGATGGCATAGATCACCTCCGGCTCCTTCTTGCCCTTCACCATGATGAAGTCGAGCTCGAGGATCGCGAACTCGTCCTTGACGGCGAGCGCCGTCTTTGAGCCGACGATGATCGGAAAGCCGTATTCCTTGGTCTGGCCTTCGAGGCGCGAGGCCAGATTGACGCTGTCGCCGAGCACCGAATAATTGAACTTCACGTCCGAGCCCATGTTGCCCACGGTGCAGACGCCGGTGTTGAGGCCGACGCCGACATTGATCGGGATGAAGGCTTGCCCGCCATCCGCAGCTTCCACCTCGCGGACCTTGTTGAGCTCGTCGATCTTCTCCAGCATGTCGATCGCCGCGTTGCAGGCGTTGAGCTGATGCTGCTTGTCGTCGAGCGGCGCGTTCCAGAACGCCATGATGGCGTCGCCCATATATTTGTCGATATAGCCCTTGCGCGCCAGGATGGCGTTGGTGAGCGGCGTCAGGAAGCGATTCATCAGGGTCGTCAGTCCCTGCGGATCATGCTTGTAGATCTCGGAGATCGACGTGAAGCCGCGCACGTCGGAGAACAGGATCGTCATCTCACGCGCCTCGCCGCCGAGCACGAGCTTTTCCGGCGACTGCGCGAGCTGCTCGACCAGCGCCGGCGACATGTATTGGGCGAACGCGCCGCGAATCTGCTTGCGCTGCCTCTGCTCGCTGACGAAGCTCGAGAAGATCAAAGTGAGGTAGATCGCGGTGGTCGACATCAACGGATAGGTGAAGTCGATCAGCTGCCGCTGGTACTGATAGGCGTACCAGGAGGTGCCGATCAGGCCGGTCGCGAACAACGCGCCGAGCGCAACCAGCCGGGCCGGGCCGAGATTGGGCGCGAAAGCGATCACGAGCAGACCGGCGACCAGGGCGGCGAGAAACTCGAACGCCTCGCCATGGGCCGGCTGCGACAGCGACGAGCCGGTCAGCGCGCTTTCCAGCACCTGGGCGTGAATCTCGACGCCGGGCATCGCGCGCGACACCGGCGTCGTCTTGATGTCGTTCATTCCCGTTGCCGATGTGCCGATCAGGACCAGCTTCTTCGCGATCATTTCCGGCGGCACACGGCCGTCCAGCACGTCGACGGCGGAGACATAGATCGACGGATCGTTGCGCGCATAATGCACCCAGAACCGCGCCAGGCGGTCGGTCGGCACTCTCAGTCGAAGGCCCTGCAGCACCACGCTGTCGATGCCGGACTGGTCCGCCTTGATCATGATGGTGCCGGAACCTCCCAGGATGCGCAGCACCTCGAAGCTCAGCGCCGGCATGCGCTCGCCCTGTGCATCCATGATCATCGGCACACGCCGCACGATGCCGTCGCGCTCGGGCACGATGGTGAACAGGCCGCGCCCGGCGGCCGCCTCTTCCAGCACCTTGACGTTACGCAGCAGCCCCGCGAGCTTGAATATAAATGGGTCCGGATCTTCGCCGAGCATGGCAAATCCGGTGACCGGCAGTTCCTTGTCGAGGTCCGAGTGGACCTCGAGGCCTCCGGATTCGCCAAGCACCACCCGCGACTTGCGGATGGCATCGGCGAAAATCCGGTCGTTGCTCGGCAGCGTTCGCAATTTCTCCCGCGTCGTCTCGTCTAGACCGCGGAAATTATCGGCGGCGATGTCGGGATTGAGCCGGTCGGGCTCCGCGAAGACGACGTCGAACGCGATGACCACGGCGCCCATCCGGGTCAGATTGCTGACGATGTCCGCGATGCGCGTCCGCGGCCATGGCCATTGACCGAGCCTGGGATCGGCAAGGCTCTTCTCGTCGATATCGACGATGGTGACCGGTCTCGCCGTTTTGATCCGGGGGTCGAAACGCTGGAAGGCATCGAAGGTGCGGACGCGCAATTCCTCTATTGGCGCCGGATCGAGCATGCGCAGCAAGGCAAAGGCGACGAGCATCAACAGGCAGACCACGCGCGCAAGGCCGAACTTCCGCGTGAACCATCGTCGTAATATTCGAAGCCGTTTCATC
>DATHMA010000187.1:0-11433 GCA_035487555.1 Bradyrhizobium sp. | reverse complement strand
ACGTAGAGCGAGCCCTTTTGCGCGAGCAGGCCGAGATTCAACGGATCGACGTTGCCTGAGGATGCACCGAACAGCGCGGCAACGCCGAGCGGCGCCAGGCAATCGAGCGATTTCAGGAAGGTGTCCTTGCCGACGGAGTCGTAGACAACCGGCACCTTCTTGCCGCCGGTGATCTCGTCGACGCGCTTCACGAAATCTTCCTTGGTGTAGATGATGGTGTGGGCGCAACCATGCGCCTGGGCAAGCTTCGCCTTCTCCTCGCTGCCGACGGTGCCGATCACGGTCGCGCCGAGATGCTTGGCCCATTGGCTCAGGATCAGGCCGACGCCGCCGGCGGCCGCATGCAGCAGGATGGTGTCGCCGGATTTGACCCGATAGGTCTGGCGGATCAGGTACTGCGTGGTGAGGCCCTTGAGCATCATCGCCGCCGCAGTCTTGTCGTCGATGCTGTCGGGCAGCTTGATCAGGCGATTGGCAGGAATCAGGCGCGCTTCGGAATAGGCACCGATCGGCGCAGCTCCATAGGCGACGCGATCGCCCGGTTTGAGATCGGTGACACCAGATCCCACTTCCTCGACCACACCGGCGCCCTCGCCACCGAGCCCGCTCGGCAACTGGGAGGGATAAACCCCGGAGCGATTATAGATGTCGACGAAGTTGAGGCCGACCGCGGTGTGGCGAATGCGCGCCTCGCCCGGACCGGGCTTGCCGACCTGAACTTCTTCCCAGACCAGAACCTCGGGGCCGCCGGTCTTGTGAAAGCGGATGGCATGCGTCATGACGTTTACTCCCTTGAATCAAATTGAACCCTGTTGGCGCCTCTCTGGGCGCAGCGCTTAGGCGTCGATCGCATCCTTGATGCGCTTTCGCGTCAGCGGCAGATCACGTAGCCGTTTGCCGGTGGCGTTGGCAATTGCATTTGCGACCGAGGCCGCAGCCGGTCCCTGCCCCGTTTCGCCGCTGCCGAGGAATGGTTTTCCCGGCCGGTTGATGATGTGTACCTCGATCTTCTCGGGCACCGCATCGAAGCGCAGGATCGGATAGGTCTGCCAGTCGATGCTGGTGATCCTGGCCTGGTCGAAGCTGACCCGCTCATAGAGTGTCCAGCTCGACGACTGCATGATTGCGCCCTCGATCTGGTTGGTCAGCCCGTCCGGATTGACCACCTGGCCGCTGTCGACGGCCGCAACCGCACGCACCAGGCGGGCGCGGCCGGTCTCGCGGTTCACTTCGACTTCGCTCGCAATCGCGCAATAGGCCGCCAGATTCTTGTAACGGGCAAAGGCAAAGCCGTAACCACGGTCCGGCGGCGCCTGCTGTCCGGTGTGCCAGCCGAACTGCTCGGCCGCCTTCTGGATTACGTCGCGACCGCGCGGATCGTCGAGATGCTTCAATCGAAACTCGACGGGATCGGTGCCGGCAAGATCGGCAAGCTCGTCCATAAAACTCTCGATCGAGAACACGTTGTGATAGGCGCCGAGCCCCCGCATCGCCGAAATCCGGATCGGCATGTCCGGAAGGAAGTGATGCATCACATGGGCGTTCGGGAACGTGTAGATCGGAATCGCATTGCGATCGCCGCCGCCTTCCGGGAGCGGCAGCGGTTTTGCCGGCGGCACCGCGAAAGGCTTCTCCATGTGCTGGGCCGCGAGAAGAGAGCCGGCGCTGCCCGGTCGCATCGAATGCGTGTTGCTCCAGACCGCGAAATTCCAGTCGGCAATCTTGCCGTCGGCGCCGATCGAGGCCTTCAGCCTGGTCACCATCGCCGGCCCATAGGGCTCCCAGCTGTGCTCCTGCTCGCGCATCCATTGCACGCGCACCGGGGTATCAGGCAAAGCGCGCGCGATCAGCGCAGCATCGGCCGCCGCATCGTCGGCGCCATTATGTCCGTAGCAGCCGGAGCCCTCGGTATGGATCAGGCGCACGCTGGCCGGCGGCATGCGCAGCATTTCGGCAATCGCCGCGCGGTCGGGATAGACGCCTTGCGTATGAGTCCACACCGTCATCGCGCCGTCGGTAAATTGCGCGACCGCACAGGAGGGCCCGATCGAACCATGCGACTGATAGGGCCGCGTGTAGGTCGCCTCGATGGTCTTCTGGCCACTTACCGAGGGATCGCTGCGCTGAAAGATGGCATGATCCTCCGACTTCAACGTGGTCGTCAGCAGGGTCAGCAGATCGTCCTGCTTCGGCAGCTCGGCCGTTTCCTTCCATTTCGCGGCGGCTGACAAGGCGCGCATCGCCTTGACGGCCTGGAATTCCTTTTTCGCGACGACCGCAAGGAAATTGCCGTCGCGAACCACCTTGACGACGCCAGGCAGCTTCTCGATCGCCGCCGTGTCGACGTCGGTAAGCGCGGCGCCATAGCTCGGCGGGCGCACCACGCGCGCATGCACCATGTCCGGCAGGCGCAAATCCTGCACATAGGCTGCACCGCCGGTCACCTTGCCCGGAATGTCGACGCGCGGGACCGGTTGCCCCATCACCTTGAAGGTCGCGGGATCCTTGAGCTTCGTGCCGGCCACCGCCTCGACATGCAGGAAATCGGCGGCGACGAGCTCGCCATAGCCGAGGCGGCGTCCGTCCGACGCAATCACCGCCGCGTTTTCCGTGTGCAAGCTTTCGGCGGGAAGATCGAGCCGTCTGGCGGCTTCCGCAACCAGCAGCGCGCGAGCCTGCGCGGCGGCGTACTGGATCGCGGTGCCGCTGTCCTGCATGGAATGGCTACCGGAAGTGTAGCCTTCATTCGCGGTGAGCTTGGTGTCGGCGGTGATAACCTTCAGCGATCCGAAGGGAACGTCGAGCTCTTCGGCAGCGATCTGCTGGAATGCGGTCTTGAAACCCTGCCCCAGCTCGGCCTTGCCCGTGAATACAGTGATGCCGCCATCGGCATCGATCCTGATCCAGGAGTCGAGATATGGTGTTTTGTCGAGACTGCCCGGCGGCTTCGGCGCGGGCGGCGCGGCCGGACTCGCTTGGTCCTCGGCAAAAGCGCCGGTGAGTGAAAAGCTGACGACGAGAGCGCCGCTACCCGCAAGCAGGCGACGGCGATCGAGAATGACCGGGCCGTTCATTGCGCGCTCCTCTGCTCAGCCGGCACCAGCTCGGCCGTATCCATCAGCCGCGCGGCACGATGCACGGCGCGCAGGATGCGCATATGCGTGCCGCAGCGGCATAGATGCGGTGCCAGCTCGGCGCGGATCTGCTCGTCGGTCGGCTTCGAATTTCGTTGCAGAAGCGCCTGCGCCCGCATCATCATCCCGGCGATGCAATAGCCGCATTGCGCCGCCTGCTCTTCCATGAAGGCACGCTGGATCGGCGCCGGCGCGGCAGCGGTCCCAAGCCCCTCCAGCGTCGTCACCTGCTTGCCTTCGAGCAGCAGCACCGGCGTCACGCAGGACAGCACCGCCTTGCCATCAACAATCACCGTGCATGAGCCGCACTGGCCGAGCCCGCAGCCATATTTGGCGGCGTTGAGTTTCAGATCATCGCGCAGCACATAGAGCAGCGGCGTATCCGGCTCGACGTCGATCTGGTGATCCTGACCATTGACCTTCAATGTCATCATGGTTTTGCTCGCTCGGCTGAAGCGGCGGAGGCATTACGTGCGTCCGCCGAAGTCTCCAAAGATACAGTCTGCGTTCGCCGCGCTTCCGCGACGACAGAATCGAGGTCGGTCCAGGCCGGCTGCTTGCTGAAGCGCGAGCGCAAGTAAGTCAGCAAAGCCGCGACCTGCGCATCGTTCATGCTCGCCGCAAAGCCCGGCATGATCGGGCTGTGCTCGCCCTCGACCGGGGGCACACCCGCGAGCACGATATTGGCGAGGTTGCGCGGATCAGGCCCGCTGATCGCGGTGCTCAGCGCGAGATTGATGCCGCCATAAGGCGGCGGCCGGCCGCTTTCATGACAGCCGGCACAGGCGGCCGCGTAGATCGCGCCCCCCGCAGAGTCCGCCGGCGCCGGTGCTGGAGCCGACTTGGCCTGCGCCAATGCCTCCTCGCCCCGCAGCTTTTGCTCGGCGGACGGCGCGCCAAAGATTTCGGCCATGTAGGTCGCGATGGCGCGAACATCGCTCGCCGGCACGACGGCAAGATTGCGCACCACCTCCGCCATCGGCCCGCGCGCGGTGCCATGGTCGGGATGGAAGCCGTCACGCAGATAGGCATACAGCGCATCCGCATTCCAGGGCACCGGCGCCGGCGACTGCGCGTTGATCGGATAGGCCTGCCAGTGATCGACAGCGCCGCCGGCGAAGATCGCATTCAACTTCTCGGCGCCGAGCGCATTGCGCGGGGTGTGGCAAGCGCCGCAATGCGCCAGCCCCTCGACCAGATAGGCGCCGCGATTCCATTCCGCGCTCCTGGTCGGATCCGGCTTGTAGGTGCCAGGATGCAGGAACAGGAATTTCCACCCGGCGACGGCAACACGCTGGTTGAACGGAAAGGAAAGCTGGTTGTCGCGCGCCGGCGCATGAACCGGCTCGCGGGTCATCAGATAGGCATAGAGCGCGCGATCATCCTCATCGCTGACATTGGTGAAGTGATCGTACGGAAAGGTGGGATAGAGGTGCCGGCCCTCGCGGTCGACGCCCAGCCGCATCGCGCGCAAAAACGCGGCCTCGGACCACTGCCCAATTCCCGTTTCCGCATCCGGCGTAATATTGGAGGAATAGATCGTGCCGAACGGCGTCGGCACCGGCAGGCCACCTGCATAGTTCTTGGCGCCGCGCACGGTATGGCAATCATTGCAATTGCCGAGCGCCGCGAGCTCACGACCGCGTTTGACCAGGCTCAGGTCGAAACTTTGCGGCTTGGGCGGATCGATGGCCGCGATTGCCGGGCGCCAGGCGATGGCGAACGCCATCCCCGCACCGCCAAGCAGCAGCGCGACCACGATACCCCCGATAATCCCTGACTTGTTCTTCATCCGATCCAGCGGCTTTTTTCGGTTCCTAGCACAATAAGCGATGGCTGCAGAGCCATCCCAACCTGCTCACCGCCTGTTGATTTTCCGCTTTGCAGCAATGCTTCTGCTTTGGAACACCGCAAATGCCGTGACGTTCCTTCCCTGGGAAACGAAGCAAGGGGAAACGCCACCATCCCGAGCTTGTTTCGGTGATGGAGAGCTCCGCCGATGGCCCCGCAAAAAGCGCCAAGGGAAAGATCAAGGAAAGCCTCTCGCCGCGGGCGTGGCGCGCTCGCGCTTGAACTGGCAGGTCACGCCGCCATGGGCACGGCGATGGGGCTCGGCTTCTGCTTGCTTCTGGTGCTGACGGGCTGGCACGACCTGGCCAACATGATCGCCCACAACGCCGCGCCAAAAGTGACGGCAATCATGCTGATCGGCTTCACTTCGCTGATGTTTGCGGTGGGAGCGACATTGACCGGTATGGTGCTTATGACCCTGGAAGAAAGCTGAAATCGCTCGAATCCGGCCGATTTCCGGGCATTTTCAGCGAACGGCTGTTACGTGAATGCCACAAGCACAGACAAACGCCCGCCGTTCTCTGTACGTTCGAAACAGTTGATGTCGGCCAGACGACACCAGGGATTAGGCTCCGCCCGGGTTGAGATTCACCGCGCTTCTCGCGGTTGCGAAGGAGAGCCGATATGCCAGCCTTTATCCACCATCACGAAATCGAGATGGCGCCCGTCATCTGCCCAGGCTGCGTGGGAATGCTGCCCATGTATGTGCGAGATATCGAGCCGCACTGGAGCATGGCAAAAATCGACTTCATCTACGAGTGCGCCGATTGCGGCGCTGAAGTCAGGCAGACCGTGCGAAAGCCGGTGCACTGATCCTGCTGCTTGCGTCCGAACTGAATGCGCACGACATGGCTCAGCGCTCCTCCGTACGGAGCGCCACCAATCCCAAATTGATCCGCTAACGCGACAGGCCCGTTCGAACTAGTGGGCCATCGAAAACTGAGAATCGACGCTACCGAGATTGCATTCCCGGAAGTGATAGGCGATCTCATCGAGCGCGCGCTGTTCCCATTCTTCGGCTTGCGCGAGCCAGAACATCCGACGCTCGGAATCCAACGCGGCACGCTCTCGGCACATATGCTCCTGACTGCGTATTTCCGCGAGTTTGTTCATGAACCCACTCCTGCGTGAAGCTCATTTACCCGGCAACCGTAGCAGAAGTGAGGCGGGCTGTCTCACGTTCGCGCGCAAAATCCCGCGGCATGGTGCGCCTGCGAACGCGGCGATCACCGCATCGCAACATGCGCGCGGATTTATCTAAAATGATCAGCGGCGCACATAGCAGTGAAAGCCGCCGTAAATCCCGGATCGATCGAGCTCATAGCCGATCGCGCTGCGCTCTTCGTCGCGGCGCCAGATCTCGCGCAAGGGTGCAAGCGCATCGCTCTCCAGCGGCGATGAGTTACCTGCGGTGCGGAAGATCACGGCCACCTGATCGCTGCCGGCACGGTCGATCGTATCCCACAGCGATCGGATCTCGTCAGGCGTCATCCAATCCTGCGAGTCCAGCAGCACGACAGCGTCGACCTCGCGCGCCGGCAGGCTCTCGAGGAAATGCCGCAGGCTGGAGTGAACGGGAATGATGAGGCCGGCGTCGTTGCGCATCCGCGCAAACCGTCGCCGCTGCAGATAAGGCGGCAGGCAACGATCGCCGGGACCACGGTAGCGGCGCAGCAGCGCCTGCCAGGCAAAGTAGTTGATGTCGTTGGGATGGCCGTTGATCAGCCGGAACAGCCGCTCATACAGCACCTCGTTGAGCGGTGCGCCGCCGCCGAGCAGCGCACGCTGGCGCGGCGGGACCCCCAGGCTAGCAAGCAGGGCCGGCGTCCGCGTCAACAGACGCGCAAGGCGCGAGTGAAACAGCCGATGCAGGCGATCCAGCGCCTCCATGCGTTCCGGCGCATCGATATCGGCGAACAGCAACGCACGCAGATCGATGCCGGCGAGCCTGGCGACGAGATGGGCAAGACCGATGAAGCGGCCCAGCATACCGTGGCGATAAAAGCCGTCGGTAAAATGCGCATGCCGCGGACGACCGATCACATTGCGCTTGTCCCAATAGGCGCGCGATGCGCTGTCGAGCAGCGGTCGCAGCCTTTCGCGATAGAGTTGCGCATTCGCGGGCGAAGATGCCTCACCGAAAAACTGCCAGAACTCCTGATATCCCGGCAACGCACGGATACCGGCGATCTTCAGCTTGAGCAGCGAGAGATGCGCTTCGTTGGGATCGACGGCATAGACCTGCGCCGGCTGCGCGGTCAGATACGACAGCGCGTTGCAACCGCCGCAAGAGATGGTGACGATGGTCGATCCGAGCGGCAATTGCAGCGCAGCCATATCGGCTTCCGGATCTTCCCAAATCTGGGTGTAGACCAGGCGACGGAGCCAGAACGCATAGATACGGTCCCAGATCGTCGGTTCATTCTGCGCTTCAGCATTCCGCACCGCGTCCGCGATCAGTTGCGCACTCATGCCCGCCTCGAATCAACAATTCCACGACGCTATCGGTGGCACACTTCAGTTTTGCGACAGCAACACAGGATGCAGGCAAAGTTGGAGAGCGCTTGTCACATGCTTGTCGCGCGAACATCGCATGCAGGGAAACGAACATTTTCGACAAGAGGCCTGCCAATGCCGGCTCATTCTGGCGAAATCAACGATGAAATCGCGCGACGATCGCACGCGACACGTCGCGCTCAATTCTTCGGCATCGACTTTGTGATTAACATGCCGGGTTCCACGGCAAAAAGCATTCTGCACGATGGACGAACGCGCCGCGCTTACGGCGCGCACGGCAAAGCTACGCACACTGATCCACAGCTTTTGTTTTGGACGGCATCATGAGCGCGTGGCTTGCATTGCTTGGCGCGGGCCTGCTCGAAGTGGGTTGGGCGCTCGGTCTCAAATATTCCGACGGATTGACGCGGTTCTGGCCGACAGCGGCGACCGTAATCGCGATCCTGCTCAGCTTTGCCTTGATGGCATGGGCGCTGCGCTCACTTCCGTTCGGCACGGCGTATGCGGTATGGACCGGAATCGGCGCCGTTGGCAGCATCATCGTCGGCATGATGCTCTTTAGCGAGTCGGCCGATCCGGTCCGCATCATCTGCCTGACGCTGATCGTTGCCGGCATGGTCGGGCTCAAGCTCAACTCGCCCGTCTGAAACAGCCGCGGCAGCGGCCGCCGATCGCTTTGCGCGAAAGCTGCGCCACGCTTCGACGCCGCCGAACAGGACAAGCGCGATCGTGAGCGGCACGAGATGATAGAGAAAGCGGAACATCAATAGCGCCGCCAGCAGCTGCTCGCGGTTCTCGTCGCCCAGTCCGATCAGGATGGTCGCGTCGAACACGCCAAGTCCCGCCGGCGCGTGGCTTGCGAAACCGAGCAGCGTTGCCGCGATGAAAACCGCGATCAGCCGGAAGAAGCTGATATCGACGCCAGCCGGCAGCAGCACATACATCGAGATCGCCGCAGCCGTGAGATCGAGCAACCCGACCAGTATCTGGACCAACACCAGAGGGCCGGAAGGAAGCTTCACAAGCCACTTGCTCCGGCCGATCTGTCGCGGATGAAGCCAGCTCCACACCAGATAGAAGCCGACGCCGCCAAGCAGGACCAGCGCGAACAAACGGTTGGCCCAGGCCGGCAAGTGATCGATGACGCCGAGCGCGGCAGGCTGATACAGCAGGCTGAAGCCAAGCGCGGTCATGTTGCCGAGCCAGAAGGTGAGCCCGGTAAGGAAGCAGATATTGGCCACTCCCATCGCTCCAAGGCGATGCTTCGAATAGATGCGATAGCGGATCACGGGCGAGATCAGCGCCACCGCGCCGATGCCATGGGCGATCGGATAGCTGGTAAAGCTCGCCAGCGCCGCAATCCGGTACGGCACGTCCCTGCGGCCCATGGTGTGCAGGGCGAGCCAGTCGTACAGCGTGATGCTGGCATAGGACGCCGTGACCATCACCAGCGCAAGCGCAATGACGCTAGGCTGGGTGTCGCGAATGATCCCCAGCACCAGGTCGTAGTCGATGTTCTTGAGGGCATGGGTCAGTGCGAAGATCGCGCCGCTGGCAATCAAAATACTGAGGATCGCGCCGCCCACGCCCTTGATGCGGCCACTGCTGCCGAGCTTCTTCTGCAACCAATCGATGTTCAGGGCGCGCTTCCAATCCGGGCAACCCTAGCCTACCCCCCGCGCTGCCCGATTCGAGGTGGTTAATGTCGTCATTTGGCACGCAGATATGACAGTCGCGTAACCGATCCCGCTAATATTGCAACGGAATGTGATCTTGGCCATAGCGCCCGGGGTCAAAACACAGACTCATTCCGGTCGCATCTCCTTCATGCAGTCTTTGTAAGAGACGTGCGAAAGTTCCAATGCTTCGAGGCCGTATGAACGCCGAACTCGACTACGATCTGCTGCCCGACCAATGGGAGACGCTCAAAGCACTTCGCGTCGCAGCGACACTACGTCGCGCACCCAGCCGAGTCGTGATCGAGCAGCTCGTCGTGTTGGGGCTTGCCGATACCAGCGGAGAACGTCCGCAGATCACTCCCATGGGACGCAAGGTTCTGATCAGGGGTTCTTCGCAGCTCTGGGAAGACGTAGCAGCTTGACCTTACCGGCTATCTGATCTGCGGCGGCGTGAGCCGGAAGACTCAACGCCGCACAGATGCTCAAAGCTACTCGGCCGCTTCAGCCATATCATCGGCCTGCTTGTTGTAATCGTAGACCACGCGGCCGTAGGGCAGCGTCAGGTCGGCCAGGAAGTGGTGGGCGCCGACCACGTGCCGCACCGGGAAATCGGCAACCGGCGCGTTGACGTGCGGCACCAGGTGCAGGCGGCCCGGTCCGATCCACGAGCCCTTCACGACGATATCGGTGAGGTTGATGGCGACGAGCTGGCAGACCTCAGCGCGGCCGTCGACGCCCGGGATCAGCTTCAGATTAATCTGCGTCTTCGACAGCGCGTCACGCGTGAGGTCGCCGTTTCCGGCCATCGCCTCGTGCTTGTAGCCCATGGTGCCCATGGCCACGAGCTGGCTCGCATATTCCAGCGTGCCGGTCAGGGTATCCTTGACGATCTCGAGCTTGGGGTGCGCGTATTTCTTCGGGAAGCCCCAGATCTCGCGGCCGGCTGCGATCGGCGGATCATCGTCGAGATACATCTGCGAGACGAAGTTGACTTCCTCGCCATTGAAGCGTGCAGGAATCACCAGGCCCGACTCGGTGTAGCTGCCGAAGCCCGAGCTGTCGGGCATCTTGATCCATTCATACTTCACGATCGGCTGGTCGATCGGCTCCAGCGGCTCAGGCAGGCCGGCGCGGATCAGGGCCGGATCGGTCTCATAGGTGATGACCAGAAATTCGCGATTGATGAAACGATAGGGCCCTGCCGGATAGCTTGGACCCGCCATCGGCATGGACGGAAGCTTTAGGACATCTGCCTTGCGCATGTGTAATGATCCCCTGCCTGCTTAATGAAAATGCAGCCGCTATCGATCGGCACGCGTCACCGATCGAACGACAACCGAAAGCGCGGAATTTGCAGCCGACAGCAAATTGCTAGCGACGCTGTTTGACGTGGATATGAAACAGTCGCTCCCGGCTGCGCCGAAAAAAGCGCCATTGTCATATCGGCGTCATCGCCATCCTCAACTCTGTCGCCAACAGAAAAAGCTGGGGTCTTTACTCATGGATGCGCGATCGCCGGATTCGGATGTAGCCGGTTCAAAGACGTGGCGGCCGGATAAATGTGATCGTGTCGCGCTTGTGCTGCAGGGCGGGGGCGCGCTCGGCGCCTACCAGGTCGGCGTCTACCAGGCGCTGCATGAGGCGGGTCTCGAGCCCAACTGGGTCTGCGGCGTCTCGATCGGCGGCATCAATTCGGCGATCATTGCCGGCAATCCGCCGGAACAACGGCTGGAGAAGCTTCAAATATTCTGGGAGCGCATCACCGACCGCAAGGTCTGGCACTACACGCCCGACGGCGACGTCTGGCGCAAGGCACGCAACCTCCATTCGACATGGCTGACCACGACGCTTGGCCAGCCCGGCTTCTTCAAGCCGCATGAGCTCAATCCGTGGCTCAGCCCGGCCGGCGCCAGGACCGCGACCAGCTATTACGACACCACGCCGCTGCGTGAGACCCTGCTGGAGCTGGTCGATTTCGACCTGATCAATTCGCGCAAGATCCACTTCGCCGTCGGCGCGGTGAATGTGCTCACCGGCAACTTCCTCTATTTCGACAACAACAAGGAAGTGATCGGCCCCGAACACGTGATGGCGTCGGGCGCGCTGCCGCCCGCATTGCCGATGGTGAAGATCGGCACCGATCATTTCTGGGACGGCGGCATCGTCTCCAACACGCCGCTGCAGCACCTGCTCGACCAGGACGACCGCAAGAACTCGCTGGTGTTCCAGGTCGACCTGTTCTCATCGCGCGG
>DATHMA010000186.1:0-186893 GCA_035487555.1 Bradyrhizobium sp. | reverse complement strand
CCGCCTCAGCCAACGATGCCCGCCGTACGTCACGCCATCGTCGATCTCATCCTTCGGCCGCCGTCTGAACGGTGTCCATACTGCCGGAAACAAATCCATGAAAAACAGCGGCGCAAACACATTCTGCCAAAGTAGTGCTAGGGAGTGTACTCATAAGCGCGCGGTTTCTGCACTTGATGACGAAGTGGACGCGCATTGAACCCGCTGGGCGATGTCGGCGCGAAAGCGGACATCGCCCCTGCTGCCGTATAATGGTCGGAGCAGATGCGGCTATTTAAGCCCAATCATGGCATCTTGCTTCAGTCCTCGTTTTCCTCGGACTGTGTGGCACGACGCCTGTCTGCGGCATCACTCATCTCGCGAAGCACAAAGATCGCAAGGCCCGCCATGCGCTGCCTCTGTTCTTGACTAAGCGTATTGTAGAGTGGCTGCCACGCCTCGGCGAGCTTATCCAGATCGGCGGATCGTTGAGCCAATGCTTGCGAGCGTCGTTGTAAAAAGGCGATGGGGTCACGATTGCGCATGACTTCGATACGGCTTTCGTCGGCCCGCATACCTACCGTTCCCTGGATTTTTGCAATACGGGCTTTCCGATCCTCCGCGCCCGCACGAATAGCACTCTCTACAGCCGGCCAGTATTTCTCCTGTTCAGGTGTCAGCTGCAACGCGGCCTTTACCAGATCAACCCTCATATCCGTGAGTGTACTCTGGTCGTTTGCATTTAACCGTTGCGGTGCAGGATTAGGAGAGGACGTCTGTGAGGATTGCGCATTGGCAATCGAGGAGGCCGTGAGGAAGAGTGCGGTTGTTCCAATCACTGCTGTTTTCAACATTGGCGATCTCCTGGCTACTCGCCCCCCAAGGCACTCCAAAAAAGCTCGCGCACTGCGAGGCGCTTTGACCTAAATCAAGGGATCAGCGGCGTTTCCGAGCAACCGGACTTCAATACCGGCTGCTGATCAGTTCGATTTATGAGCACACGGCCTAGAAACTGTCGGAGAGCCTACTCTCGCCGGATGCGGATCAGGGGCGCGCTGACGTGATGTTCGGCCGAGCGCCTATTGGTGTCATTTTGCATGCCCGAGATGCACCTCGCTTTGCGTCGCTGCGCAAGAACGTCGCCGGGACAAGATAGTCGGGCCCTTTGACTGCCTGCGCCACGATTGCAACTGGGGCGGTCAAAAAGCGGAGCGGCGGACGCCTTCACGCGGCCGGCCATAAGGCCGCCCCATCATCACGTACACGACGGGAAGGCCGTGACGTTCGCGCGAAGCGCACTGCATTTGGGCCAGCACGCCGCCGTAGTCGCGTAGGGCTGACCGCGGTGACCTCGAACAGATCGCGCCGCAATCGGCCATTGCCCGGCGGTGGGCGAGACCCTTAAAGACGGCCATGTTAGGGGGTGTCTCGCGTCAAGGGTATATCTGACGCTGTGATGGGGCGCGCCCGTACTCGAGATGACTGTCTGTCAGACGGCCGCATCAAGCGCGGGATGATCTGGTCGCGGCCTGAAAGAGTGGCGCACCCGACACGATTCGAACGTGTGGCCTTCGCCTTCGGAGGGCGACGCTCTATCCAGCTGAGCTACGGGTGCTTACTGCTTACGCAGTGCTTACGCGGGTTTTGTGTAGGTGTTAAGCCCCTACGCGCATCCCTCGCAAACCGTTGTATTCCAATATTCTTTCTTCGTCACTTTTTTCACCAGCGAGCTTGACACGTGCCTTCGGAGGGCAACGCTCTATCCAGCTGAGCTACGGGCGCGTAAGGCGCATCATTTAGCCGATTGGCCTGATATCGGCAATGGGCGGCCTTGCGTCGTGGGTCGATTGTTCGGCGGGTTGTCGGCTGTAAACTCCGCCTTAACAAAGGCCCGCGCTCAGGAGAATGCCCCGGTGAAAAACATGCGTCCGCTCGAATTTGGCTGGTATTTGCCGACCCATGGCGACACCACGGCCTATGGGCTGGCCGAGGCGCAGATCGCGGGCTCGCAGGAACTCTGCGAGCGGGTGGTGGCGGCGGCCGAGAAGGCGGGCTTCGAATATCTGTTGATCCCGGTCGGGGCGACCTGCTGGGAGGCCTGGATTTCCGGCGCCTTCATGGCGGCGCGCTCGAACAGCATCAAGCCGCTGATCGCCGCACGGCCCGGCTACATCAATCCGGTGCTGATGGCCAAGATGATCTCGACCTTCGACCAGATGTCGGGCGGGCGTATCTGCATCAACCTGATCGCGGGCCAGAACGAGAGCGAGGTCGAGGCCGAAGGCGTGCGCTACGCCAAGGAAGAGCGCTACGCACTGATGGAGGAGGAGGTCTCGATCCTGAAAGCGATCTGGACCACCAGTGGTCCGGTGCATTTTGCGGGCAGGTTCCACACGATCTCGGGTGCGCATGTGCGGCCGAAACCGCTGCAAAAGCCCTATCCGAAATTCTATCTCGGCGGCGGCTCGCGCCAGGCCTGGGAGATGTCGGCCAAGCATTCCGACGTGCATCTGTTCTGGGGCGACCTGCCGGACAAGATCGCAGAGAACATCGCCGAGATCCGCAAGCTGGCGCGGGCGCATGATCGCGAGAACGAGATCGGCTTCGGCATGCGGCTGCAGATCATCTGCCGCGAGGATGAGCAGGACGCCTGGGAAGCTGCCGACCAATTGGTGCGGCACGCCACCGATCGGCTGAAGCAGGAGCGGGACACGCTCTACAACAACTCGGTCGCCAATCAGCGCGTGCGCCAGCTCGCGCGCGAGCATGGCGACCTGCTGCTGCCGCATCTATGGGCCGGGATCACCAAGGTGCGGCCCGGCGCCGGCATTGCCGTGGTCGGCAATCCCAGCCAATGCGCCGACATGCTGCAACAATTCATCGATGCCGGCTGCCACTCGTTCTGCCTGTCCGGCTATCTGCATGACGAGGAGGCCGAGCGGTTCGGCCGGCTGGTCCGCCCGATCCTCGCCGCGAACAATCGCGGGCGTTTGGCGGCGTAAGTGTAGGGTGGGTTACTCAGCTTTGCCTGCCACCTGCGCGGCCAGCATCTTCCGCGTCGCCTCGATATCGACCAGCGGATAGACGTCGAATTCGGCCGGTATGATATCGGCCCATTCGTTCAGAATGCGGTGCAACTGGTCATTGCTTTCGACATTGAACACGGCGGCCGCGCCGCGGCCGACACGCGCATAGATGTGCTTGCAAACACCTGACGCCTCGTAGCGGCCGATCCAGGGCCAGAAGCCTTGCCGGCGTGTGGCGACCTCGGAAGGGCGTTCCGGCCGCGGCGTCGAGATGACAAGAAACAAGGCGGTCACGATGGATCGCTCCGTGAGGTGAGACGGAATTGCAGGATCAGGCCGGCACAATCGTCTTGCCGATCGGCCAGAGCGCAATGCCGGCGAGCTTCAGATGCGCCCACGCAAAGGGAATGCCGATGATCGTGATCGCCATCAGCACTGCGGTGATGACATGGCCGAGCGCAAGCCACCATCCGGCAAGGATAAGCCAGATCAGATTGCCGATGACGCCGAGTGGGCCGGTGCCGGCGTCTTCCTGGCCCGTGATCTCATAGCGGTTCACGGCCCGGGAGCCGAACGGGATCAGGGTGTAGGCGGCGATATTGAAGGCCGCGCGGGCCCAGGGAATCCCGATGATGGTGATGGCCATGATCACGGCCGCCACCAGCCAGCCAAACGCCATCCAGGCGCCGCCGAGGAGAATCCAGAGGATATTCAGAAGGATAGAAACGGGTTGCATGGGACGACGAGCCTCCGCCGCACAAACTACCCCCCTTATATAAAGAGCCGGCGACATCAGCGGTAGTCGGCGGAAACGCGCGTTCTCAGCGCTGCACGGCGCGCTTGGCGCGTTTGGCGGCGATGAAGCCGGCAACATCGGCTAGCATGGTGTCGGACGACGTGACGCGGTTGCGGCCGAGGCGCTTGGTCGCATAGAGCGCCTGGTCGGCCTCGCCGAGCAAGCTGTCGGGCGCAAGGTCTGACGTAGGCACCTGCGTCGCGACGCCGACGCTCAGCGTCACATGCACCCCTGCGCGCGGCGCGCCATGGGCGATCTTCAGGCCCATCACGGCATGGCGGATGCGTTCGGCCACCTCGCAGGCGCCGTCGCGATCGGTCTCGGGGAGGATCACGGCGAACTCCTCACCGCCATAACGCGCGGCAAGATCGACCGGCCGCAGCGCCTGCGCGCCGACGATGGCTGCGACCTCCCGCAGGCATTCGTCGCCGCTCTGATGGCCGTGTCTGTCGTTGAAGAGCTTGAAATGATCGACGTAGACGAAGAGCAGCGACAACGGCTTGCCGCTGCGCTGGGCGCGCAGCCATTCCGACTGCATCGTCTGGTCGAAGGCACGGCGGTTGGCAAGCCCGGTCAGGCCGTCCTTGGCGGCGAGCGTCTGCAGCGCCATTTCCGCCCGCTTCTGGTCGGTCATGTCGCGCAAGGTCTCGACCACGGCGATCAGATTGCCGGCTTCGTCGTGGATGGGGCCCGCATCGATCGCGAGATAGAGATGATTGCCGAGCTTCGGCATCACGCACCAGTTCTCGGCGGAGAAGCCCATGCCGTGCTCGCTGCGCACGAGATATTGGGAATAGAGATCGGCCAGCTTGTCGGGACGCTCCAGCGCCACGAGGTCTGCGAGGCAGTAGCGCTGCTTTTCGTAGAAGGCGCGCCAGTGCTGGGAGGTGCCGACGACTTCGGAGGCGGAAACGCCGGTCAGCCGTTCGCAGGCGTGGTTCCAGATCACGACACGGCGCTGCGGATCGATCACAAAGGTCGGCACGACCAGATGTTGCATCAGCCGCACGGCATAGGAATGTGCGACCTCCGAGCTTTTGGCACGTGCCTTCCTCATACTTTCCCCCGGCACCGCGCATTCTTCGCACGCGGCAAAATTGCTTTATCGTCAGTATTCACGCGACGGCGACGGCGCCGCCGGTCATTCCAAACAACTTCCGCACTTCGACGCCCGGCTTGGGCGCGCTGAACAAATAGCCCTGCATTTCGGTGCAACCGAGCCTGCGCAGCAATTCACGCTGGGCTTCGGTCTCGACGCCTTCGGCGGTCGTCGTCATCTTCAGGGCGGTCGCAATATCGACCACCGCCTCCACGATCGAGGAGGAGGCGTCGACCTCCGAAATGTCGCTGACAAAGCAGCGGTCGATCTTGATCTTGTCGAACGGGAAGCGCTTCAAATAGCTCAGCGAGGAGAATCCGGTGCCGAAATCGTCGAGCGCGATGCGCACGCCGATGTCGCGGAGCTGATGCAGGATTGCGAGTGCCGCCTCGTCGTCGCGGATCAGCACCGCCTCGGTGATCTCGATCTCGAGCCGGCAAGGCTTCAGTCCTGAAGCCGCGAGCGCGCCGGCGATCCGCAGCGCCAGCGTCTGGTTCTTCAGCTGCACCGGCGAGACGTTGACCGCAAGGCGGATGTGGTCGGGCCAGGTCGCGGCCTCGGCACAGGCGGTACGCAACACCCAGTCGCCGATCTCGTTGATCAGGCCGGTGTCCTCGGCGATCGGAATGAATTCGGCGGGCGAAACCATGCCGCGCTCGGGATGGCGCCAGCGCAGCAGCGCCTCGCAGCCGGTCACCTGATTGCCGCCGAGATTTACCAGCGGCTGGTAATGGATATCGAAACCGCCACTGGCCAGAGCCTGCCGCAGATCCTGCTCCATGGTCAGGCGGGCCTTGGCGCTCGCGTCCATGGACGGCTCGAAGAAGCGATGCGTCCTGCGTCCGCCGGATTTGGCGGCATACATCGCCAGGTCGGCATTCTTGATGAGCTGGTCGTGATCGGTGCCGTCCTTCGGCGCCAGCGCGATGCCGATCGAGGCATCGGTCGAAAGCTGATGGCCGAGGCATTGATAGGGCTCACGGATCGCCTCGTGCACCCGCATGACGAAAGCAGCCACGTCGTCGACCGAGGTGACGCCGGTGCGGACCACGGCGAATTCGTCGCCGCCCAACCGCGCGATCAGGTCGTGGTCGGCGATGCAGCTGCGGATGCGGGTTGCAACCGTCTTGAGCAGCTCGTCGCCGACATGATGGCCGAGCGAGTCGTTGATGCCCTTGAACTCGTCGATGTCGATATAGAGCAGGGCGAATTGCTGGCCGCTTGCGGTCTTTTCCAGCTCGCGCTCGATCCGCTCACGGAACAGCACGCGGTTCGGCAGATCGGTGAGCGAGTCGTAATGCGCCAGATGCGCGATCTTCTCGTCGGCGGCGCGGCGATCGGTGACGTCCTCGACCACGTTGATGATGTAGCGGGGACTGCCTTCCTTGTCGCGGATCGCAAGCCGCTTGGAGGTGATGATGCGGCTGCCGAGCGTGCGGCTGTTCCAGCGGTGGTCGTTGATGAACAGGGTCTCGGCGGATTGCAACGAGCGCTCATCGTCGGCGGCAATGCGGTCAGCAAGATTGGCCGGAAAGAGGTCGTACGTCGTTTTTCCGATAATATCCTCGCCGGCGGCCCCGAACTGCTCTTCAGCGACCGAATTGACCAGAACGTAACGGCCGTCGCGGGCGTCCTTCACTGTGATCTGGGTCGGGATGTGATCGATGATCTCGCGCAGGAAGGCATGGTTGCGGTCGCGCTCCTGCTCGAGCTTGCGCCGCTCGGTGATGTCCTCGATGGTTGCGACCCATCCGCCCGTGGCGAGCGGCTTGTTGATGACGAGATAGGCGCTCCCGTCCGGGGTCTCCATGATCGTGCTGTTGGCCTTGCCCTGCGAGATGTTGCGCATGATCGGGTCGCAGAAGGCGCGAACGTCGCCGTCGTAGGAGCCGGTATCCTTGCGGTGCTGGATCAGGTCGTAATAATGCAGGCCCGGCTTCACGACGTCGGTCGACAGGCTATACATGTCGATATAGCGGCGGTTGAAGGTGACGATCCGCGCCGACGAATCGTAGAGCACGAGACCTTGCGTCATGTTGTTCAGCGCGGTGTCGAGCCGTTGCTTTTCGGCGGCGAGCTGCTGCTGGACTTCCTCGTTCTGCCGGTTGATCTGGCGGATGATCAAAAACAGGATGAAGGCCACGACCGAGGCTGCAAGCGCCGCCGCGATGGTGAGGAAGCGGGTCTGCTCGCGCCAGTCGGCCAGCGCCGATTCGACCGTGTTGGTGGCGACGACGATGATCGGGAAGTGATGCAGCATCGCCGCGGCGCCGAGCCGGTCCTGGCGATCGACCGGACTGCTGTTCACCCGCATGATCTGCAGGCCACCTCTTTCCAGCACGCGGTTCACCAGCGGAGCCGACGTGAATTTCTTGCCGATCATGGTGTCGACATGCGGATAGCGCGCCAGCATGGTGCCGTCGCCATGGAACATGGAGATCGCCGAGCCCGATCCGAGCAATACGGAGGCGAAGAATTTCTCGTAATTGGAAGGGTCGATGCGGCGCGTCATCGTGCCGAGGAACACGCCGTTGGGGCCACGCAGGGCATGCGCAATGACGGTCGTCCAGCCGCCGGTAAAGACGCTGTCGACGGGCTCGGTGGCGACCGAGGGCGAGTTCGGGTTGTTCTTGAAAATCTGGAAATAGCCGCGGTCGGCGACATTGATGGCCGGCATCGGCCAGCCGCCGGACGAGTTGATGAGTTGCCCGTCGGCGTCGAAGACCATGACGTCGCCGACATAGGACAGGACGCTGACCGCGGACTTCAGCATCTGGTGCGCTTCGACGCTGGACATCTTGGCCCGGAAGAGCTCCGGCGAGGTCATCTCGGAGAGCCGCATCTGCGCGATCACGTCGTTCGCGATGATCTCGGCGTCCTCGAACTGCTGATCGAAGTGCCGCGTCATCAGCAGAACAGCGTTCTCCAGCTCGCGCTCGCTGTTGGCCATCGCGCGCTCGCGGAATTCGCCGACCATCATCATGGTGCCGAGCGTGATGGCGACGACCAGCGCGCAACCGCAGACGATCAGCCAGGTAATCGGGTCGCGGCCACGGCCCATCGCGAACCGCCGCAGCGCGGCTGCGGTGATTTGCGATGCTTTGCCCCGAATGCTGTCAATCGATTGGCGCATTCCCCACTCCGAAGAGGAATGCATACATGGCGGAGATGGCATAACCCGTTAGGAAATCGGGTTACTTTCGATTTAATCGATATCCGCGCGAACTACGCGCTTTGATTGCACTGCACAATCCGGCGCCATATGCAGTTCGGTTAACGGCTGATTAATCCTCGCATTGCTTTAGCGCCGATAGCGATCGCGACGCGCATAGGCCTGACGGTTCTCCTGCGCCGGCCGGCTTGCCGGGCTGACGCGCGTTTCGCTGGCGCGCGGCGTGGCCGGCCGCAATTCCTCCAGGAAGATCGGCCGCGCGAAATAAAAGCCCTGCGCATAGCGGATCCGCGTCGCGGCCTGCAGATAGGCGAGCTCCTCGTAGGACTCGAGGCCCTCGGCGACCACGGTCATGCCGAGCGCCTCGCTCAGGGATTCGATGGCGCGCAGGATGCCCTGGCTGCGCGGGCGCTTATGGATGTCGGTGATGAAGGAGCGGTCGATCTTGATCTCGTCGGCGGTGATGTCGGCCAGCGCCGACAGCGACGAATAGCCGATGCCGAAATCATCGATGGAGATGCCGACGCCGAGCTCGCGGAAGATCGGCAGGATCTTGTCCTGGAAGTGAGTCTTGGTGACGAAGGCGTCTTCCGTCACCTCGATCATGAAGCGCGTCGGGAATCCGGTCGCTTCCAGCGCGCGCGCAAAGGATTGCATGAACTCGATGTTGCCGGCCTGCTTGGCGGCGATATTGATGCTGATCGAGGTGTCGGGACCGAAAGTCTCATTGATCAGGTCGATCGATTTGACGATCTCGGCCAGCACCAGATGGGTCAATTCGTCGATCAGCCCGAGCTCGACGGCGAGATTGATGAAGGTGCCGGGAGCCTGGATCACGCCCTCATGGTCGCGCAGCCGAACCAGTGCCTCGATACCCTTGATCTCCTGGGTGCGGATGTCGACCTTGGACTGGAACGCGCAACAGAAGCGCTTCTCGAGGATGGCGAGCCGCAGCGACTGCTCGATCTTCATCCGCGCTAGCGCCTCGTGCTCCATGCCGGAATCGAAAAACGCCACCGCGCCCTTGCCGTCGTTCTTGACGCGGTACATCGCGAGATCCGCGTTCTGCCGCAGCACGTCGTAGCTCTGGCCGTGGTCGGGATAGAGGCTGACGCCGACCGACGTGGAAGCGAAGATTTCCGAACCGTCGATGAAAAACGGCGCGCTCAGGCGCTCGAGCAGGGATCTCAGAAACTCGGCGACTTCCTCGTGGTTCTGGACGGGGCTGAGCAGCAGCAGGAATTCGTCACCGGAAATCCGCGACAGCATGTCGGTGTCGCGAAGCTCGCGGCAGATTCGCCGCGCGAGCTCGATCAAAAGCGCATCGCCAATGGCGTGACCGTAATAATCGTTGATCTGCTTGAAATTATCGATGTCGAGAAAGGCGAGCGCGAACTTCTTCTCAGTGCTATCGCTCCGCAACAGATTGTTCGCGCGATGCTCGATCACCCGCCGCGACGGCAATTCGGTCAATTCGTCGTAATAGGCGGAGTGAAAAAGCAGGTCCTCGAAGGCTTTTTGCTCGCTGATATCGGCCGAGCTGGAAAGCAGGAGGTCGCGGCCGCCGATGCGGACCGGCCGGTGGCTGGTCAGCAGCACCTGCCTCGCAGTGCCGTCGTCGTGGCGTTCCTCAGTGATAGCCGGCTGTCCGGCGCGCAACACGTCGCATCCCGCTTCGCGGCGCTGCTCAAGCTGTGTCGACCGCCCGGCTGATGCGCCATCGGCGAGCCCAAGCTGGGCCGCAGCGGCGTCATTGACGATGAGAAAATCGCCCTGCTCGTCCTGAACGGTGACACCAGTCGGCAACAGCCGCAACACGTCCCGCAATAGCCCGAGTTCGGCCTCGGCCGAGCGAGGGCTTTCGGCCGCTGCCTCGAGCGGCTGGTTGTTGACGACATGGCGTTGCATGGCCACGGATTGTGATGAGTTCCCTCTTAGTTTTGGTTAAGCGGCCCGTATAAACACGGACGGCTTCGTATCGCTTCCGCATTCCAAAAGATTTCGTCGCGAGTTGTCATTAACAGAGTATCAACGCCGCCTCTCACTCCGTGCTTGCAAGGCGCGCGCGTGCTTTCGTTTTCTGCGCTTCGCTTTCAACTTCGGAATTCAGCGATGTCAGCTGCGGATTTCAGTTCTTGGGAACGCGGCATTGCATGGTGCAATGAACGCCGCTCTTCAAGAAACTGATCTCGGTCTTGCCGTCGAACGGCGTCAGCGCCGATTTCAATAATTTGGTGCCAAAACCCGCTTCGCCGACCTGCTCTACTGCAGGGCCCTCGGTTTCGTCCCAGGTCACATTCAGCCGTTCGTCCGACAAGGTCCACGATACCTGCAACAGCCCGCGCGCGGAGGAGAACGCGCCGTATTTGGCGGCATTGGTGGCGAGCTCGTGAAAAATCAGCGCTAAACTCACTGCGAGCTTCGCCGGCAGAAACAGCGGATCACCGTTTAGGTTGGCGCGGACATGGCCATAGGGCCCAAGCTCTGAAAGCAGGAGATCGCGGATGTCGCAACCCGAGCCATCGACGCGTGCGATCAGGTCGTCCGTTGCCACCAGCGCCCGCATCCGATGATCGATGCGGCTCCAGACTTGCGGCTCCTTGTCCAGGACCTGATGTAGCACCGCGTGGATCACGGACAATTGGTTCTTCAGCCGATGCTGGAGTTCGGCGACGACGAGCTTGCGGTAGTCCTCCTCCTCGATCAGGCGCTTGGCGATCTGCCGTTGCTGGGTCGCGATTGAGCGGTAATGCTCGATCCCCCAGATCGTGAGGCCGCTGACGCCCCAGAAGATGAGAAGCAGCGCGATGCGTGCGAAATCGGCCGGGCCGCCGCCGAAATTGAGGCTGAGACCGAGCGCGCCGCCCGCGAGCGCCGTGAGTAGGCCGATCTGAGCACCGCCGACCGCGGTGGCAAAGAACACGGCGGGAATGTAGGGCGTGAAGAAAACGTCGGGCCGGATCAGCGACAGGCTCCAGCGCGCCAGCGTCGCAAGCGCGAGGCAAAGCGCGGCAAATCCGAGGCCAAGCAACAGGGGCGGAGGCGATATGCCCCGCCAGCCTCGCCGAATCTCCTCGAGCCATTTCATCATGTGCAACAAGAGCCCGATCAGCCGACCCAAATTAAGGCCAATGGGTGCAAAACAAGGAAGCGCAAACCCACGATGCACAAAATAGGCGCTCGCGTGACGTGCGGATAGCTCGCCTTGCGCCGTCAGGGATTATCGGTTCCAATATGACGGAGTGGGCCGGCACCGGCTGGCCCGGGTGGATTTCAGGCAAGCAAAAGCAGAGGAAACGATATGGGACGGCTCAACGGCAAGGTTGCGGTCATTACCGGCGCGACCAGCGGCATCGGCCTGCGCACCGCGGAGATTTTCGTCGATGAGGGCGCGAAAATCGTCATCGCCGGCCGCCGTGCGCCGGAGGGCGAAGCGCTGGCCAAAAAGCTTGGGCCCAATTGCGTTTTCCGCCAGACGGATGTCACCGAAGAAGACCAGATGCGCGCGCTGATTGCGCTTAGTGTGGAGAAATTCGGCAAGATCGACTGCCTGTTCAACAACGCCGGCGGACCGGCGCAGACCGGCGGTATCGAAGGACTGGACGTCGCGCGCTTCGACGCCGCCATGGCGACATTGCTGCGCAGCGTCATGCTCGGCATGAAACACGCCGCGCCCTACATGAAGAAGCAGGGCGCCGGCAGCATCATCAACAATGGCAGTATCGCGGGCCGGCTCGCCGGCTTCTCCTCTTCGATCGTCTATGGCGCGGCCAAGGCGGCGGTGATCCATCTCAGCAAATGCGTGGCGATGGAGCTCGGCGAATCCGGCGTGCGCGTCAATTCGATCTCACCGGGCGCGATCGCGACCGGTATTTTCGGCAAGGCGCTGGGGCTTTCCACGGATGCAGCGGAGAAGACGCCGGCCGTGATGGCCGCACTCACCAAGAGCGCGCAGCCGATTCCGCGCGCCGGTCTGCCCGACGATATCGCCCATGCCGCGGTATTTCTGGCCAGCGACGAATCCAGCTTCGTCAACGGCCATGATCTCGTGGTCGACGGCGCCATGACCGGCGGCCGTAACTGGAGTCAGCAGCAGCAGGGCTATGTCGCCATGCGCCAGGCGTTCGAGCAGGGTACGAAATAACCTCGTCATTGCGAGCGACGTGTCCGCCGTAGCTCAAAGAGCGAAGGCGGAAGCGAAGCAATCCAGAGGCTATCCGCGGAACCAGTCTGGATTGCTTCGTCGCTTCGCTCCTCGCCATGACGACATTGAGAGCGGAGGATTTTGTCATGTTCGCAACATCGTTCCTTTCATCCCTCCGTCCCGACACGCGCCCACTCGCGATGGCCGTCGTCGGCGGCCTCGCTTGCGCCCTTGCCATCGGCAAGACGCTTCCACTTGCGTTAAACGCCGCCGCAATTGCGATCGAGCCGCTTTGCGCGAGCGCGGAGCCCACGGGTTCGAAGCTCGACGTGGTCGAGCCGATCGGCTCCTACGCATTGCCGAATGTGCCGGGCAAGCGCGTCACCATCGTGCGGGTGTTCTACGGCCCCGGCGGGTTCACCCGTCCGCATCGCCATTCGGGTTCGGTCACCGCCTATATCACCAAGGGCGAGATCCGCTCGCAGCTCGGCGGCGGACCGGTCGAGACCTTCAAGGTCGGGCAGTCGTTCTTCGAGCCACCGGGCTCGACGCATATGGTCTCGGCCAATGCCAGCAACACCGAGCCCGCGGAGTTGACCGCAGTGTTCGTTGCCGACGAAGGCGCGCAGCTCACGACGTTTCTGGATTGATTCAACTCGTCATGCGCGGCTTGACCCGCGCATCCATCGACAGAGAGCTTCTTCCGAAGGGGACGGATTGCCGGGTCAAGCCCGGCAATGACGAGGTGAAATCACACCGGCTTCACCGTCACCCGCAAGCCGTCGCGCGGTTTCGGGATCGGCCACATCTGCCACTGCGGCTTATAGCCGGGCGCAATCGACACTTCGAGATTTTGCAGGAAGTGCCGTGCAAAGGTCTTCGCCTGCATATAGGCGAAGTGCAGGCCAAGGCACATATGCGCGCCGCCGCCGAACGGCACCCAGGCAAAGCGGTGACGGTTGCGCTGTGCTTCTTCGGTGAAGCGCAGGGGATCGAAGCTGTCCGGCTCGGGCCAGAGGTCGGGCATGTGATGGGTGAACAGCGGGTTGACGCCGACCAGCGTCCCGCCGGGGATCGCATATCCCTTGAAGGTGAAGTCGCGGACGGCGCGGCGCGGCATCGATGGCACCGGCGGCTTGATCCGCAGCGCTTCCTTGAAGGCCATTTCCGACAGCGGCATGGCTTCGAGATGATCGAAGCCGGTCGGCGCATCGGGGCTGAGACCGAGCGCCGATACCTCCTCGCGCAGCTTCTGCTGCCAATCAGGATGCGCAGCCAATTCACCGATGAACGAAGTGAGCGAGGAGGTCAGCGTGTCATGCGCCGCCATCATCAGGAAGCTCATATGGTCGACGATGTCCTGGTTCGACAGCAGCGCGCCGTCCTCATGGGTGGCGTGGCATAGCTGCGAGAACAGGTCCTCGCCGCCCTTGGCGCGGCGAATCGGAATCTGCTCGGAGAAATAGGCGACGATGCGTTTGCGCCCCGCCACGCCGCGCGCCATTTGCGTGCCGGGAATGGGCTTGCGGATCGGCGCCACCGCGGCAGCCACCATGTCGACAAAAGCGCGCGTGATCGCGTCGACCTCCGGGCCGATCTCGGCGCCGAGGAACGAGGTCGCGGCAAGGTCGAGCGTGAGCTGCTTCATTGCGGGATAGAACAGCATCTCGCCCGGCTTCGCCTTCCATTGCGCGACGCGCCCGGCAATGCCCTTGTCGAGCTCGGCGAGATAGGACTTCATCGGTCCGGACTTGAAGGCCACCGACAGCGCGCGCCGATGCAGGCGGTGCTCGTCGAAATCGAGCAGCATCAGGCCGCGCGGAAACAACAGCCCGAGGATCGAGCCCCATCCATGCGTCGAGGAGAACAGCTTCGCCTGGTCGAACAGCACAAGCTCATTGGCCTCGGGGCCGAGCAGCGAGATGCTGGTCTCGCCGAACATATGGGTGCGGTAGAGCAGGCCGAACCGCTCGGCCTGCTTCTCGATGTGCCCCTTGGGATCGGCCAGCGCCGCCAGCGTGTTGCCGATGATCGGCCAGCCTTCGTCGCCCGGAATATGCGTCAGCGTGTTGCGCTTGGGCGGGGTGAAGGTAAACGCGGGAGAGGCCACACTCTGCATCGACATGGCAGGCACTCCTTGGCTCTTTGGACGCGAACCGGTAGTCAGATTGTCATAAATAGCCTGTTCGCGGGGCGTCTGCAAAGCCTGCCGGGTGTATCCGGCGAAATTGCGCCGCTTTAAGGCGGACGCGACAAGGCCGCTCCGAGTGCTAGATTGGAACAAGAAACGTCAAAAACGGAGGCTGATTTGCGGGGGATCGTAAAGGGACTTTTTATCGCACTGGCGCTGGCGGCTTGTGCATCCGCAGCAAACGCACAGACCAGGCCGGTGGTCACGAGCCTCGGTCCGAACTTCCCCAAGACTGAAATGTTCATCGGCAACAGCTTCTTCTATTACAACAACGGGATGCCGAGCCAGGTCAGCCTCCTGGAAAAGGCCGCCGATCCCGAACACAGAAACGAATACCGGACTACCATGGTGACCATCGGCGGCTCCGGCCTCGATTGGCACGATGTCGAGAGCTATTTCCGCCCCAATGCGGTCGGCCGCTATGAGTTCGATGACCACAACGTCGTCGTGTTCCAGAAGGCCGACAGGATCTACGACGCGGCGGTCATGATGGATTGCAGCCAGTGCCCGATCCATCCGCAACTGAAATCGGTCTTCACCGAATATGCCAAGAAGGATGCCGACATCGTCCGCGCCCATGGCGTGACGCCGGTCTTCTTCATGTCCTGGGCCTATGCCGACAAGCCTGAGATGACGGCCGAGCTCGCGGAGGCCTATACGGTTGCCGGCAACGCCAACAATGCGCTGGTGATTCCGGCGGGCCTTGCCTTTGCCAAGGCGCGGCAGAAACAGCCCGAGCTCAATCTCTACCAGCCCGACAAGCGCCATCCGACCTTGCCCGGCACCTATCTCGCCGCCTGCACGACCTTCGCCGCCCTGACCGGCCGTTCGCCGGTTGGCAATTCCTATCACTCGGATCTCGACGCGCAGACGGCGAAGTTCCTGCAGGAAACCGCATGGGAGACCGTGCAGGAATTTTACGGGAAGTAGTTAAGTGAGGCGGCGCGCGGCTACCTGCGCGCCGTTAGCGCCTTACGCCTTGCTCTTCTGCTTCGCCGCTTCCTTTTGCAGGTCCGGCGCGTTCGCCGTCGCAATCGGGATGCGGCCAGACCCGGTGGTCTCCGCGAGTGCGGCGGCGGCCTTCTCGTTGCCCATGATCTTGGCCATGACCGCTTCGCCGGCCCGCTCGAACACGGCCCGGTTCTCGATCACGAATTTCTGCGACTTGCGCATGCTGTCGACATAGCCATTGATCTCCGGCACCACATAGCGGGCCACCATGTCCCAGCTGCGGCGGGTGTTTTCCGGATTGGCCCAGTCATGGGCGAAGCCGATGATGGTGCCGACGCCGCCCGACGTTTGCATCACGTTCTTGATCAGCTTCACGAGGTCGTCGGGCGTTCCGATGGCGGAAGCCGCGCCGTCGACGAAGGCGGTCTGGTCGACGGCCTCATCGGGCGATTTGAACGGGGAGACGCCCGGCCGCATCAGCGTGCCGACATTATATTCGTTGTGCCAGCGCATCAGCCCTTCACGGGCCTCGCGCCGTGCCTGCTCGCGGGTCTCGGCGACATGCCAGGACAGCAGCACGCGCCAGTTGGAGCGGCTCACCGTAGTGCCGGCCTTCTTCGCCGCGTCCTCGGCGAACTCCCATTGCTGGGCCAGCGACATCAACCCTTTCGTCGACATCGAGCCGAGCGAGATGATGCCGATGCCGTATTTGCCAGCCAGAGTCATGCCCGACGGCGAAATCATGGAAGCCACCACGCACGGCATCTCTTCCTGAAGGGGAAGGATCTGCAGCGCGGCGTCGTTCATTTCGAACCAGTCGCTTTTCACTGTGAGGCGTTCGCCGTTGAAGAGGCGGCGGATCACCGCAACCGCCTCATCCTGACGGTCGCGCTGGGTCATCGGGTCGATGCCGAGCGTGTGTGCGTCGGAGGCGAGCGCGCCGGGGCCGGAGCCGAAGATGGCGCGGCCGCCCGTCATATGGTCGAGCTGCACCATGCGCTGTGCGACATTGAAGGGATGATGATAGGGCAGCGAGATCACACCGGTGCCGAGCTTGATGCGCTTGGTACGCTCGCCGGCCGCGGCCAGGAACATTTCGGGAGACGCGATCATCTCCCAGCCCGAGGAATGGTGCTCGCCGCACCAGAACTCGTCATAGCCGAGCTCGTCAAGCTGCTGCACGAAATCGAGGTCGCGGCGGAATTGCAGCATCGGATGCTCGCCGAGCGGATGATGCGGGGCGAGGAAGGCTCCGAATTTGAGACGCGCCATGACGTTTCCCTGAGTTGTGTTTGGTGTTTTTGTCGGCCTCATTGGTAAGCTAGGCGCTGAGCGGTTTCAACGCTGCCACCTGCGGAGCGGCAATGCATTTTCCCGGCCCACGGAAAGAGGCGCGCCGCGCAGCGAGTAGACGCACATTTTTGGCCGGTATCGCCGCTTTTGTGGGCGTAGCCCGCGCGCACGGGGCGGAAACTGATGCGCTCGACGGTATCGTCGCTTCGTTCGATGCGATGCGCAAAAATCACGGTGTTCCCTCGATCAGCGTTGCGCTGGCGGAGGGCGGACACGTCACGCTCGCTCAGCGCGGCGTGCGCAACGTTGCAAGCGGCGGGGCCGTTGGTCCTGAGACGCGCTATCAGGCGGCCTCGATGTCGAAGACGATTGCAGCACTAACCGCGCTCCGACTTTCGCAAGACGGGCGCGTGTCGCTCGATCAGGACGTGGCGCGCTATCTGAAACGCTGGCCGCTGCCGGCGCTGCCGTCTGGCGCATCCAGGCCCGTGACATTGCGGCGCCTGTTCGGCATGACCGCAGGCTGCAATGTGCCGGGCTATTTCGGCTATGCGGCCGGCGCGGCGCTGCCGGATGATGTGCAGATATTGCAAGGCGCAAATCCTGCGAACTCGCCCGCGGTCAGGATCGTGCAGGCGCCCGGCTCGGCGCGCGCTTATTCCGGCGGCGGCTGCCAGATCGGTCAGGTTGTGCTCGAAGATGCGACGGGGAAATCCTTTGGCGCACTGGTCGAAGAGCTCGTGCTCAAGCCGCTCGACATGACACAGTCCGCGTTCTGGCAACCGCCGGCAGCGTCAGACGCCGCCATGCTGGCGGTCGCACATGATCGCAATGGCCGCGAGGTCACGGGTCATTTCCATGTCTATCCGGAGCTCGCTGCCGCGGGTCTGTGGTCGACGCCGTCGGATCTCGCGCAGCTTATGGTGGTGATGGCGAAGGCTGCGAAGGGTGAAAGGACCACGCCGTTCGGTGATCGCGCCCTCGCCGACATGCTGACCAGCGTCGACGATCTCGGCTATGGCCTCGGCGTCGCGCTGGCAGGCTCGGCACGCGATCGCGTCGCCATGAAGCGCGGCAATAATCTCGGCTTTCGCGGTGGTCTCGTCGCTTGCCCGAAGAGCGGGCAGGGCGCGGTGGTCATGACCAATGGCGACGGCGGCGAGGTGGTGGTCGATGCCGTGCTGGATGCGTTGGCGCGCCAATATAAATGGCCGGCGCGCGCGCCATGGCCTGAATAACAGACTCTCTTGCAAGCGATTTTCGCGCCTTCGAACGGCAAATTCGCTGTTGTTTCGGTCCTTATTACGTCTAAAAGGCACCTCGCCAGCGACCAGCCGGTAATCTCCGTTCCGATGCGGAACAGTCTGCTTTTCCGAGGCTTTTATGAACCTGGCGCCCTCAGCCGCACCCTTGCCGCTTGCCAATCCACGAAAGCAGCGGCTGATGGAAGAGATCGACTCGAGCCTCGATGAAGCCGAGCGCTGGCGCAAGATCAACGCGGCCTATCACGAGGACGATCTCAAGTTCATGCGCTTCCTGATCCCGCCGGGCAAGCGGGTGCTGGAGCTCGGTTGCGGCACCGGCGAGTTGCTGGCGGCGCTGGAGCCGTCCTATGGCGTCGGCGTGGACTTCGGCGCCGAGACGCTCGCGCGCGCGAGAGCGCGCTTTCCTCAGCTTAACTTCATCCTTGGCGACGCCGAAGATCCCGCGACCTTGCAGGCGATCGAAGGTCCGTTCGATTACATTGTGATCGCCGACACCATCGGCATGTTCGAGGACATCGACGGCACGTTGCGGCTGATCTACCAGCTCTGCACGCCATCGACCCGCATCGTCATCTCCTATTACTCGCATCTCTGGGAGCCGGTGCTCAAAAGCGCGGAAGCGATGGGGCTGCGGCGCAAGCAGCCGACCGTGAACTTCATCGCGACCTCGGACTTCCTCAATCTGATGGACCTTGCCGATTTCGAGGTGATCAACCGCGAGCAGCGGCAATTGCTGCCGCTCCGCCTGTTCGGGCTGGGTCCGCTCGTCAACAAATACATCGCGCCGCTGCCGGGTATCCGGAAGCTCTGCCTGCGCTCCTATCTGGTCGGCCGGCCTGTGAAATTTTTTCCGGACCGCAAGCTGTCGGCGAGCATCCTGATCCCCTGCCGCAATGAGCGCGGCAATATCGAAAATGCGATCCTGCGCATGCCGCGCTTCGGCAGTGAGCAGGAGATCCTGTTCGTCGAAGGCAATTCAAGCGACGGCACCTTCGCCGAATGTGAGCGCGTGCGTGACGCCTACAAAGGCGTCTGGGATATCACGGTGCTGAAACAGGACGGCAAGGGCAAGGGCGATGCCGTGCGCAAGGGCTTTGCCGCGGCGAAGAACGACGTGCTGATGATTCTGGACGCCGATCTCACCATGCCGCCGGAAGCGCTACCGAAATATCACGCCGTCATCGAGAGCGGGAAGGCGGATTTTGTCAACGGCACGCGGTTGATCTATCCGATGGAAAACGAGGCGATGCGCCCGCTCAATTTCATCGCCAACCGCGTCTTCGCCTATCTCTTCAGCTATCTCGTCAACACCCGCCTGACCGACACGCTGTGCGGCACCAAGGTGCTGCTGCGAAAGGACTACGAAGTGCTGGCGCGGGAGCGCACTTATTTCGGCAATTTCGATCCGTTCGGCGATTTCGACCTGATCTTCGGCGCGGCAAAGCAGAACCTGAAGATCATCGAGACGCCGATCCATTACAAGGCGCGCACCTTCGGCGAGACCCAGATCTCGCGCTTCCGTGACGGCTGGCTGTTGTTGAAGATGGTCTGGTTCGCGTATCGGAAGCTGAAGGCGATCTAGTCCCTCATTCGCGCAGACCGTAGGGTGGGCAAAGCGAAGCGTGCCCACCATCACGAGCGAAGTGCTGGACGGTGGGCACGGCGCAAGTGCGCCTTTGCCCACCCTACGATTCGACGATAAGAGCGCCTTACCGTGTCATCCGGTTCCACGCATCCAGCCCGGCGATCTTGTAGGCTTCCGCGAGCGTCGGGTAGTTGAATGTGTTCTGGATGAAGTAGTCGATGGTGCCTTTCAGGTTGAGCACGGCCTGGCCGATATGGATCAATTCGGTCGCGCCTTCGCCCAGGATGTGCACGCCGAGCAGCCGCCGCGTCTTGGTCGAGAAGATCATCTTCATCATGCCGCTGTTCAGCCCCATGATGTGACCGCGCGAGGTCTCGCGAAACCGCGCGATGCCGACCTCGTAGGGGATGCCGCGGGTGCGCACTTCCTCCTCGGTCAGGCCGGCGGTGGAAATCTCCGGCACGGAATAGATGCCGTAAGGAAAATATTCGGGCGGCGCCATCGGCTCCATGCCCAGCGCGTGGCAGGCGGCGACGCGGCCCTGCTCCATCGAGGTCGAGGCGAGGCTGGGGAAGCCGATCACGTCGCCGGCGGCATAGATGTGCGGCACAGAGGTTTGCAAGGTCAGTGCATCGACGGCAATGCGCCCGCGATGATCGACGGTGATGCCGGCGGCATCGAGATTGAGCCTGTCGGTAGCGCCGACGCGGCCAGCCGCAAACAGCAGCATCTCCGTCACCACGGTGCGGCCATCCGCGAGCCTGACCTGGATCGCTCCGCCGTTGCTCCGTTCAATGGCGTTGACCGCGGAGCCGAGACGCAGCGACACGTTGCGGTCGCGCAGCTCGTGCATGAACTCGTCGATCAGCTCCTTGTCGATGAAATCGAGAAAGGTGGGCCTTGGCTCGATCAAGGTCACGGCCACGTCGAGCGCGGAAAAGATGGTCGCGTATTCGACGCCGATGACGCCGGCGCCGATCACGGCGAGGCTCCGCGGCAGCTTTGGCAGTTCGATGATCTCGTCGCTGTCGAACACCGTCTTGCCGTCGAACGGAACATAGTCGGGGCGGAACGGCCGCGTGCCGCAGGCGATCAGGACATGCGCGGCGCTGACGATCCTGATCTCGCCGTTCGGCGAGGTCACCTCGATCCGGTGCGGCTCGATGAAGCGCGCCTCTCCGTTGGCAGTGCGAACCAGATTGCGGCTGAACTGATGTTCGAGCACCTCGACCTCGTGGTCGAGCGTCTTCTGTAGCCGCATCATCAGGTCATTGGCGGCGATGTCCTGCTTGACGCGATAGGAGCGTCCATAGAAGCCGCGTTCGCGCCAGCCGGACAGGTTGAGCACGGTCTCGCGGAGAGTCTTGGAAGGGATGGTGCCGGTATGGACGGAAACGCCGCCGACCCGCCGTCCCTTTTCGACCACGAGCACCGACTTGCCGAGCTTGGCGAACTGCACAGCGGCCCGACGGCCCGAGGGGCCGGACCCGATCACGAGCATGTCATAGTCGTACATTGGGGAGCGTTCCAAGTGCGCAAAGCCACTGAAAATACGCGGCAGACCCTGAAATACATGCAGCAATCGGGCCAATCCGGTCGGGCGATTACCTCAGGGGTAATCGCAGAGACGCCCGTGCGTTGAAATATCCGATGCATCGGAATTCGAGCGAGGCTCATCTCCCATGCATCAATTGGTTTCAGCAAATCTGGATACGTCCCGCCGTTGGTGGGTGCTCGCGATCGTGGTCGCGGCGCAATTCATGTTCGGCGTCGACGCCTTTGTCGTCAACGTCGCGATCCCGACGATTGCCGCCGAGCTGCACGCTTCGACGGCCGAGATCGAATCGGTGATCGCGATCTATCTCATTGCCTACGCCACCCTGATCGTCACCGGCGGCCGGCTTGGCGATATCTACGGTACCAAGGGCGTGTTTCTTGCCGGCGTGTTCGGCTTCACGCTGACCTCGCTGTGGTGCGGGCTGGCGCAGTCCGGGCCGGAGCTGATCGCAGCACGGCTCGCGCAGGGCGCCACCGCGGCGCTGATGGTGCCGCAGGTGCTGGCGACGCTGCATCTGCTGTTCGCCGATCATGCGCGAAGCCGCGCCTTCGGCATCTACGGCATCGTGCTGGGGCTTGCCGGCGCCGCAGGCTTTGCGCTCGGCGGCATATTGGTGACGCTTGATCTCGACGGCCTCGGCTGGCGCACGGTTTTTTTCGTCAACGTCCCGTTCGGCATCGCGATCATCGCCGCAGCGATTCGGATCATGCCCTCGGTGCCACGCCGCGACGGCACGCGGCTAGATGTGCCCGGTGCGATCGTGCTGTTTACCGGCCTGTTGTGCCTGATCGGGCCGCTGCTGTTCGGTCGCGATTTGCATTGGTCGCCTCTGGTGTGGCTGGCGATGGCCGCAGGCATCGCCATCGTGGCCGCCTTCGTCAGGCTCGAGCGCGCGGTAGAGAGCAACGGAGGCATGCCGCTGATCGATCTTGCGTTGCTCTCCGACCGGTCCTTCATGCGTGGGCTCGCGGCGGCGTTCTTTTTCTTCTTCGCCAACCTCTCATTCTATCTGATCACGACCATGTTCATGCAGAAGGCGCTGCAGATTCCGCCGATCAAGGCCGGCCTCGTCTTCGTGCCGCTGGCGCTCACCTTTGTCGTCGCGTCGCGTCTCAGCGGCGTGCGCGCCAAACATCGTGGCACGCTGGTGTTGATCGAGGGCTGCGCGATCCAGATCGCGGGCCTCGCCGTGTTGGCGCTGACCATCGCGTTCGTGCCGGCGCCGAGCGCGCTGACGCTCGCATTGATATTGATGATCTTCGGCTACGGCCAGGGGTTGGTGATGGCGCCGCTCTCTGGCGTCGTGCTCTCAAGCGTGAAGCCCGCGAGCGCCGGCTCCGGCTCGGGCATGTACGGCACCACCGCGCAGATCGCGAACGCCGCCGGCGTCGCTGCGATCGGCGCGGTATTCTTTGCCGTCGAGGAGATACACGCCGCGCAAGCAGCGCTGTTTGTCTCGATTGCGCTGTTTGTGTGCTCAATCGGGACAAGCGCCGCATTGCTGTCATGGATGCGTCGTGCCTCTGCCTGAAGTTTAGTCGTGCCGAAGACGTGAACGTGGTAAATCGGCTTCAATCGCCGTGAATTCAGGGGATTGACAGCACACGGCCTTTTTATTTCGCACTGCAGCAACTATCTTGTCATGCTGAGGTTTACGAATCTCGCGTGAAGGAGTTGCCGGTGTCGCTTGCCAATAATGTCGATTTCCTGAGACGTCTGCCGAAGCTCGACCGGGTCAACGGCCTTGCCGAGCTTGGGCGCCTGCGTCCGGATGTCGAAAGTCCCCTGGCTGAAGTCCGTGATTTCGGACCGAACCCGGGCGCCTTGCGCATGTTCACATTCGTGCCGGAAACCATGCAACAGCGCGCGCTGGTCGTCGTGCTGCATGGCTGCGGCCAGAACGCGGTCGGCTATGACCGCGGCGCCGGCTGGTCCGCGCTCGCGCAGCAATATGGCTTTGCACTGCTCGTGCCGGAGCAGCAGCTCATGAACAATGCCAATGGCTGCTTCAACTGGTTCAATGCGGAGGACGTCACGCGCGATCGTGGCGAGGTCGCCTCGATCCGGCAGATGATCGCGCACATGGTCGAAGGTCACGGCATCGATCAGCGCCGGATCTTCGTCACCGGGCTTTCCGCCGGCGGCGCGATGACGTCGGCGATGCTCGCGACCTATCCGGAAGTGTTTTCGGCCGGCGCCATCATCGCCGGCCTGCCGTTCGGCGTCGCCAATAATGTGCGCGATGCGCTGACGATCATGCGCGCCACGCCGGTGCGCACGCCGCACCGGCTCGGCGAATTTGTACGCGATGCTTCGGATCACAAAGGCCAGTGGCCAAGGCTGTCGGTCTGGCATGGCAGCGTCGACGGCGTCGTCGCGCCCGCCAACGCCCGCGAGATCGTCAAGCAATGGCTCGACGTGCATCATCTGCCGCAGGCGCCGATGTCGGAAGGCGTGGTCGACGGCTATCCGCGCCGGGTCTGGTGGAATGCGGACGGCGAGACCATCGTCGAGTCCTACACCATCACCAATATGGCGCATGGTACGCCGCTCGGTATCGCCGAGAATGAGCAGCGCTATGGCGCCGCCGGCCCATTCATGCTCGAGGCCGGAATTTCCTCGTCCTATCACATCGCCAAATTCTTCGGCCTGACCGAGCGGGTCGCCGAGGCCAAAGCCGAGCCAAAGATAAAGGCCGAGCCGCAGAGGGTCGATCCGAAGCCGGAGAAGAAAGCCGCCAAGCCTGCGCAAAAGCCGGCCGCGAAGACGGTGAAGGTGAATGGTCTGTCTACGTCGATCATTCCGCCGGTGCCGATGCCTGATTTCACCGAAGCGTTCGATCCCCTGGTGATGATGCAGACTCGCGCCGAACGAAAACAGGCGGGCGCCGAGCAAGAACAGCCGCGCGCAGAGGAATCGGGAGAGCCGCGCCGTCGCGGCATCGACGTCGGCGCCGTGATTACACGTGCGCTCACGGCCGCGGGTTTGATGAAGTAAGCGAGCAGCCAAGGCCTATCGCGGGAGCTGTAGCATAAGAGGCAGCGGCGAACTCCGCTTCACCTCGCCCCGCCTGCAGGGAGAGGTCGGATCGCATCGAAGATGCGATCCGGGTGAGGGGGACTCTCCGCGAGTCTAACTCTCACTGTTCGCGTGGATAGAGCCCCTCACCCCAACCCTCTCCCCGTAAGAACGGGGCGAGGGGGAAGAGGCGGCGTGCCCCGAGCTACATCTCGCCGGTGATGAACGGATTGGTCATCCGCTCCTGACCGATGCTGGAGCCCGCGCCGTGACCGCAGATGAAGCCGACATCGTCGCCGAGCGGCAGCAGCTTTTCGATGATCGACTTGATCAAGGTCTCGTGGCTGCCGCCCGGCAAGTCTGTGCGGCCGACCGAGCCGTTGAACAAGACGTCGCCGACATGGGCGAAGCGCAGCTCCTTGTTGAAATAGACCACGCTGCCCGGGGAATGACCGGGGCAGTGCAGGATGTCGAAGGTGAGCTCGCCGATATGGACTTGCTCGCCTTCCTCCAGATACCGGTCGGAGGTGAAGTTGCGCACGCCCGTCATGCCGAAGCGCATGCCGCTTTCGACCACATGCTCCAGCATATGGGCGTCCGCCTTGTGCGGGCCTATGATCTCGGCCTTCAATGCATCGCGCAGCTCGGCGGCGCCGCCGACATGATCGATATGGCCATGCGTCAGCCAGATCTTCTCGACGGTGACGCCGGCCTGCTTGATCGCTTCCATGATCTTGGGCACGTCGCCGCCAGGGTCGATCACCACGGCCTTCTTGCTCGGCTCGTGCCAGAGGATCGTGCAGTTCTGCTCGAACAGCGTCACCGGCACGATCATCGCGCCAGCCTTCGCTTGACTATCTGTTTCCTGTGCCATGGGCGCACTTTGCCGATTTTTGGGAGCCCGCCAAGCGAAAGATTCGTGCGGCCGGGGTCTTCGAAATCGGCTAGGATGTGGGCATGGAATCGCCCTCCCGCCAGATCAGCCTGGTTCCACCGCCGGATGGCCGTCAGTCCGAGACGGCGTTCGCGATTGCGCGCGGCACGGCGAGGCTATTGCGTTCGCTCGGCTTTACCTCGGTCAGCGAATTGCCGCTGCCGTCAGGCCGAAGGGCCGATCTGGTGGCGCTGAACGAGCGCGGCGAGGTCTGGATCGTCGAGATCAAATCCTCGGTCGGGGATCTGCGCGCCGACCACAAATGGGAAGATTATCGCGCCCATTGCGACCGGCTGTTCTTTGCCTTCACCCAGGAGCTTCCGCCGGAGATTTTTCCTGACAACACCGGGCTGATTGTCGCCGATGCCTATGGCGCGCATATGCTCTGCGATGCGCCGGAGCACCGCCTTCCTGCGCCGACGCGCAAGCTGATGACAGTGCGCTTTGGAATGGCCGCGGCGCTGCGGATCAACCGGTTGATCGATCCACAGGGCCATGCGGAGCTCTCGGAGTAGAGCCGACCTGTTGGCGTGAACGCGTTGCCTCTCCGATGCGACCAAACGGGGAATCGGGGGCAGCCGCATGCACATCGACCGCAGCGATGGCCGGGTCACGCTGTATTTCGAGATTTCACCGAACCAGCAGGCGATGACGGTCCTCTTCGGACTGGTCATGGCCGGTTTAGTCATCGGTCTGCTCTATGGCTGTATCCATACGATCTTGTATGCACCCGCGCGCGTCGGTCAGGTCGTGCCGCTCTTTCTCGGCTGTGCTGCATTGGCGGCATGGAATGGCTTCAGCACACTCCTCAATGGGAATTGTGTCACTGTCTTCGACCTCAAGGCCCGCACGGTCACGTTGGTCAAGAGCGGGTTGATCACCCGAACGAGCGGGCCGGTGTCGTTCGACGAGATCATCGGACTCGGCACGAGGGTCGGATTTGCCGACCGCCATCGAAGCGTGATCGCCGAACTCGCGCTGGCGAACGGTGAGCAATGGCGGCTCGGCTACGAGCTGATCTGGTTGCGGCCCGTCTCGTCGAGCGAAATTCCCCGACGGATCGCGCAGCTTCGCAAGGCGACCGGTCTTCCCGGCGGCAATGCGGATTAAGCCGCGCGGACCGTATCCATGAACTTCGCGACCTCGCGCTTGAGGCGGTTGCTCTCCCCCGACAGCGACTGCGCGGCTGAAAGCACCTGGGACGAGGCGCCGCCGGTCTCGGAAGCACCGCGCTGCACGTCGGAAATATTGGACGCCACCTGCGAGGTGCCTTGGGCGGCACGCTGCACATTGCGCGAGATCTCCTGGGTCGCGGCACCCTGCTCCTCTACCGCGGAAGCGATGGTCGAGGAGATTTCCGAGATCCTGGCGATGGTCGCACCGATCTCCTTGATCGCCGACACCGAATCCTGCGTCGCCGACTGGATATCTGATATCTGCTGGCTGATCTCGTCGGTTGCTTTCGCGGTTTGCTCGGCGAGCGATTTCACTTCGGCGGCAACGACAGCAAAGCCCCTGCCGGCTTCACCCGCGCGCGCCGCCTCGATCGTTGCGTTGAGCGCCAACAGGTTGGTTTGCCCGGCGATCGATTGAATGAGATCGACCACATCGCCGATCCTGGCTGCCGCCTGCGACAACTGGCTGATGCGTGAATCGGTCTTCTGCGCCTGATCGACCGCTTCGCTCGCAATGCGGGCGGAGGCGGAAACCTGGCGGCTGATCTCGCCGACGGAAGAGGACAGCTCCTCGCTGGCGGCGGCGACCGAATGAACGTTGGCGGTAGCTTCGCTCGAAGCGTGCGAGGCCTGCTGGCTGATCTGCTCGACGGTGTCGGCGGTCTGGCTCAATGTCGTGGACGATGCCTCGAGTTGGCCGGCCGCGGTCGAGACCAGGTTGATGATCTGACCGACCTCGCTCTCGAACTGGTCGGCGAGCCGGTTCATGTCGGCCTTGCGCCGCTCGGCCTGATGCTGCTCGGTTTCCGTCTGCTGCTCGCGCAGCCGGTTCGTCTCCACCATGGCATCGCGGAACACCTGCACGGTGCGGGCCATTTCGCCGATCTCGTCGGCCCGGTCCGCGTATACGACGGGCGCCTCAAGCTGGCCTTCGCTGAGCGAGGCCATGCGCCGCTTCAGACCCGACAGCGGCCTGACGACGCTGCGCGTGACCAGCCAGGCGACGCCGATCGAGATCAGCATCAGTACGGCAATGACGATTGAGGCTGTCTTGGCCATCGACCAGAACGTCGCGTCGACTTCCGAAAGATAGGTCGCCGTGCCGATCATCAGGTGCCAGGGTGCATAGCCGCGGGTGAACGCAACCTTGTCGAGCGGCGTCGGATCCGTGGCGCTGCGCAGGAAGGTATAGCGCAGGCTGCCCTGACCTTGACGAGCAAGATCGATCAGCATCTGCGCAAAGGGAAGCCCGTTGGCGTCCTTCTTTTCCCGCATATCCTTGCCGATAAACGTGGGAACGCCGGGGTTGGAAACGCAGAGGCCCGTCTCGTAGTCATAAATGAAGACGAAGTTGGTGTGATTCTCGTACCAGACGTTGCTGGCCGCCTCGAAGAACTTCTTCTTGGCTTCCTCCTCCGTGATCTTTCCTGACGCCGCCATTTGCTGGTAGCCGTCGGCTAGTTGCCAGACCGCGTCAACGATTGCATGCGCCTTCTCGGTGCGTTCGGTCACGAGTTGGCTGCGGGCGACCAGGAGCACGGTGGCGGCGACCAGTGCCATGCAGATCGCGCCGACGATCGTCATCGACGCAAGCCTTACCGCGATCGAGGGGTTCGAGAATCGTTTGAGCATCGTCCGTCCTGGAAGAGCGACGCGTCCGGGCATGGGGCGTCGGTTGATGACTGGAAGACGACAAACTAGAGCTGAATCGTTAAGAACCGAGTTACGTTACGCGTTTTCCGCGCAGGTAACCGGTTCTTCCCGCGTTAACGATCTGTTAAGCGGCGGCTGAGCTCAGCGCGGCGCGCGCTTGGCGAGAATCCGCTGCAAGGTCCGGCGGTGCATGTTGAGCCGGCGCGCCGTCTCCGAGACGTTGCGGTTGCACATTTCATAGATGCGCTGGATGTGCTCCCAGCGCACGCGGTCCGCCGACATCGGGTTCTGTGGCGGCTCGGACTTCTCAGTGCCGGTCGCCAGCAGCGCCGCGATGACGTCGTCGGCGTCGGCAGGCTTGGCGAGATAATCGACCGCGCCCATCTTCACCGCGGTCACGGCGGTGGCGATGTTGCCATAGCCAGTGAGCACAATGGCGCGTGCGTCCGGCCGCTTGCGCTTCAGGGCCGAGACCACGTCCAGGCCATTGCCGTCGCCAAGCCGCAGATCGACCACCGCGAATGCCGGCGCGGCCTTGCCGATCTGGGCAAGCCCGTCGGACACAGTATCGCAGGAGGTCACGGCGAAGCCGCGGGTTTCCATCGCTCGTGCCAGCCGCTCCAGGAACGGCTTGTCGTCCTCCACGATCAGCAGCGAACGGTCGGTGTGTTCGGCAAGTTCCGGGGTGGCGGTCAAGGTTGTGGTCTCGGTTGTCATCCCCAAAATATGGAGAGGCAATAAGGCGCTGCCAAGGTTGTCCGGCATAGGCCAAACGTAGAATAGGTTAAGACATTGGGTTTTTGTCGGTTTCGCTGGTCTCGAAACTGGCGCGGGGCCAGGCGATCTGGACTACCGCGCCATGATCGGGAAACATCCGGTTGGAGAAGGAGATCTTCGCGCCGGTGCGCTCCAGCAGCGTGCGGGCGATGAACACGCCCAATCCCAGCCCGCTATGCTCGCCCGGCGTTTCGTCTGCGGCACGACGTCGCGACAGATAGGGCTCGCCGATGCGCTTCAAAATGTCGGGCGCGAAGCCGGGGCCGTCGTCGGAAACCTCGATTTCCACCGTGTCATTGTTCCACCAGGCGTTCACCTCGACCTCGCTCCGGGCAAAATCGACCGCATTCTCCAGGATATTGCCGACGCCGTAGAGGACCGCGGGATTGCGCGAGCCGACCGGCTCGCGGCTGCCGGCGACTGCAATCCGTACCTTGATGTCGACGCCGAAGTCGCGGTGCGGTGCCACCGTTTCCTCGATCAGCGTCGACAGTTTCATGCGGTCGAATGGCGCCCCCGTCGAGGAAAGCTGGGTGATCTTGGACAAAATGTCGCGGCAGCGCTGCGCCTGCTCGCGCAGGGTCTTGATGTCAGCGGCGATTTGAGAACTGCCTTGGAGGCTGGCTTGGGAATTGATCTGGGTGCCTTCCGCGATCGCCTTTTCTAGCTCGCGCGAAACCAGCACGATGGTCGAGAGCGGGGTGCCGAGTTCGTGCGCGGCGGCGGCCGCCAGTCCGTCGAGCTGGGTCAGATGCTGCTCGCGCGCCAGCACCAGCTCGGTGGCGGCGAGCGCGTCCGAGAGCTTGCGGGCTTCCTCGGTGACCTGGAACGAATAGAGACTGGTGACGCCAATCGCGAGCACGATCGAGATCCAGACGCCGATCAGGTAGATCGGCGGCAGGATCAACGGCTCGTCGCCGTCCCAGGGCAGCGGCTGGTGGATGAACACCAGCGCGCTGGCGCAGGCAACCGCGAGCAGCCCGAGTGTGATGGTGAGCCGCACCGGCAACGCGGTCGCCGAAATCAGCACCGGCGCCAGGAATAGGAACGAGAACGGGTTTTCCAGCCCGCCGGTGAAATAGAGCAGCGCCGCGAGCTCGACGATGTTGAGCGCCAGGAGCGCCGCCGCATGCACACCCTCCAGCCGCTGCATCGGATGGACCTTGATCTGCAGCGCGAGGTTCACCAACGCCGACAGCGAGATGATGATGAGGCAGGGCACGACCGGCACGTCGAACTCGAAGCCCTGAGCCACCACGAAGATCGCCGCGAGCTGGCCGAGCGCGGCAAGCCAGCGCAGCCGCAGGATCGTATCCAGCCGGATAGGGCGCCGCGGATGGCGGAAGTCGGTGGCGGCAATTTCGGTCATGATTTCAAAGCTTAGCCGGACGGCCCGTCGATCACAAATTGGCCGAGTGACGCGCCCGGTGGTTGCGCTTGAGGATTTAATGCCCCAATGAACGCTTCCTATGACACAAAATGACGCAAGTCTTGATGGTTCAAGTCTCGCTTCGCTTTCTCCAGCGGATCTGGCAGGGCCCGCCGCGATCGAGGTGGTGCGCCTGGTCAAGCAATACAAAACGACCCGCGCGGTCGACGATATCTCGTTTCGCATCGCGCGTGGCAGCATCACCGGCTTGTTGGGCGGCAATGGCGCCGGCAAGACCACCACAATCGCCATGATCATGGGGCTGGTGCTGCCGACCTCCGGCCGTGTCGCCGTGCTCGGCCATCCCATGCCCGAGGGCCGCGCGCATGTGCTGGGGCGGATGAATTTCGAAAGCCCCTATGTCGACATGCCGATGCGGCTCACGGTACGGCAGAACCTCACTATCTTCGGCCGGCTCTATGCGGTGAAGAATCTGGGCGAGCGTATCCGCGAGCTTGCCTCCGACCTCGACCTCAACGATTTTCTCGACCGTCCCAATGGCAAGCTCTCGGCCGGGCAGAAGACGCGCGTCGCGCTCGCCAAGGCGCTGATCAATCAGCCTGAGCTGTTGCTGTTGGATGAGCCGACCGCTTCCCTCGATCCGGATACTGCCGATTGGGTGCGCGAGCATCTGGAGACCTATCGCAAGACCCATCAGGCGACCATCGTGCTCGCCTCGCACAACATGTTCGAGGTCGAGCGGCTCTGCGACCGCGTCATCATCCTGAAGCACGGGCGCATCGAGGAGGACGACAGCCCGGACGGCATCATGGCCCGCTACAGCCGCGCCAATCTCGAGGAGGTCTTCCTCGACGTCGCGCGCGGCCGCGTGCATGAGGCTGCGTCATGAGCGACGCCGCGCTGCACGCAGGCATCTCATTGCAGCGCATCGGTGCGATGATCCTGCGCTATTGGTATCTGTTGCTGTCGTCCTGGCCGCGGCTTCTGGAATTGATGTACTGGCCGATCCTGCAGGTCATCACCTGGGGCTTTCTGCAGAGCTATATCGCGCAGAATGCAGGCTTCTTCGCCCGCGCCGGCGGCACGCTGATCGGCGCCGTGATCCTGTGGGACATCCTGTTCCGCGGCCAGCTCGGCTTTTCCATCTCATTCCTGGAAGAGATGTGGGCGCGCAACCTCGGCAACCTCATGATGAGCCCGCTGAAGCCGATCGAGTTTCTGCTCGCGCTGATGGCGATGAGCGTCATCCGCCTCGCGCTGGGCGTGATCCCGATGATGCTGCTCGCGTTCTATGTCTTTCATTTCAATTTTCTGGGGCTCGGCCTGCCCGCGGTCGCATTCTTCTGCAACCTGATCTTCACGAGTTGGGCGGTCGGAATCTTCGTCTCAGGCCTCGTACTGCGCAACGGCCTGGGCGCCGAGAGCATCGTCTGGACCTTGATGTTCGCGCTGATGCCGCTCGCCTGTGTCTACTATCCGGTCAACGTGCTGCCGCTCTGGCTGCAGTATGTCTCCTGGTGCCTGCCGCCGACCTATGTGTTCGAGGGCTTGCGGGCGCTGCTGACCGACCATGTCTTCCGCGCCGACCTGATGGCCTCGGCGCTGGCCATCAATGCGGTACTTTTGGTGGCGTCATTCGCGGCATTTAATGCCCTTTTGAACAGCGCCCGCCGTCACGGATCGCTGCTCGGGGGTGGCGAATAAGTCACTTTCCCGTGGATTTCCGGGGTGTTCGATGGCGCTCTGGCGCAGTTATACCGATCTGTGCATTGACGCATTATTTTGCATTGTCCAGTATGCTGCGGCGCAAACAGGGGTCTGAGATCAAATGCCGATTGGTGAGTTTGGCAGGGCACCGCCGCTGGCGGTTGAAGGCAGTTCGGCACTGACGACGCCGATGTACTGGATGTATGAGATGGCGCAGGCCTCTCTCAATCCGGCGCGTGCGGTGACGGATGCCACCAAGATCCTGTTTCAGAATCCGCTGAACCCCTGGGCCCACACCGACTTCGGCAAGTCGATCGCCGCGGCCTGTGAATTGTTCGAGCGAACCACGCGCCGCTACGGCAAGCCGGAATGGGGCCTCGACGAAACCGAGGTGAACGGCATCCGCACGCCGATCGAGGTCAAGAGCGTCTGGGAAAAGCCGTTCTGCCGACTCCTGCATTTTGAGCGCAAGTTGACGCGGCCCTTGCGCAGCCCGCAGCCGCGCGTGCTGATCGTGGCGCCGATGTCCGGCCACTACGCGACGCTGCTGCGCGGCACGGTCGAGGCCTTCCTGTCGACGCATGAAGTCTACATCACTGACTGGGCCGATGCGCGGATGGTGCCGCTCGCCGAAGGCCGCTTCGATCTCGACGATTACATCGACTACGTGATCGAGATGCTGCAAGCACTCGGCGGCAACATGCACGTCATCGCGGTGTGCCAGCCTTCGGTGCCGGTCGTGGCCGCGGTCTCCATCATGGAAGCCAATCGCGATCCCTTCGTGCCGCTGTCGATGACCTTGATGGGCGGCCCGATCGATACCCGCCGCAATCCGACCGGGGTCAACAATCTCGCCGAAGAGCGCGGCATCGATTGGTTCCGCAACAACGTCATCACCAAGGTGCCATTCCCGCATCCCGGCGTGATGCGCGACGTCTATCCGGGCTTCCTGCAGCTCAACGGCTTCATCTCGATGAACCTTGACCGCCACATGGACGCCCACAAGCAGCTGTTTGCCAATCTGGTGAAGGGCGACGGCGATCTCGTCGACAAGCACCGGGAGTTCTATGACGAATATCTCGCGGTGATGGACCTGGCGGCCGAATATTACCTGCAGACGGTCGAGACCGTGTTCATCAAGCACGCGCTGCCGAAGGGCGAGATGACCCATCGCGGCCGGCCCGTCGATCCCTCGAGGATCATGCGCGTCGCGCTGATGACGGTCGAAGGCGAGAAGGACGACATTTCAGGGCTCGGTCAGACCGAAGCAACGCATGGACTCTGCACCTCGATCCCCAATCATCGCCGTGTTCATTACGTTCAGAAGGGCGTCGGCCATTACGGCGTGTTCAATGGTTCCCGATTCCGCTCCGAGATCGTGCCGCGCATCAACGATTTCATGATGTCATCAGCCAATCCGAAGTCGTTGCTCGCGCTCGCGGCTGAATAAGCGCTTGTCGGTCGCTGGTCCGCGCGAATTTGCGCGCGGGCACAGGCGGCTTGCCGATTCGCCTGACCGGTTAACCCTCTGAATCCGCGTCGGGAAAGCCGGGTTCCCGACTCTTTGAAGTAGTGATTGTTAACTCAGTCCTTGAGTGGGCTCCGGAGGCCGGTTCCAGCCTGAATTTTTGTGTTCCAGGCCCATCCCCTAGGGCCTTCTGGCCACGAAGCCCCTGTATATTGGGCAAATGATTTGTTTTTGCGCCGAGCGATTTCCATGGCGTCGGATATGGCAGAATCCGGGCGAACTGCTCCTCCCCGGACTGACAGATATGGCCACTCGCGCGCTCCTCTATCGGCGCCCCGCCGAACCCTCGACTCTTTTGGTCAAGCATGGCTCGCAAGTCTTTGCGATCCGGCTGAGGCGGCATAGACGCGCGCGCAGATATACGCTTCGCATCCATCCGACCGACCGCGAAGCCATCCTGACCATGCCGCCGCGCGGCACGATTCTGGAAGCGCGCGAGTTCGCACAGCTTCATGGCGGCTGGATTGCCGCGCGTCTCGGCCGTTTGCCGAAGGCCGCGCCGTTTCAATCTGGCACAGTGGTGCCGCTGCGCGGCGTGCCGCACCGGATCGTGCACCGCTCAGGCGAGCGCGGCACGGTGTGGACGGAAACGCGCGAGTCCGGGGACAAGATCCTCTGTGTCGCCGGTGACGTCGAGTTCGTCGACCGCCGCGTGCATGATTTCCTCAAGCGCGAGGCGCGGCGCGAAGTGCAGAAATCGGCGCAGGAATATGCCGAGGCGCTCGGCGTTCGCGTCAAGCGGATTTCGATCCGCGACCAGTCGAGCCGTTGGGGTTCCTGCACCTCGGCGGGCTCGTTGTCGTTCTCCTGGCGGCTGATCCTCGCCCCGCCCTTCGTGCTCGACTATCTCGCCGCCCACGAAGTGGCGCATCTCGTCGAGATGAACCACTCGCCGCGGTTCTGGCGAGTGGTGGCGCGGGTTTGCCCGTCGGTCGAGCGCGCCAAGCGATGGCTCGATACGTACGGCAATGACCTGCACCGTTATGGGATCGAGGATTGATGTCGGCGGAGTGATCTCTGCCGTCGTCCTGGCGAAAGCCAGGACCCATTACCACCGGCCTTCGTTGCTACGAAGGCCATCAGTTACCGAGTCACGCCGATAGATTCCGCGGTGTGGGTCCTGGCTTTCGCCAGGACGACTGCGGTGTTTGCCGCGCTACCTACCGATTCCCGCCAAACAGCCGATCCATCAGCCAACCATCGAGCCCCGCTGCGGGCTCCGGCCGCATTTGACCGCGCGGCTGTCCCATCGGCGGGCCGGCGCGCACCGGCGGGGGCGGCGTCGGTGCGGTGATCTGTGAGGCGATCTGCGCCAGCGTGGGTCCGGTCATCTGCGAGTTCGGCAGCGCCGCCACCGGCACGCCCTGAAGGGCGGCGCGCATGAAGCGGGTCCAGACTTCCACCGGCAGCCCGCCGCCGGTTGCTTTCTTCGTCGGCGAGTTGTCGTCATTGCCGAGCCAGACGCCGGTGACGAGATTGGCGGTGTAGCCGACGAACCAGGCGTCACGGTAGTCTTGGCTGGTACCGGTCTTGCCGGCGGCCTGCCAGCCCGGAATCTCCGCCTTCTTCGCCGTGCCCGAGATCAGCGTCTGCTCCATCATGGTGTCCATCATCGCGACATTGCGCGGCTCGATCACCTGGTTGGCCTCGTCGGGCTGCCGCGCATAGATGATCTTGCCGCCTTCGAGCGTCTTGATCCTGGTGACAACATGCGGCGAGACGGCAAGCCCGCCATTGGCAAAGGGCGCATAGGCGCCGACCAGCTCGAGCATGGATACTTCCGATGTGCCGAGCGCGATCGAGGCGTTGGGCTCGAGCTTGGAGGAAATGCCGAGCCGGTGCGCGGTCCGCACCACGTTCTTCGGTCCGACCTCGAGCCCGAGCCGCACCGCGACCGTATTGAGCGAGTTCGCCAGCGCCTGGGTCAGCGTCACCGGCCCGAGATATTGGTGGCCGTAGTTTTCGGGCTTCCAGCCCTTGATGTCGAGCGGCGCGTCCGGGCGGACGGTTTCCGGCGTGAGGCCGGCTTCGATCGCGGTCAGATAGACGAATGGCTTGAACGCCGAGCCTGGCTGCCGCTTGGCGGTGACCGCGCGGTTATACTGGCTCTCGCCGTAGTTCCGCCCGCCCACCATCGCGCGTACGGCGCCGTCCGGTGACATCGCCACCAGCGCGCCCTGGCTGACATCGAATTTCACGCTCTTGGCCGCAAGTTCGTCGATAACGGCGGTTTCGGCTGCGGTCTGCAGCCTGGGATCGATGGTGGTTTCGACCCGGATGCTTTGGTCAATCTGGCCCACGAGATCATCGAGCACCTCGCCGATCCAGTCGGCGACATAATTGACAGTGCCGGCGCCGGCCGGCTTCACCGATATCGCGGGATGGGCGCTCGCCGCCTGCGCCTGCGCCTCGGTGATGAATTTTCCTTCCGCCATCGCGGTGAGCACGGTCTTGGCGCGCGCCTCGGCGCCTTCGGGATTGCGGTTCGGCGCAAGGCGCGAGGGCGATTTGACGAGGCCCGCCAGCATCGCGGCTTCCCCCAGCGTCACGTTCTTCGCCGATTTGCCGAAATAGCGCTGCGCCGCCGCCTCCACGCCATAGGCGCCGGAGCCAAAATAGACGCGGTTGAGATAGAGCTCGAGAATCTCGTTCTTGGAATATTTGCGCTCCAGCCACAGCGCGAGCTCGGCTTCCTGCAGCTTGCGCGCAAAGGTGCGCTCCTGGGTCAGGAACAGGTTCTTGGCGAGCTGCTGGGTCAAGGTCGAGCCGCCCTGCGAGACGCCCCGGCGCAACACGTTCGTCACTGCGGCGCGCAGGATGCCGTAGGGATCGACGCCGAAATGGGAATAGAAGCGGCGGTCCTCGATGGCGATGAAAGCCTTCGGCAAGTACGGCGGAAGGTCCTTCAGCGAAACATTGGCGCCGGCCATTTCACCGCGCTGGGCGAGCACGCTGCCATCGGTGCCTACGATCTCGATGGTTGGCGGACGTTTGGGGATTTCGAGCGACTGGATCGGCGGCAGATGCGCGCCGGCCCAGACCAGCATGCCGACGACGGCGATGCCGGCCCACAGGCCGAGCACCGCGCTCCAATAGACCACGCGTCCGAGACTCAGGCCCGCAGACTTTCCGCGCTTCTTGCTGCGGGTCTCGCGCGGCTTGCGTTCCACCGGCGGCTCCTCGTCGTCATCGACGTCGGCGACCTTGCGCTTGGCGGCTTTCTTCGGCTTGTCGTCGCCGGCCGACGGAATCCGGTCCTTGGGGTCGAGCCGCAGGTCGGCCAACGCCGCCGCGACCCCAAAGCGCGGCTCCTTGCGTCCGCTGCTTTTTTTCCGTCCCCACGCCATACGCGATACGCCGCCCACACGATTCCGCGCGCACGCTAACGCCGCAGGGTTTAAGGGGCGGTTACGATCAGGTTAATTCGTGATTAGGGGGTAGGGCGCGGCCTTGCTAATGCTGGCGCCAAACCATGATGCAAAGATCACAAGAGGGAGCGTCAGATGGGCCATATCGACCCGACCAAGGAAGTTTTCGCAGAGTTCCGGGCCAACGATCGGCCGGGTCCGATCCACATGCTCAACCTCGTTCGTCTGCGCAAAGAGGCGGCCTATCCGGACGGCCGCAAGGCGAGTGGCTGGGAGGCCTATGCGGCCTATGGCCGCGAGAGCGGACCGGTGTTTACCCGGCTCGGCGGCCGCATCGTGTGGCAGGGCAAATTCGAACTGATGCTGATCGGCCCGCGGGAGGAACGCTGGGACCATTGTTTCATCGCCGAATATCCCAGCGTTGCCGCCTTCGCCGAAATGATCCGCGATCCCATCTACCGCGAGGCGGTGAAACACCGCCAGGCGGCAGTCGAGGATTCCCGCCTGATCCGCCACGCCGTGCTGCCGATCGGCAAGACGTTCGGGGAGATTCCGAAGTAAGCGAGTTCGATCGTACGCTGCCGATCCATGTTCACATGTTCGAGCAGACCGAAACCAGCCCGCTGCGCGTGCAGTTCAGGCCCTGGTCCGGGTCGTAGTAGCGAACCGTGCCGTTGGGCGGACTACAAACCGAGGCCCCGCCGATATTTTCGCAGTCCATGCCGCTGTCATGATCGATGAAGTGACCGGGCGCGATTTTGGCGTCCGAGCTGAAATTCGGGTCGGACGGTGTCGCCGGCACCCTGACGCGTGTCACCGACAGGAATTTCCAGCCACGCTGGCGCATACAGCTGCGATAGCCGGCGGTTGGCGCTCCGTGCGCTGCGCCAACCATGGAGTCGCAGGTTGCGGCGTCGGCATGGAGGTGGTCGTCAAACTCCGCGGCGCCGAGGGCGGGCTTGGCAATATAGTCCCAGTGGTCGGTGTAGTGGTAAGTAGCCGCATGCACGCTTCCGCCGGCGAGGGCGGCAGCGAGCAGCGCCAGCGGCGCGATGGCAAACAGCTTCATGGCTCTCTCCCGATATCGATGGAGATTGGTCGAGGTCTGAGCCGGCGGCGTTCGCAGCCGAGGGATTACAAATCGTCAACAGTCGAAGGGATTTTTGCCGCGCACGGTCTGGTGCCGGCTACTAGAAAAACAAATCGACGGCCCAGAGGACCGCCGACTGTTTTTGTAGGGTGGGCAAAGCGAAGCGTGCCCACCAGTCTTGCGCCGATGTCTGAAATGGTGGGCACAGCGCATTCGCGCCTTTGCCCACCCCACGAAGTTGCGCGAGTGACTGCTTACCCCGCCGCGCTCGTATCTTCCAGCAGCGGGCCGAACAGCTCCCAGCGCTCGCCGTTGAACTTCATCATCTGCAACTGCTTGTTGACGCGATAATCGGTCGGCGAGGTGTGGGCCTTGATGCCCGGCAGAGCGATGTCGGTCGAGACGCCGTTGAGCGAGGTCGCCTGCTTCATGACGTTCTCGCGCGTCAGGTTGTCGCCGGACTGCTGCAGCACGTAGACCAGCAGCTGCGCGGTGGCATAGCCGTAGGTGTTGAAGTTCGAGTTCTTGTCGCCCTCGGGATAGTACTTGGCCATGAAGTCGAAATACTTCTTCATGCCGGGATCATCCTTCCAGGTCGGATCGAGCGGGTCCTTGCCGTAGTTGACGCTGATCAGACCCTTCGAAGCCTCGAGCCCGGCCGGCTGCAATACCTGACCGACCGCGGTGGCGTTGATGTCGACGATCTGCACCGGATGCCAGTTGAGCTCGGAAATCTTTTTGATCGCCTGAGCCGCCTGTTTCGGCGTCGTAGCCGAGAAGAACAGGTCGGCGCCGGAATCCTTGATCTTGAGGATCTGCGAATCGATGGTCGGGTCGGCGACCTCGTAGGACGCTTCCACCACGACCATGTTCGCCGCCTTGTCGCCAAGGCCGGCCTTGAGGCCGCTCAGATAATCCTTGCCGAGATCGTCGTTCTGGTAGAGCACGCCGATCTTGGCATTCGGATGCTCCTTCAGAATGTACTGGCCGTAGATGCGCCCCTCGACGAAGTAGTTGGGGTTGAAGCCCATCGTCCAGGGGAAATTCTTGGGGTCGGTGAACCTCGAGGCGCCGGTGGCGGCGAACAGCTGAGGCACTTTCTTGATGTTCAGATATTTCTGCACGGCGGCGTTGCCGGGTGTGCCGAGGATCTGGAAGGTCAGCAGCACCTCGTCGCTTTCGACCAGCTTGCGGACCTGTTCGACCGTCTTTGGCGGCGAATAGGCGTCGTCATACTGGATCAGGTTGATCTTGCGGCCGTTCACGCCGCCCTGATCGTTGATCATCTTGAAATAGGCGGCCTGGGCCTTGCCGATGGTGGCATATGCCGAGGCCGGGCCCGAGAACGGCATGGTCTGGCCGATCTTGATCTCGGTGTCGCTCGCGCCGGTGTCGTATTTCTTCTGTGCCAGGGCCGACGTCGCCGAGAGCGCAAGCGCAAGCGCCGCGGTGCCGGCAAGATGGATAATACCGTTCCTCATTTTGGTGCGTTCCTCCTGTGTTGTGATTGTGCCGATGGTCTTTGGCCATCGCTGGCACGGATGATGGAGGAGGATATGTCGCAATGCAAGATGAGGTGCGGCGCGGTAGTCGCGACCTTAGGCTAAACAGAGCAAAATCAACGCGATCGCGGCGGGCAAAGCCTGCGCGAACAGGATTTTCCGACTGACGCTGACGGCGCCATAGACGCCGGCGATGATCACGCCGAGCAGGAAGAACACCTTGATCTGGAAGGCGAAGGCTGGCGTTGGCTGCACCAGCCCCCAGATCAGGCCGGCGGCGAGGAAGCCATTATAAAGTCCCTGGTTCGCCGCCAGCACCGCGGAAGCCTCGGCCTGTTCCGGCGTGAGCCCGAAAACCCTCAGGCCGGCCGGCTTGGTCCAGAGAAACATTTCGAGAATGAGAAAATAGATGTGAAACGCGGCGACCACTGCCACCACCGCATTCGCGAGTATGCCCATGATATCCCCCCCAGCTTTCGGGTGGACGCTAGCATGCCGCGTGCAGAGAGTACGACGCCCGTTAACTGCCGAAAATGACCATGTCCGGAATCCGCCAGACAAAGATCGCTCAAAAGCATCATGCTGCGTCCATGGATATGGACCGCATTGCCTGTTATCGCGCGATCTCGACCCGCGACGCCCGTTTCGACGGCCGGCTGTTCGTGGGCGTGAAGACCACTGGCATCTATTGCCGGCCGATCTGCCCGGCGCGCACGCCGAAATTCGAGAATGTCTCGTTCTATGCCTCGGCCGCGGCGGCGCAGGAAGCAGGCCTCCGGCCCTGCCTGCGCTGCCGGCCCGAAATTTCCCCCGAGCTTGCCTTCTGGCGCGGCACCTCCAACACGGTGTCGCGGGCATTGGCGCTGATCGAGGCCGGCGGGCTCGACCAGGATGATGTCGAGGGGCTCGCCAACCGGCTTGGCGTCGGCGCGCGGCAATTGCGGCGGCTGTTCCGCCAGCATGTCGGCGCCTCGCCGATTGCCGTGGCACAGACGCGGCGTGTGCTGCTCGCCAAGCAGCTCATTCACGATACCCGGCTTTCGATGGCCGAGGTGGCGCTCGCCTCCGGATTCGGCAGCGTGCGCCGTTTCAACGAGACTTTTCACGACCTGTTCGGCCGCTCGCCGGCGACGCTGCGCCGTATCCGCGACAGGGCGAGGCGGGAGGCCGGCGCGCTGTCGGTGCGGCTCGCCTATCGGCCGCCCTATGAATGGGAGGCGATGCTGGCGTTTCTCGCGGCGCGCGCCATTCCCGGCGTTGAGTTGGTGACGGCCGACAGCTACAGGCGCACCATCGCCTTCGGCAAACATGCTGGCCTGGTGACGGTGACACAATCGGGCCAGCATCGCGTCGATGTCACCGTGCGCTTTCCGGACATGGCGGTGCTGCCGTCGATCATCGCGCGGGTGCGGCGGGTGTTCGATCTCGCCGCCGATCCCGACCAGATCGGCGCGCATCTGTCACAGGATCTGGCGTTGGCGCCGCTGGTCGCCGCGCGGCCGGGCTTGCGCGTGCCCGGCGCATGGGACGGGTTTGAGCTCGCAATGCGCGCGATCTGCGGCCAGCAGATCACGGTGACTGCCGCGACCAAGCTGCTCGGCAGGCTGGTGGCGGCGCATGGCACGCATCTCGCGGCTTCGCTTCGGGAAGGCGAGGGCTTGAGCCACGTCTTTCCGTCGCCGCAGGCGATCGCGGCCGCTGATCCCGCGAGCTTCGCGATGCCGGGTACGCGGGCGAGGGCGCTGATTGCGCTCGCGCAAGCGATTGCCGCCGATCCCATGCTCTTCAGCCGCGGTGCGAGCCTGGAGCAGGCGATCGCAAAATTGCGCGCGCTGCCGGGAATAGGCGAATGGACCGCGCAATACATTGCGATGCGCGAATTGCGCGAGCCAGATGCATTCCCCGCTGCCGATATCGGTCTGTTGCGCGCCATGGCAGATAGCGATGGCCGCCGTCCGTCGCCGGAGCAATTGCTCGCGCGTGCGGAGGCTTGGCGGCCGTGGCGCGCCTATGCGGCGCTGCATCTGTGGGCCGCGGGCGCCACGCGCATCGCAGGCGAAGGGAAAGCCGATGCCCGCGAAGCCGCCTGAAACGTTCACGGTCGACCAGCTGGCGACGCCGATCGGACCGGCGCTGGTCGTCACCGATGACGATGGCCATCTGCGTGCCTTCGATTGGGAGGATCACGCCGCGCGCATCAAAGAACTGCTGCGGCTGCAATATGGCGCCGTGGAATTGCAGGAGGCGCGCATGCCGGCTTCGATCAAGTCTGCGCTCTCGGCCTATTTCAAGGGCGATCTCGACGCGCTGAAAGCGATCGAATGGCGCATCGCCGGTACGCCGTTCCAGCAAAAGGTCTGGAAGGCGCTGCCGAAAATTCCCGCGGGCAAGACTATGAGCTATGGCGCGCTCGCAACAAAACTCGGCTCGCCGAATGCGATGCGCGCGGTCGGACACGCCAACGGCTCGAATCCGATCAGCGTCGTGATCCCCTGCCATCGCCTGATCGCCGCCAATGGCGCGCTGGTGAAATATGGCAGCGGGCTCGCGCGCAAGCGCTGGCTGCTCGCCCATGAGGGCGTCGCGCTTAAGCCCGGTGTTTGAAACGTCAGGTCCGTTCTCCGCCAGACGGATTCTCTCCACGACGCTAGCGTCTTCGTCACCTCACAACGGAGACCATGACATGACAAGCGAAGAAGTGCAGGACTTTGTCACTCGCTTTGCCGCCGCCTGGGCGAAGCGCGACGGCAACGCCTTTCTCGAACTCTGGCATCCCGACGGCACGTTGCATACGCCGCTGGTCGAGCGGCCACTTAGGGGCAGTGAACTGCCGAAGCTGCTGGAAGTGCAGAGCGCGGCCGCGCCGGATTTCGTCTGGCAATTGCTCGACTGGACCTCGCGCGGCGATGTCGTTGTGATCGAGTGGCAAACCACGCGCAACGTCAATGGCGCGCGCTTCTCCTGGCGCGGCGTCGACAAGTTTCGGATCAGGGACGGCAAGATCGTGGAGGAGGTGGTCTATAGCGATACGGCGCCGCTGCGTGCGTTCCGTGCGGGTGAGAAGCTCGAGCCGATTACGGAGATGTAGCGAAACTCCCTCAACTCGTCATTCCGGGGCGCCGCGAAGCGGCGAGCCCGGAATCTATATCCCCAGGCTGTGGTTATGGATTCCGGGCCTGCGCCTTGCGGCGCATCCCGGAATGACGAGGGGAGAGAGTTTGTCCTAAGCCGCCGGCTTCGCCACGGCGTCGTCGCTGGAGAGCAAATGCAGCAGCGCGCTCTTGATCGCGGCCTGCCGGGTCGGCGCATTGATCTGGGCGCCGAGCAGGTCGGTGACATAGAACACGTCGCGTGCGCGCTCGCCGAAGGTCGCAACATGGGCAGACGCAATGTTGAGGTTCAGCTTCGAGAGCGCGGTGGTGAGCTGATAGAGCAGGCCGGGGCGGTCGAGGCCGGAGACCTCGATCACGGTATAAAGCTCCGACCACTGGTTGTTGATGGTGACTTCCGGCTCCACGACAAAGGGCCGGAGCCTGCCGCGGCCGTTGGCGCGGCGGGCGACGGCTTCGGGGAGCCGCAGCTTGCCTTCCAGCACGTCCTCGATCATCTCGCCGATGCGGGTCGCGCGCCGGCCCTCGTCCTCGTCGCGGTCGTATTCGCGCGAGATCGCGATAGTGTCGAGCGCACGGCCGTCGGTCGTGGTGTAGATTTGTGCATCGACGATGTTGGCGCCAGCGGAAGCACAGGCGCCGGCGATGATCGACAAGAGCCAGGGATGGTCCATCGCCAGGATCGTGAGCTCGGTGACGCCGCGCGCCTCGTCGAAGCCGACATTGATTGCAAGCTTGTGACCGGCCTCTTCGCTCGCGCGCATGAATTTGGCGTGGCGGATTTTCCGCGGCAGCTCGACCTTGAGCCAGTAGGCCGGATAGTGCCGTCCGATATAGGCGTCGACCTCGGCTTCCGGCCATTCGGTGAATGCCGCGCGGAATTCCGCCTGCGCCGCGGCGATACGGCGGGCGCGGTTCACTTCCGAGAAGCCGCCGGTCAGCACCGGCTCGGTCTCATAATAAAGCGTGCGCAGCAGCTGTGCCTTCCAGCCGTTCCACACGCCCGGGCCGACGCCGCGGATGTCGGCGGTGGTCAGGATTGTGAGCAGCTTCATCTGCTCGACCGATTGCACCACGGCCGCAAAATTCTCGATGGTGCGGCGGTCGGAGAGGTCGCGCGACTGCGCAACCGTCGACATGGTCAGATGCTCCTCGATCAGCCACGCCACGAGCTCGGTGTCGGCGGGCGAGAAGCCGAGCCGCGGGCAGAGCCGACGCGCCACCTTGGCGCCGGCGATCGAGTGATCCTCGGGCCGGCCCTTGGCGATGTCGTGCAGCAGCACGGTGATGTAGATCACCTGCCGGTGCTCGGGGCGAATTTTGCGCATCAGGTCGCTCGCGAGCACCAGCTCGTCATTGCCGCCGCGCTCGATGTCCTGAAGGATGCCGATGCAGCGAAGCAGATGCTCATCCACCGTGTAGTGATGATACATGTTGAACTGCATCATCGACACGATCCTGCCGAAGGCACGGATAAAATGGCCGAGTACGCCGGTCTCGTTCATGCGCCGCAGCACGATCTCGGCGTCGTTGGAGGTGAGTATCTCCATGAACAGCCGGTTGGCTTCCGGATTGTCGCGCAGGCCAGAGTCGATCAGCTTCAGCGAGCGCGTCACCGTGCGCATCGCGTCGGGGTGGAAGGCGAGGTTGTTCTTCTGTGCCAGGCGGAAGATGCGGATCAGGTTGACCGGATCGTGCTTGAGCACGTCGGGTGCGGCGAGATTGATGCGGTTGTTGTCGACGATGAAATCGTCGCTGTCCGGCACGCGCCGCCGCACGGTACTTGGGCGCAGGCGCGCCATCATGCGGCTCAACACCGGCATGGGCTTGGCCTGCTGGTCCTCCAGCTTGGCGCAGAGGATGGCGGTCAGGTCGCCGACGTCCTTTGCGACCAGGAAGTAGTGCTTCATGAAGCGTTCGACGTCCTGCATGCCGGGATGGCTGGTATAGCCAAGCCGGACCGCGATCTCGCGCTGCAGGTCGAAGGACAGCCGCTCCTCGGCGCGACCGGTGACGAAATGGATGTTGCAGCGGACCGACCAGAGAAAATCGGCGCAGCGGCGGAAGATGCGATATTCCTGCGCGTCGAACACGCCGCGCTCGAGCAACTCCTCGGTCTCGCGCACGCGGTAGACGTATTTCGCGATCCAGAACAGCGTGTGCAGGTCGCGCAAGCCGCCCTTGCCGTCCTTGACGTTGGGCTCGACGAGATAACGGGACTGTCCGGCGCGGCGATGCCGCTCCTCGCGCTCGGCGAGCTTCGCGGTGACGAACTCGGCCGCGGTCCCCTGCACCACTTCGCGGTCGAACCGCGCCACCAGCTCGTCATAGAGCGGCTTGTCGCCGGTCAGGAATCGCGTCTCCAGGATGGCGGTGCGGATGGTCATGTCGCCGCGCGCCTGCCGGATCGATTCATCGACCGAGCGCGTGGCGTGGCCGACCTTAAGCCCCATGTCCCAGAGGCAATAGAGAATGGCTTCGGCGACCTGCTCGCCCCAGGCGGTCTGCTTGTAGGGCAGGATAAAGAGTAGATCGATGTCGGATTCCGGCGCCATCAGCCCGCGGCCATAGCCGCCGGTTGCGACCACGGCCATGCGCTCAGCGCCCGAGGGCACGGGCGAGCGGTAGAGATGCTGGGTTGCTGCCGCAAACAGGATGCGGATGATCTCATCCTGCACAAAACAAAGACGCTCGGCGCAGCGCCGGCCGTGCCGGTCCTTGAGCAGCATCGCCTGCGCCGTGGCGCGCGCGGCGACCAGCTCCGCCTTGAGCATCTGCGTCACGGACGAGCGGAATACGTCCTCGCGTCCGGCGTGCTTTTCCGCCAGCGCATCGACGGCGGCGGCAACGCGCTCTGAGTCGAAACCGGTGTCGACGCCGATATCCGGCGATGTGACGATGTTATCCATTACTTATCCGGATATCGGACAGCGGCAGTGCTGTCACGGGACATTCTGCGCCCGACAGCGCTTCCATGCTGCAATGACGCTTCCCTGGGCAAAGCTGTTCTCATGCGGCGGGCCAGCATGTACGGATTTTCTCGTTGATCTGAACGTATAAGGTATTGAATTAAAACGTGGTTTCAAGCGCAGAGTTGAGGAGGGGTGTGATGGGCAAGACAAGGCGTTGGTGGCTCGCCGCAATCGCGGTGGTTGCGATGGGGGTATCCGGATCGGCGCTCGCCGCCGATGCACCGAAAGAAATCCGCATCGACTGGGCGACCTATAATCCGGTCTCGATGGTGCTGAAGCAGAAGGGCCTGCTGGAGAAGGAGTTTGCCAAGGACGGCATCAGCATCGTCTGGGTGCAGTCGGCCGGCTCCAACAAGGCGCTGGAGTTCCTCAATGCCGGTTCGATCGATTTCGGCTCGACCGCGGGCTCGGCGGCGCTGGTCGCCAAGATCAACGGCAACCCGATCAAGTCGATCTATGTCTATTCGCGCCCCGAATGGACCGCGCTGGTCGTACCTAAGGATTCGAAGATCGCCGGCGTCGCCGACCTCAAAGGCAAGCGCGTCGCGGTGACCCGTGGCACCGATCCGCACATTTTCCTGGTGCGCGCGCTGCTCGGCGCGGGCCTGACGGAGAAAGACATCACGCCGGTGCTGCTGCAGCATGCCGACGGCAAGACCGCGCTGATCCGCGGCGACGTCGATGCCTGGGCCGGGCTCGATCCGATGATGGCGCAGGCCGAGATCGAGGATGGCGCCAAGCTGTTCTATCGCAACGCCGCCGCCAACACCTGGGGCATCCTCAATGTGCGCGAGGAGTTCCTGAAGAACTATCCCGACATCGTCAGACGCGTGCTCGCCACGTACGAAGAGGCGCGCAAATATTCGCTGGCGAATTACGATGAGCTGAAAAAGACGTTCATGGCGGTGACGAAATTGCCCGAGAACGTCGTCGACAAGCAGCTCAAGGAGCGCACCGAGCTGACCCACAGCCGCATCGGCGCCCCCCAACGGGAGTCCATCCTCGCCGCCGGCAGCGCCTTGCAGCAGGCCGGCGTGATCGAGGCGAAGGTCGACGTGAAGGCCGCGCTGGATTCGCTGATCGACGACCAGGTGCCGCTGCCGACGAATTAGAAAAGCGCGGAAAGAGCATCGCTGGCGCACCAACACCGCTGTCGTCCCGGCCTTGAGCCGGGACCCATTACGACAGGGTCAAGTTGTTGAGCAGGCTGGGGCCACCAGCCATCGCAATTACGACGTCCTGGGGTAATGGGTCCCTGCTTTCGCAGGGACGACCCGTGGATAGGGATCGCCTTATCGTCACCTTGCAAATCCCGCGCGAGAAGCGTCTTCCTATGGCCAGGACTGTCGAATTGCCGATCACACAAACCAGCGCTGAAGCGCCGCGGGCGCAATCCGCGCGGCTGTCGCGTTTTGCGCGGCCGGCGCTGGGTCTGCTGCTGCCGGTCGGCGCCGCGCTGGCGTGGGAACTGATCGTCTGGCTCGGTTACTCCAACGGCCGCCTGGTGCCGCCGCCGAGCCGCGTGTTCGAGACCATCGTCGATCTTGCCCACAGCGGCGAGCTTTCGCGGCACATCGTGGCGACGCTCACCCGGGTCGTCGTCGGCTTCGGCCTCGGCGTCATTGCCGGAACGATCATGGGCGCCATATCCGGCTATTGGGCGCTGGCGCGGCGGCTGCTCGACCCGACGGTGCAGGCATTGCGCGCCATTCCCTCGATCGCCTGGGTGCCGCTGTTCATCCTCTGGCTCGGCATCTTCGAGACCTCGAAGGTGGCGTTGATCGCGGTCGGCGTGTTCTTTCCGGTCTATCTCGGCGTGATGGGCGCGATCCTCTCGGTCGACCGCAAGATCGTCGAGGTCGGCCGCACTTTCCGCCTGTCCGGCTTTGCCATGATCCGCCGCATCCTGCTGCCGGCGGTGCTGCCGGCCTATGTCGTCTCGCTGCGCGTCGGCCTTGGCCTCGGCTGGATGTTCGTGGTCGCCGCCGAGTTCATGGGCGCCTCCGAGGGCCTCGGCTATCTCCTGATCGACGGCCAGCAGCTCGGCAAGCCCGCGCAGATTCTGGCGGCGATCGTGATCTTCGCCATCCTCGGCAAGCTCACGGACTGGCTGATCGAGGTCGGCGCCGCGCCGTTCCTGCGCTGGCAAGACGCGTTCAGCAAGCAGGGCGGAGCAGGGTGATGCTCGCGCTCGACAAGGTCAGCAAGGTCTATCCAAACGGCGTGCACGCGCTGGAGCGGTTTTCCGCCGAGATCAGCCCGGGCGAGATTATCGCCATCATCGGGGGCTCCGGCTGCGGCAAGTCGACATTGCTCCGCGCCATCGCCGGGCTCGATCGCGCCAGCTCCGGCACGGTGACGCTCGATGGCGCTGCGATCACCGCACCGCATGCCAAGATTGGCATTATTTTCCAGGAGCCGCGGCTGCTGCCCTGGCTCAGCGTTGCCGACAATATCGGCTTTGGCTTGTCCGATCTGCCGGCCAATGTCAGGCGCGAGAAGGTCGCGACGGCGCTGGCGCGTGTCGGCCTTGCCGACAAAGCCAATGCCTGGCCGCGCGAGCTTTCTGGCGGGCAGGCGCAGCGGGTGGCGATTGCACGGGCGCTGGTGCCGCAGCCGGAAGTGCTGCTGCTCGACGAGCCGTTCTCCGCGCTGGACGCCTTCACCCGCCGCGACCTGCAGGATCATCTGCTCGATCTCTGGGCCGACACGCGGCCGACGCTGATTTTGGTGACGCATGACGTCGACGAGGCCGTGGTGCTCGCCGACCGCGTGCTGGTGATGCGGCCGCGGCCGGGCCGGCTGTTCGAGGAGATCAAGGTCAATCTGACCCGGCCGCGCGACCGCGCGTCCGACCTGTTCGAGCGCTTCAAGCGCCATGTCCTAACCGCGCTCGACCGTTCGCTCGACCGCAGCCTGCCGGACCGCGACGCCACATCGCGCGTCGGTGAATCGATGTGGTGGTGACACGGGCGCGATTTCGCATTACATCCGGCGTCAGAAGAACAATACGGGAGAATGAGATGGACGCCGCCGAACTCCGCGCGATGCAGGCCCCGATCAAGGAACGCTACAAGCAGGATCCGTCCGCGGCGGTCATTACCCTGAAAGCCAAGGGCTCGACGGATAGCGAAGGCCTGACCTGCAAGGTCGAAACCGGGCGCGCGCTCGCCGTCGCCGGCCTGCATCCGGCCACTGGAGGCTCGGGGCTGGAACTCTGCTCAGGCGACATGCTGCTGGAAGCGCTGGTCGCCTGCGCCGGTGTGACCCTGAAATCGGTCGCGACCGCGGTCGACGTGCCGCTCAAGAAGGGCATCGTCTACGCCGAAGGCGATCTCGATTTCCGCGGCACGCTGGGGGTCGACAAGGAAGCGCCCGTCGGCTTCGAGGAAATCCGCGTCCGCTTCGAGGTCGAGACCGACGCGCCGCAGGACAAGCTCGATCTGCTCCTGAAACTCACCGAGCGTTATTGCGTGGTCTACCAGACCATCAAGAACGGCCCGAAGGTGTCCGTGAGCATGAAGCGGATTTAGGCCACCATCGTCCCGCCACTCCGGTGTCGTCTTGGCAGAAGCCAGGACGCATTACCACCGGCCTCAATTGTGTTCCGCGCTGGCGGTTACGCCTTTCTTCTTCAAACACGCATCACGCGGTATGGGTCCTGGCTTTCCGCCTTCGCTCTTCAAGCTACGGCGGACACGTCGCCAGGACGACAGATGAGAAATGTCCCCCGATTTCACCTATTTCCTTCTGCTCGGTTTCCGCATGCTGGTGGCGGCCGCCTTCGTGGTGTCGGCCTCCTTCATCGCGGAGCATTCGGGCCCCGCGATCGGCGCGCTGGTCGCGACGCTGCCGATCTCCGCGGGGCCGGCTTATGTCTTCCTCGCGCTCGACCATGACTCCGCTTTTATCGCGCAGGGCGCGCTATCCAGCCTGCCGATCAATGCCGCCACGATCTTCCTTGGCCTGACCTACACGTTGCTGGCACAGCGGCACGGTCTGTTCCTCAGCTATGGCGCCGCGGCTGCGGTGTGGATCGCGGTCGCGGCCGTGGTAGGCTCGACGCACTGGTCGCTCGCCGGCGGTCTCATCGTCAACGCGGTCGCTTTTGCGATCTGCACGCCGCTGATGCAGCGCTATCGCCATGCCAAAATGCCGCCGGTCGCGCGCCGCTGGTACGACGTGCCGCTGCGCGCGTCTTTGGTGGCCGCGCTTGTGGCCGCCGTCGTCACGCTGTCGGGACGCGTCGGGCCCAGCATCTCCGGCATCCTCGCGCTGTTTCCCGCGGTGTTCTCCAGCATGATGCTGATCCTGCATCCGCGCATCGGCGGCCCCGCGACCGCCGCCGTCGTCGCCAACAGCGCCTGGGGCCTGATGGGCTTTGGGCTTGGGATCGCCCTGCTGCATGTTGGCGCGCTGTATCTCGGCTCGGTGGCGGGCTTGAGTTTGGGGCTTGCAACATGCGTGAGCTGGAATTTGGCGCTGTGGCAGATCGGGCGAAGGAAGGCGAAGGCGCAGAGAGCGTAGGGTGGGCAAAGCGACTGCGTCCGCCGTAGCTCAACGAGCGAAGGCCGAAGCGTGCCCACCATTGCTGGCGTGGCACTTGATGGTGGGCACGGCTTTGCCCACCCTACGGTTCTTTGCAAGCCGCGCCTCACTCCGCCATCCGCCGGAACAGCTCCCAGTAAAATCCCGCCGATGCCGCGATCGACAGCAGCGCGATAATGGCCGGGATCACCGGATCGAGCCTGCGCCAGCCGCGGATTTCCTGCATCAGGACCAGCGGCACGAACGGCAAGATCAAAAAGAACAGCGCGACCGGGATGCTCCAGCGCGCGGAGAACACGAGCACGCCGCAGATCAGGACCTGCAGCAGGCCGGCTGCGAGCGCGAGGCACACGAGCAGCCAGGCCGCGAGCGTCATGGTCCTGCCTTGCCGGTGAGAGATTTGAGGCGGTACAGCGCTTCCAGCGCCTCACGCGGCGACATCTCGTCGGGATGCAATGCCTTTACGGCTTCGGCCAGTTGCTCCGCTGCGCTCGGCGGCGCTGGTTCGGCGGCCGCGCGTGATGGCACGGCGAACAGCGGCAGATCGTCGGCGAGCGCGCGTGCGGTCTGGCCGCGGTCCTGCGCTTCCAGTTTCGCGAGCACCGCCTTCGCCCGTGCGATCACCGGCGGCGGCAGGCCCGCGAGCTTGGCGACCTGGATGCCGTAGGAGCGGTCGGCCGAGCCCGGCAGCACCTCGTGCAGGAATACGACGTCGCCTTGCCATTCCTTGACGCGCACCGTCGCGTTGAACATCCGCGGCAGTTTGGCGGAAAGTGCCGTCAACTCGTGATAATGCGTGGCAAACAGCGTGCGGCAGCGATTGGCTTCATGCAGATGCTCGATCGCGGCCCAGGCAATCGAGAGCCCGTCGAAGGTCGCCGTGCCACGGCCGATCTCGTCCAGGATCACCAGCGAGCGCTCGCTTGCCTGATTTAATATCGCCGCGGTCTCGACCATTTCGACCATGAAGGTCGAGCGGCCGCGCGCGAGATCATCCGCAGCACCAACACGCGAGAACAGGCGATCGACAATGCCGAGCTTTGCGCGCGCCGCCGGCACGAACGAGCCGATCTGGGCGAGCAATGCAATCAGCGCGTTCTGGCGCAGGAAGGTCGATTTACCGGCCATGTTTGGGCCGGTGATCAGCCAGAGCTGTCCGGATTTTTGCGCCGGTGCGGGCGAGAGGTCGCAGGTGTTGGCGATGAAGGGCTGGCCCTCGCGCTTCAAGGCTTGCTCGACCACGGGATGGCGGCCGGCCTCGATGGCAAAGCCGAGCGAGGCGTCGACCTCGGGCCGCACATAATTGTCGTCGACTGCAAGCTTTGCCAGCGCGGTCGCGACATCGAGCAGCGCAAAAGCATGCGCGGCGGCGCGCAGGTCGTCGCTCGCGGCCAGCGCCTTGGCGCAGAGGCGCTCAAAGATCTCCAACTCGAGATTGAGGGCGCGCTCGCCGGCGTTGGCAATCTTCGCTTCGGTCTCGCCGAGCTCGGCCGTCGTGAAGCGGACTTGCCCCGCGAGCGTCTGGCGATGGATGAAGGTCGCGTTCAGCGGAGGCGACATCAGCTTGTCGCCATGCTGCGCCGTCACCTCGACGAAATAGCCGAGCACATTGTTGTGCCGGATCTTGAGACCCTTGATGGAGGTCGTGTCGGCATAGCGCGCCTGCATCGCCGCGACCACGAGGCGCGAGGCGTCGCGCAGGCTGCGCGCTTCGTCCAGTGGCTGCTCATAGCCTTCGCGCACAAAGCCGCCGTCGCGCTTGATCAGCGGCAATTGCTCGGCGAGTGCGCGCGCATATTCCTGCGCCAGCTCGCGCGAGGGTTTTCGCAGGCTCGCGATGACTGCGGCGATTTCCTGCGGCGGCTGCTCCAGCTCCTGCAGCCGCGCTACCGCCTGGTCGGCGGCCAGAATGCCGTCGCGCAGGCCCGCAAGATCGCGCGGACCGCCGCGTCCGACCGAGAGCCGCGCCAGCGCGCGCGAAATGTCGGGCGCGCCGCGCAGGATCGAGCGGATGTCTTCACGCGCCGCGCTATCGGCGACAAACGTGCCGACCGCGTCCAGTCGTTGCACGATCTGCGCGCTGTCGGTGAGCGGCGCGGCGAGACGCTGGGCAAGCAGCCGCGATCCGGCGGGTGTTACCGTGCAGTCGATGGCATCGAGCAGGGAGCCGCGGCGTTCTCCGGCGAGCGTCCGGGTCAATTCAAGATTGGCGCGGGTTGCTGGATCGATCGTCATGGTCGAGCCGGTCGCCTCGCGTGCGGGCGGCGACAGCGGCGGGCGTTTTCCCACCTGGGTGCGGTCGATATAGGTGACGGCGGCCGCCGCGGCAGTGGCTTCCAGCCGCGACATCGCGGCGAGGCCATCCATCGTAGCGACCGCGAAATAGTCGCACAGCCGCCGCTCGGCGGTCGAGCTATCGAAGACGTCGCGGGTCAGCGGCGTCACCGCCGGTAATTCATTGAGCAGGTCGGAGAACTCGTTGTCGCCATAGAGTGCGTCGGCGACGATGGCCTCATTCGGATTAATGCGCGCCAAGGTCGCCTGCAATTCGCCGCCGGCACATTCCGTCACAATGAACTCGGACGTCGAGATATCGATCCAGGCGAGCCCGAAGCGGTCGCCACCGCTGGAGGAGCGCGTCCGCGCCATCGCGAGCAGGTAATTATTGGTGCGGGCATCGAGCAGCGTGTCCTCGGTCAGCGTGCCCGGCGTTACCAGGCGGACGACGGCGCGCCTCACCACGCTCTTGCCGCCGCGAGCCTTTGCCGCGGCCGGGTCCTCGGTTTGCTCACACACGGCGACGCGATGGCCGGCGTTGATCAGGCGATGCAGATAGTCTTCCGCGCGCTCGACCGGCACGCCGCACATCGGGATATCCATGCCCTGATGCTTGCCGCGCTTGGTCAGCACGATGCCGAGCGTTTTCGAGGCGATCTCCGCGTCCTCGAAGAACAGCTCGTAGAAATCGCCCATCCGGTAGAACAGCAGCAGTCCGGGATGGCCGGCCTTGATCTCGAGGTACTGCTCCATCATCGGCGTGACACGCGCATTCGCTTCCGCGGATGGCACGGTTTCGCTGGGAGCGGGCGGAACTGGTACAGGCTGCTGGATGGTCATCTGCGGATCGTCTTTAAGCGGGCGCAAACTAGCCAATTTCGCCCGCGCCTCCCAATCAATTGCGACCCTGATACCGGCTTTTCCACCCCCGCAAGGCAGCGTTGTCAGGCGAAACCGTCGATTGACGGGCCGGAACACCCCTCCTACAACTCGCCATCAAATCCAAGCCGTCTTTCAAGGGAGAACGCCGATGGGTGATGTCTTTATTTGTGATGCCGTCCGGACCCCGATCGGCCGTTTTGGTGGCTCGCTCGCCAAGGTGCGCGCCGACGATCTGGCCGCGGCCCCGATCAAGGCGCTGATGGCAAAGCACCCCAAGCTCGACTGGTCCTCGGTCGACGAAGTCTTTTTCGGTTGCGCCAACCAGGCCGGCGAGGACAACCGCAACGTGGCGCGCATGGCGCTGCTGCTCGCGGGCCTGCCGGATTCGGTGCCGGGCCAGACCCTCAATCGCCTTTGCGCCTCCGGCCTCGACGCGGTCGGCGCCGCGGGCCGCGCCATCCGCGCCGGCGAGATCGATTTCGCGATCGCGGGCGGCGTCGAGTCGATGACCCGCGCGCCGTTCGTGATGGGCAAGGCGGCCGAAGCGTTCTCGCGCTCGGCCGACATTTTTGACACCACCATCGGCTGGCGTTTCATCAATCCCCTGATGAAGGCGCAGTACGGCGTCGATGCGATGCCGGAGACCGGCGAGAACGTGGCCGAGGAATTCCAGGTGTCGCGTGCCGATCAGGACGCATTCGCGATCCGGTCGCAGCAGCGCGCGGGAGCCGCGATCGCCGCCGGCTATTTTGCCGAGGAGATCACCCCCGTCACCATCGCTGGCGGCAAGGCTGGTCCCGTCGTCGTCGACAAGGACGAGCATCCGCGGCCTGAGACCACACTGGAAGGTCTCGCCAAGCTGAAGCCGATTGTGCGCAACCCCGGCACGGTGACGGCCGGCAATGCCTCCGGTATCAATGACGGCGCCGCAGCGATGATCCTCGCCTCGGAAGCCGCGGTGAAGAAGCACGGCCTGACGCCGCGGGCGAAGATCCTGGGCCTCGCCTCGGCCGCGGTGCCGCCGCGCATCATGGGCATCGGCCCGGTGCCGGCTACCCGCAAGCTGATGGAGCGGCTGGGCCTGAAGATTTCCGACTTCGATTTGATCGAGCTCAATGAAGCCTTTGCTTCGCAAGGTATCGCTTGTCTGCGCCAGCTCGGCGTCAAGGAAGATGCCGATTTCGTCAACCCGCATGGCGGGGCTATCGCGCTCGGTCATCCCCTCGGCATGAGCGGCGCGCGCCTTGCGATGACGGCGGTGCACGGCATGGAGAAGCGCGGCGGCAAGCGCGCGCTTGCCACCATGTGCGTCGGCGTCGGCCAGGGCGTCGCGGTTGCGATCGAGAAGTTGAACTGAGGCCCGCGAGGGCGTCGTCATTGCGAGGAGCGTGAGCTCCGAAGCAATCCATGCTTCAGCAAGCGGAGAAATGGATTGCTTCGCTACACTCGCAATGACGAGAAGAGGAGCTAAGCCATGACATTTCTTTACCCCACCGACAGCAACAAGGCGCATCCGCTGCCGCTGTCGCCGGAATACAAGAGCTCGATCAAGCGCGCTCCCACGAAGCCGCTGATTCCGATGCGCCATACGCTCTCGGAATTGACTGGTCCCGTGTACGGCCACGAGACCGTGCGCGCCGGCGACAATGATCTGACCACCATGCACAAGGCCGAGCCGCTCGGCGAGCGCATCATCGTGCACGGCCACGTGCTTGACGAGGACGGCCGCGGCGTGCCGAACACGCTGGTCGAGCTCTGGCAGGCCAATGCCTGTGGCCGCTACGTCCATGTTCGCGACCAGCATCCGGCGCCGCTTGATCCGAACTTCACCGGCGCGGGCCGCACGCAATCGGATGCGTCGGGTTACTACAAATTCGTCACCATCAAGCCCGGCGCTTATCCCTGGGGCAATCACCACAACGCCTGGCGGCCGGCGCACATCCACTTCTCGGTGTTCGGCCATTCTTTCGTCTCGCGGCTGGTGACGCAGATGTATTTTCCGGGCGATCCGCTGTTCGAGTTCGATCCGATCTTCAATTCGGTGCCGGACGCGAAGGCGCGGATGCGAATGGTGTCGTCGTTCGATCTCGAGAACACCCAGCCGGAATGGGCGCTGTGCTATCGCTTCAACATCGTGCTGCGCGGCAAGAACGCCACCCCCATGGAGAACAAGTAAGTGCAGGGGAAAGATATCGATAAGGGTCTTACGCCGTCACAGACGGTCGGTCCGTTCTTCAAATATGGCCTGACGCCGGGCGGCCAGTATGCGTGGAATGACGCCTTCACCGGCGACATGATCACGCCGGACGCCACCGGCGAGCGCATCCGCGTCGAGGGGCGGGTGTTCGACGGTGACGGCCAGCCGGTGCCGGATTGTATGCTGGAAGTCTGGCAGGCGGATGCGCAGGGTCGCTTCGCCGATCCGCAGGACAAGCGCGCGCTGCCCAACACCAAATTCCGCGGCTTCGGCCGCAGCGGAACCGACGCCAACGGTGCCTACGCGTTCGACACCATCAAGCCGGGCGTGGTGCCTGATCCCGACGGCAAGCCGCAGGCGCCGCATCTGCTCGTCGCCGTGTTCGCGCGCGGCATGCTGCGCCATCTGTATACGCGGATCTATTTCGGCGACGAGAAAGCCAATGCCGGTGATCCCGTGCTGGCGCTGGTGCCCGAAGATCGCCGCGCGACGCTGATCGCCGAGCGTGACGGTGGCAGCGGCGAGGCTATCTACAAGCTTGACCTGCGTTTGCAGGGCGGCGACGAGACGGTGTTTTTCGACGTGTAAAACCAGCCGAGGCGGTGCGTTGTGCCAGGTTTTCCAGGTCGTCTCGCGGCGTTGCTGCTGACCGGCATCGCTGCGCATGTCGTTTGGCTGCCGGCGCGCGCGGCCGAGCCAGGCGTCTGGATGTCGACCAACGACCCTACCCATGGCGGCGCCAGCGATTTCTGGCAGATGTTCGAACCCAACGCGCCCTGGCAGTCGGCGAAGCGTCGCGTCGCCGTGTTCGGGATCGACCAGAATCTCGTCAGCAACGGGCCGCCTGACAAGCTGCGACAGTTTTTCGCTTCGCTGCGAGAAGATCACATCGCGCTTGCGGTCGGCATTGGAATGCTGACCTGGAGCGAGCAATGCGGCAAGCATGTCGAAGGCTATGTGCCTGCCGGCGGTTCGACTTATGTCGCCAATCGCATCAAATCGCTTGGAGGCGAGCTTGCCTACGTCGCGATCGACGAGGCGCTGTGGTTCGGTCGCTGGTATTCCGGCGCCAACGCCTGCCATTCCTCGATCGAGGCGATCGCGGCCGATGTTGCGGCCAATTTCAGGGACTACAAGACGGTCTTCCCCAATGTGCGGCTCGGCGATGTCGAGCCGTTCGGTCCGCCGCCGGGCGGTGACCGACCAGGTGCGAGCTGGGTCAACACCACGCAGGCTTGGATCGATGCGTTAAAGGCCGCGACCGGTACTCAGCTCGCATTCTTCCACGAGGACATCACGGACTGGCATCGCCCACTCTCCGCCTACCTGCCGGAGCTGGCAAGGCTGATGGCGACCAACCACATTTCGTTTGCACCGATCTTCATCGCTGCAAGCGGCAGTGGTCCCGACGCGGCATGGATGAAGAGTGCCGAGCAGAACATCGACATCATCCGGGCGATCGACATGCCCCCACCCGACCACGTCGTTTTCGCGACCTGGTACCCCTATCCGACCAAGAACCTGCCGGAAACGTCGTCCGAGGCATTCACTCATCTCATCGACTATTATTTCGCCAGACGATGAGGGCCGGACCGGCCGGGCGGATACCACCGCATTCACAGCGAGGAATGGCGGGTCGCGCAGGCGCCGGATGAGGGCTGCCCGCAGACCGAAACCTTGATGTTGGCGGTCACCATGCCCCGCGCATCGATGAAGACGAGATTGGTCACGCCGGCTTTCAGCGGTTCGACCAGGATCGATTGATTGTCGTCGGCGTGGACGTTGACGACCAAGGGATCGCCGACGATCACGGTTTCGAAGGTCTTGTCCAGGAAGAGCCGAAACTGGCTGCCGATCCCAAACTCGACTGCGCAATCCTGGGCCAGTGTGCCGGTGGGCGCGGAGAAAAGCATCGCCGCAAGAACAAGCGCAAGAATGTTCGGCTTCATCGCAATATCCTTGTTCAATAGACTCGTCTTGTCTGAACGTAGGATCTTGGACGGCCGCACATGCGTGAACTGGCCCACACGTCGCGCGTGGCATTCCGCCGCGCGACTTCACGTGATGATGATGCTCCGGATTACAGATGTAACAAAAGCCCTTGCGCCGGGACGGGCGCGTCCGGCTACTCCATCACCGCCGCATGATCCGACGCAGCCGCCTGCTTGCGTAGCGCGGCCTTGGTCGAGCCGATCATGATCGCGAGCGGGATCGAGGCGACGATGAAGATCATGATCAGCTGGTAGTCCTGCGAGAAGGCGATGATCTGCGCCTGCAGGCCGATCATTACGTCTGCCATGGCGCGGCCGTGGTCGGTGTTCATGTTGATCATGCCGGCCACATCAGGCATCTGCATGGCGTGATTGAACGGAGTCACGTTGTTGTTGAGGACCGCATAGATGCGGCGCCCGCCTTCGGTGAGCTGCGCGATCACGACCGAAATCCCGATCGAGCTGGCGACATTGCGCATCAAGGTCAGCATCGAGGTGCCGTCGGTGCGCAAATGTCCCGGCAGCGTCATAAATGACACCGTCGACAGCGGCACGAAGACCAGGCCGAAGCCAAAGCCCTGGACGACGCTGATGGTGACGATCTCGCTCACGCCGGTCTGGTCGGTCCAGAAGGTCATGTAATACAGCGACGCTGCGGTGAGGGAGAGGCCCGTGATGATCAGCGTGCGTGCCTCGATATAGCGCATCAGCCGGCCAACGATCATCATCGCAACGAAAGTGCCGCAGCCGCGGCTCGCCAGCAGCACGCCGGCGGTGATGATGGGATAGCCGATCACGTTCTGTAGGTAGGGCGAGGCCAGCGCCATGGTCGAGTACAGCACGAGGCCCATGACGGTCATGAAGATGCAGCCGGTGAGGAAGTTGCGATCCTTGAACAGCGCGAACTGGATGAACGGTCGCGACGTCGTCAGCGAATGCGCGAAGAAATAGTAGAAGCCGATGCCGGAGACGATGAATTCGATGATGATCTCGTTCGATTCCAGCCAGCCAAGCTGCTCGCCGCGGTCGAGCGCGAGCTGCAGCGAGCCGATCGCGATGGCAAGTGCGGAGAAGCCGAACCAGTCGAACTTCAGGTTCAGATCCTTCCTGGTCTCGTCCATGAAGACCATCAGGCCGAGCACGGTGACAAAGCCGAACGGGATATTGACGAAGAACACCCAGTGCCAGGAATAGGTCTCGGTCAGCCAGGCGCCGAGCGAGGGGCCCATGATCGGGCCCATCATCACGCCCATGCCCCAGATCGACATCGCCTTGGCGCGTTCCTGCAACGAGTACATGTCGAGCATGACCGCCTGCGAGAGCGGCACCAGCGCCGCGCCGAACACGCCCTGCAACAGGCGGAACAGCACCATCTGGTTGATGTCCTGCGCCAGCCCGCACAGCACGGAAGCGACGGTGAAGCCGGCCGAGCAGATGATGAAGATGCGCTTGCGCCCGAAGCGGTTGGCGATCCAGCCCACCGGCGCGGTCATGATGGCAGCCGCGACGATGTAGGACGTCAGCACCCAGTTGATCTGGTCCTGCGAGGCCGACAGCGTGCCCTGCATATAGGGCAGCGCGACGTTGGCAATGGTGGTGTCGAGCGCCTGCATGATCGTCGCCGTCATGGCGCAGATCGTCACCATGTTCCGGCGCAGGCCCGGACCCATGGTCGTGGATGCTGGCAGCGTGGTCGGCGACATCGCTGGACTTAGTCCTGGTCAGGCATGGCGGCAGCGGGCGCGAGGCCGAGCAGGCCCGCCAGCGAGCGCTTGTGCCCGGTGTCGATGGTGGCATAGACGCTCATGCCGGCCTTCAGCTTCTTCACGAACGGATCGTCCTTGTCGAAATAGATGCGGACGGGCACGCGCTGCACCACCTTCACGAAATTGCCGGTGGCGTTCTGCGGCGGCAGGATCGCGAATTGCGCGCCGGTGCCGGGCGAGAGCGAGCCGACATAGCCCTTGAACACGTGGTTCGGGAAAGCATCGACGTCGAGCTCGACCGGCTGGCCCACGCTGACATAGGTGAAGTCCGACTCCTTCGGATTGGCGTCGACCCAGGGATTGGCGATGTCGATCACCGAGAACACCGGCGTGCCGGCGGGAACGAAGCGGCCGAGCTGGATCTGGTCAACTTGTGTCGCGATGCCGTCCATCGGCGCGCGCATCACGGTGTGGTCGAAATTGCGCTGCGCCATGTCCAGCGCCGCCTTGGCCTGGGTGTAGGGCGGGAATTGCTCGAGCGGCAGGTCGGCATTGCCGAGCAGCTGCGTCTTGGCATTGGAGAGCTGCTGCTGGACGAACGCGGATTCGGCCCGCGAGGTGACGGCCGCATTATTGGCGTTGTCGAGATCGAGCTGCGAGCCGAAGCTGCTCTTGGCGAGCGTCGACTTGCGCGTGACGTCCTTGTCCTTCAGGTCGATCGTCTGCTGCATCAGATCGGCCATCTGGCCGTAGATCTTGACGTTGGCCTTGAGGTTCTCATGGCTGGTCTTGGCCTGCTCGAGTTGCGCCTTGGCCTGGTCGAGCGCAAACTGGAACGGCTGCGGATCGATCTCGAACAGCACGTCGCCCTGCTTGACGCGCTGGCCTTCCTTGACGACGACCTTGTCGATCTTGCCGGAGATGTCGGGCGTGATCAGCACCTTCTGCGCGCCGACATAGGCGTCGTCGGTGCCGACATAGCGGCCGCCATTGAGATAGAACACGAAGCCCGTGATCGCGACCGCGATCGGCAGCACGACGAGCAGGAGGAAGCGGCGGTAGCGCCGCAGGCCCGCCAGCAGGCGGCGGCGCGGCTCGGCAGCGAGCTTCTTGCTCGGCCGGCCGGAAGGGGCGTCCTTTGCTTCGGACGGAAATTTGAGGACGGGATCAGCCATAGCGTTGTTCTTTCTTGGGCAGTTGCGCCTCGATGGACTGAAGCGCGTTACGCACGTTTTCCTTGATGCTTTCGAGTTGTGCGACTAGCCGCTCGGCCTCAGTGGGGCTGATGCCCGCGAGCGCGGCGGCGGTGATTTCGGATTTGAGCCCGGCGAGCTTGCCGAGCAGCGGCCGCGCCGCCTTTTTCAGATAGAGACGATTGACGCGGCGGTCGTTGTTGTCGCCGCGCCGCTCGATCCAGCCATTGTCGCAGAGCTTGTCGATCAGCCGCGTCAGCGTGATCGGCTGCATTTCGAGCTGCTCGGCGAGTTCCGTCTGCTTCATGCCCTCGCTGCGCTCGACCTTGGCCAGCACCGCCCATTGCGCGCGGGTGATGCCGTAGCGCGCGGCTTCCTTGTCCGCATAGGCGCGCATCAGCCGCTGCACCTCGCCGAGCGCGAACAGGAAATTCATGTCCACGGAACCGGTCATAAGCAATGTCTCCAATAAGCTTGCGATATAATAAGCTAGCTTATGAATTTTTGATGGCAGGTTAACGACCGGGCAGGCCTGCCGAAATCACATGGCTGAGGACCTCAGCTGGGGGTCGGTTCCCGCCGGGCTTTGGGAACCCTGACCGAAAATGCTAGTAAGGCTCCAATGACCTCGACAAAGCCGGCCTTTCCCGCGCCCGACCACGACCACCACCGCTGCGCCGCGGACGCGATTACCCATGCCGAACGGGTCTGCAAGGAGCGGGCGCAGAAATTCACCCCGATCCGCCGCCAGGTGTTGCAGGCGCTGCTGTCCAGCCACCGGCCGCTCGGCGCCTATGAGGTGATCGACGAGCTCGCCAAATCGATGCCGCGGCCGGCGCCGATCACGGTCTATCGCGCGCTCGATTTCCTGATGACGAACGGCCTCGTGCACCGCATCGAAAGCCGCAACGCCTATCTCGCCTGCGCGCATGACCATGATCAGGCCTCGCTGGTGGCGTTTTTGATCTGCGAGCGCTGCGGCTCGGTCGGCGAGATACCGGCCGCGCCCATCGCGCAGAGCCTCACGGCTGCGGCGCGCGCCTCCGGCTTCGTGCCAAAACTCTCCGTCGTCGAAATCACCGGCACCTGCGCGCACTGCCAGCGGGCAGCGTAACAAAGAACGCGGCGACTAAGCCGGCATCCAAAGGAAGAAATGTCGTCAGATCAAATCAAGCCCGACCCCGGGCGGCCGCTCAGCCCGGGCGCCATCGCCTTGATGCTGATGCTGTGCATCTCCTGGGGTTTCAATCAGATCGCGATCAAATTGGCGCTGCCGGACATTCCGCCGATGATGCAGGCGACCTTCCGCTCGATGGGCGCGCTGCCGGTGCTGCTGATTGTCGGCTGGGTCCGCGGCGTGAAATTCTTTGCGCGTGACGGCTCGCTTTGGCCCGGCGTGTTCGCCGGCGTGCTGTTCGGCTTCGAGTTCGTGCTGATCTATAACGGCCTGCGCCTGACCACGGCCTCGCGCGCGGTGGTGTTCCTCTACACCGCGCCGTTCTTCGTCGCGCTCGGCTCGTTCCGGCTGCTTGGCGAGCGCCTGCGCGCCTCGCAATGGGCCGGGCTGGCCTTGAGCTTTGCCGGCGTGGCGCTCGCGATCGGCGTGCCGCAGGCCAATGTCGATGCGAGCGTGCTGCTCGGGGACCTCATGATCGTCGGCGGTGGCGCGCTGTGGGGCGCGACCACCGTCATCGCCAAGGGTACGAAGTTGCGCAATGCACCGCCGGAAAAGGCGCTCGGCTACCAGGTCGCGATCTCGATTCCGATTCTCGCTGGCGCCACCTGGCTCGCCGGCGAGAAGCTCACGCATGTGCCGGGAGTGCTGGCGGTCTCGGTCGTCACCTATCAGGCGATCTGGATTGTCGGACTGACATTTACGATCTGGTTCGCGCTGGTGCAGTCCTATTCGGCGAGCAAGCTGTCGGCCTTCACCTTCATCACGCCGCTGTTCGGCGTGGTCGCGAGCTATCTGATCATGCACGACGAGCTGACGCTGGCGTTCGGCGCTGCCGCGGTCCTCGTCATCGCCGGGCTCTATCTCGTCAACCGGCCGGAAGTGACGGGGCCCAAGGTCGTGCCCGATCCGAACGTGCCGGCGTAGGCTGGCTCAGCAATCGCCAAAAACACTTCCGTCGTCCTGGCGAAAGCCAGGACCCATTAGCACAGGGAGTAGTTTGGCGAACGGTATTGGCCGCTGCGTCCCATCGAGAAATTCCGCGGTATGGGTCCCCTGGCTTTCGCCAGGACGACAGGCGGAGGGATATCGCGCCTCGCCGGCGGATAGCCTCACCCCACCTCGATCGGCAACGCTTCATCCGTGGCCCATTCGCCCATCGAGCCGTCATAGAGCGTGAGCTTGTCGTAGCCGAGCCGGTGCAGCATGAAGAGGTCGACGGTGGCGGAGATGCCGCCGCCGCAATAGGCGATCACGCGCTTGTCGCGCGAGAAGCCCTGGGCCGCGAATTTCTGTTCGGCATCGGCGAGCGGCACGAAGGCTTTTGTGTCGGGATCCGTCAGCGCAGCCGCCGAGACGTTGCAGCTTCCGGGAATATGGCCGGGCCGCCCGTAGCGGCTAGGCTCGAGGCCCTTGTGCAGCGTCGCGTTCAGCGCATTGACGACCACTGTGCCGCGCTCGCCGCGTGCGGCCAGCACGTGGTGCTTGTCGACGAAAAACCCGGAGCGCGGTTTTGCAGTAAATTTGGACGGCGGATAGCCTTTCGCGGCTCCGCTCTCGAGCGCGCGGCCTTCGGCCTTCCACTTGTCGAGCCCGCCATCGAGCACGGCGACGCTGTCAAACCCGAGCGATTTGAGCATCCACCAGAACCGCGTCGCCCACATCGGCGTCGCTATCGAATAGAGCACGACGAAATTGTCCGCCCCGATACCGTGACGTCCGAACGCGCTTTCCAACTGCGCCACATCCGCCATTATGAAGCGAAATTTTGTGTTCTCGTCGGAGAACTCGCCCTGCAGGTCGAGAAAATCCGCGCCCGGGACGTGTCCGGCCTCGAACGTATCGCGTCCGGGAACGACCATATAAGGAGCGTCGCTGCCGGGCGGCAGGTATTCGAGCCTGGTGGTGCAATCGAACACCCGCAGAGTTGGTTGACCAAGGATTTGTGCGAGTTCCCCTGTCGAAATCAGCTCGCTTCGCGCTGCCATGGTCTACTCCCGTCAATGTTTTGGCGGATGCTAGGGTGCGCCAGATCACATGAAAAGGCGCCAAAATGCCCTTTGATTTAATCCAATCCGGTCCAATATAGCGCGCATGCGCCCCGCCACCGGGTGGCCAGCGTTCGGCGAATTAACCTTTTGAATTTACAATGGAAATGATCCATTTCGCCGGACCCGTGCCAATCCTCCACGCCCCCTTGGTGAATGTCACCAAAACCTGATATTCGGTTGCCCCATGAACAAGCCCGAAAAAATCGCTGACATCGACATCGCCGGCCCCAGCGCCCGGCACCAGACCACGCAAGTCAAGGTCGGCCAGGTTGCCGTCGGCGGCGGCGCCCCGATCGTGGTGCAATCGATGACCAATACCGACACCGCCGATGTCCAATCGACGGTGGCCCAGGTCGCAGCGCTCACCCGCGCCGGTTCCGAATTGGTGCGCATCACCGTGGATCGCGAGGAGGCCGCTGCTGCCGTCCCGCATATCCGCGACGGCCTGCGCAAGATGGGCATCACCACGCCCCTGATCGGCGACTTCCATTACATCGGCCACAAGCTGCTCGCGGCGTATCCCGCCTGCGCCGAAGCGCTCGACAAATACCGCATCAATCCCGGCAATGTCGGCTTCAAGGACAAGCGCGATACGCAGTTCGCCGACATCATCGAGATAGCCAACAAGAACAGCAAGCCGGTCCGCATCGGCGCGAACTGGGGTTCGCTCGACCAGGAGCTGCTGACCAAGCTGATGGACGAGAATACGGCTTCGCCCAATCCGCGCGATGCCCGCGCGGTGACACGTGAAGCCATGGTGCAATCGGCGCTGCTGTCGGCCGCGCGCGCGGAAGAACTGGGCATGCCCAAGGACCGCATCATCCTGTCGGCGAAGGTTTCGGCCGTGCAGGATCTGATCGCGGTCTATCAGGATCTCGCCAGCCGTTCGGATTACGCCATCCATCTCGGCCTCACCGAGGCCGGCATGGGCTCCAAGGGCATCGTGGCCTCGTCGGCCGCACTCAGTATCCTGCTGCAGCAGGGCATCGGCGACACCATCCGCATCTCGCTGACGCCGGAACCCGGCGGCGACCGCACCCGCGAGGTGCAGGTCGGCCAGGAACTGTTGCAGACCATGGGCTTCCGCACCTTCGTGCCGCTGGTCGCGGCGTGCCCCGGTTGCGGCCGCACCACCTCGACCACGTTCCAGGAGCTGGCGCGCTCGATCCAGGATTTCATCCGCGACGAGATGCCGACCTGGAAGACGAAATATCCGGGGGTCGAGGAACTCAACGTCGCGGTGATGGGCTGCATCGTCAACGGCCCCGGCGAATCCAAGCACGCCAATATCGGCATCTCCTTGCCGGGCACGGGTGAAGCTCCGGCCGCTCCCGTGTTCGTCGACGGCAAGAAGTTCCGCACCCTGCGCGGCCCCGGCATCGCCGCCGACTTCAAGGCCCTGGTGATCGACTACATCGACCAGCGCTACGGCAATGGCGGCAAGGTGCCCGAGGCTGTGACGGCGGCGGAGTAGCTCTCTCCGCTGTCATCTTCGCGAAAGCGAGGGTTTGTTGCACCGTCATTGCGAGCGAAGCGAAGCAATCCATCTTTCCGCATGAGGAAAGATGGATTGCTTCGTCGCTTCGCTCCTCGCAATGACGGCCATTGCGCTTCGCTCCACTCGGGCTACCATACTCTCCCAAGCAGAGTCGGGAGAAACGTCATGAGCTCGCTGTCAGGCAAGCATGGACCGCGCTATCGGCATGAAGCCGACGTATCAGAACCTTACGAGACCATCGCGGTCGAGAAGCTGACGCCGATCATCGGCGCTGAGATTTCCGGTGTCGACATCGGCAAGCTCGTCGATGGCGATGCGCCGTCCAACCGGCAGATGGACGAGATCCATCGCGCGCTCGCCGAGAATCTCGTGATCTTCTTCCGCGACCAGCACGTCACGCCGCAGCAGCATCTCGCGTTCGGCCGCAAATTCGGCGAGCTGCACATTCATCCGGCCGCGCCGCATGACGGCGAAGATCCCGCGCTGATGAAGATCTATGCCGACAAGGATTCCCCGCGTGCCAATGGCGAAGGCTGGCACACCGACGTGTCCTGCGACCTTGAGCCGCCGATGGGCTCGATCCTCTACATCAAGCAATGCCCGCCGCGCGGCGGCGACACGCTGTTCGCCAACATGTATGCCGCCTATGAAGCGCTGTCGGACCGCATGAAGGTCTATCTCGACGGCCTGAAGGCGCTGCATGACGGCGAGGCGACTTACCGTGGTCTCTACGCAAATTATGGCGTTGCCGACAAGCCGGCCTATCCGAGCGCGGAGCATCCGGTGGTGCGCACCCATCCGGTGACCGGCAACAAGGCGCTCTATGTCAACCGCGGTTTCACCCGCCACATCATCGGCATCCCCCGCGACGAGAGCGACGCGATGCTCGGCTATCTCTACCAGCACGCGGAGAACCCGCTGTTCCAGTGCCGCTTCCGCTGGAGCGAGAATGCGATCGCGTTCTGGGACAACCGCTGCGCCCAGCATCGCGCGATGTGGGACTACTGGCCGCACACCCGCGCCGGCACCCGTGTCACCGTGAAGGGCGAACGGCCGGTGTGAAGATCGCGGGGTAGGGCTACCCACCCACCAGCGCATCGACGAAGGTCGCGGCCGATTCCTTGAGCTGTTTGCGGGTGTATCCGGCGCGTTCCATCACGGCGAGGCCGCGCGTGAATGTGACGACGACGCGCGCCAGGCGATTGGCATTGGCTGCGAGGCGCTTGTCGGGAGCGGAGCTGATCGCCTTGCTGACGAGCTGCTCGAGCCGGCTAAGCACGCCTTGCACGCGCTGGCGCACGGCTGCGCTCGAAATCGCCCCGTCGAGCGCGGTGCGCGTGGTCAGGCAGCCGCGCGGCGGCGAGCCGCTGGTCATGTTCACGATCAGCAGATCGAGAAAGTTCTGTAAGCGGGCCGCGATGTCGTCACCTTCGGCCAACGCCTTGCCGCACGAATCCATGAGTTGCCCGGCATACTGATCGAAGGCGCGTTGGAAGATCGCTTCCTTGTCGCCATAGGCGTTGTAGAGGCTGCCGCGCTGGACGCCGGTGGCGGCGGCAAGGTCCTGCATGGTCGCGTCGTGGAGGCCCTTGCGCCAGAACACGTCGAGCGCGGTCGCGATCATCTCCTGTTCGTCAAACTGACGCACGCCCACCATTTCGGCTCAACTCCATAGGTCAATTCTAATCCGTCCATTCTTGGCATTATCGTCAAGATTGACATTCTCGTCAATTTTGACATGATCGTCAAGATTGACGGTGCTGTCAAAGATGGTTTCGGGAGTATGTCATGGCGGATTGGCTGCAGGAAACACGCGTCGCATCGCCGATCTCCGACGTCTGGAGCGAGGTCGCGATTGCAGTGGGGCTGTCCACCGGCGCGGCGGTCGCCTTGGGCTTCTCACGTTTCGCCTACGGCCTGCTGCTGCCGGCGATGCGCGCGGATCTGGGCTGGACCTACGTCGAAGCCGGCGCGCTGAACACGGCCATCGGCGCCGGCTACATCCTGGGCGCGCTGATTGCCGCGTGGACCGCCAAACGATGGGGCATGGCGCGCGCCTTTCTCTCCGGCTTTGCGGCCAGCGTCGTGGTGCTGCTGCTGACGGCCGCGACCAGCAATTTCTCCATCCTCTTTGCGCTGCGGACGATCGGCGGCATTTCGACGGCGGTGACCTTCATCCTGGGTGCCGCACTGACCGCCGCGATCTGCCCGGCGCAAAATCCGCTCAGGCGTGGCATGCTGATCGGCATCTACGCCGCCGGTGTCAGCATCTCCCTGTTATTGTCGGGCGCCGCGATCCCGATCATCCTAAGCGGTGGCGTGCAGCACTGGCCGGAGGCCTGGGTCGCGCTGGGCCTCATCAGCGCCGCGGGACTGCCGTTCGCCTGGTGGGCCGCCCGCAGCGTGCCCGTGTCTGTCGGTGGCAGCACGGCGGTGCTGACGCTGCACGAGCTTCGTCAACTCGTGCCGACGTTTCTCGGCTACGCCCTCTTCGGCGCCGGCTATGTCGGCTACATGACCTTCATCATCGCGCTGTTGCAGAAGCAGGGCGGCAGCAGCGAACAGGTGATCTGGTTCTGGTTCGTGCTGGGGCTAGTTTCCGCCGTCTCGACGCTGGTGTGGGGAAGGGTGCTCGGCGCCTTTCACGACGGTCGCGGGCCGGCAATGGTCTACGCCACCGCCATGCTGGGCGCGCTGCCGGTTCTCCTCTCCCCCGGCCTGATCGCGATGTTCGCATCCGCGGTCCTGTTCGGCGGCAGCTTCATGGCCGGCCCGACATCGATCACCATCGTGGCGCAGCGCCAATTGCCGGCTGCGTCATGGACCGCAGCCCTCTCGCTTCTGACCGTCGCCTTCGCGCTGGGACAGGCCGTCGGCCCGATTCTCGCGGGCGCGATTTCCGACGCGACCGGAAATCTCGCCGCAGGCTTCTGGGTGTCGCCGGCTCTGTTGGCTGCGGCCGCCGGTGTGAACCTGCTGCAGCGTCCGCCTTCGGCGAGCGTAGCTTGAGTAAATCCAATCATCATCATCATGCGGGAGAAAACATCATGTCAGACCGGAAAGGCGGCTGCCTCTGCGGGGCGGTACGTTATGTGCTCAAGGGCGAGCCGCGGTCCGTCGCCATATGTCATTGCACGCATTGCCAGCGGCAAAGCGGCAGCCTGTTCTCTTTCAACCTCGTGCTCCGGGAGAGCGATTATGAGCAGTCGGGCGAGACCATGATCTATGTCGACAGCGGCGACAGCGGGCATCCGGTCTATCGCCACTTCTGCGGGCGCTGCGGTTCGCCGATCTCCGTGAAGACGGCCTTGATGCCGGGCAAGGTCGTGCTGAAGGCCGGCACGCTCGACAATGTGGAAGGACTCCAGCCGAAAGCGGAGATCTATACCGACCACGCCGTGAAATGGCTCGAGCCAGTCGCAGGTGCCCAGCGCTATGCGCAGAATGTGTGACGGTTGGGAGCCGGATGAGATGAGGTTGAACCGTCATTGCGAGCGAAGCGAAGCAATCCATCGCGCCGCGTGGACGGAATGGATTGCTTCGTCGCTGTCGCTCCTCGCAATGACGAACCTGAGGTCATCGTGCTTTAGGATCCCGCAGCATCTCCATCACTGCCCGCTCACAAGCTGATAGGCGCCGCGCTCGAACGTATCGTAGGTGGCGAGCGCCTTGGCGTCGGCGAATGGCAGGTACTGCATCATGATCACGCCGGCGAGGCCGCGCGCGGGATCGATCCAGAAATAGGTGTTGTTGATGCCGCCCCAGCTCAGGCTGCCCGGGGAGCGCTTGCCCGGCACCTGATCGACCGTGATCAGGAAGCCGAGTCCCCATTTGTCGCGTCCGTCGGCGATGAAGGTGAAGTCGGCGCTGCGCGGCAGCGCGCTTGTCTGCGCGGGCACGGAGACTGCGCCGATGTGGTTCTGGCCCATCAGCGCCACCGTCTCAGGTTTCAGCACGCGCACCCCGTCCAGCGTGCCGCCATTGAGGAACATGCGCACGAAGCGGCCGTAATCGTCGACGGTCGAGGCAAGGCCGCCGCCGCCGATCGGGGAGGCGATGGTGAGCCCGAGTTGTGGATTCTGCAATTCAACCGCGCCGTCCGTGTGCGCGCCTGCGCGCTGCTGCTGCGCGACAAGGCGCGGTCCCTTGGCTTCGGGCACGTTGTAGGACGTGTCATCCATCTTCAGCGGCGCAAAGATGTGCTCGCGGAAATAATCTTCGAGCTTTTGGCCGGACACGACCTCGACAAGCCTGCCGACGACGTCCGTGCTGGTGCTGTAGTGCCATTGCTCGCCGGGGTCGAACAGCAACGGGCCGCCGAACGGGAAACTATCGCCGGCATGCGGCTTGAGATCGCGCCAGATTGCGCTGGTGAACGGATAGGCCAGTCCGGACGTGTGGGTCAGGAAATGGCGGACGGTCGGCGGCCGCGCCGGCGGACGAAGGCGGTAGTCGCCGGTCGTGGCGTCGAAGGATTCAAGGACCTTCAGCGCCTTCAGCTCCGGCAGATATTTTTCGGCCGGGTCATCGAGAGCGATCCGGTCCTGTTCGACGAGCTGCATCAGCGCCACCGAGGTGATCGGCTTGGTCATCGAGGCGATGCGAAACAACGCGTCCGGGGTGAGCGGCCGTCCGGTCGAGACGTCAGCCACCCCGAACGCTCCCCGATAAAGCACGTGGTCGCGATCGGCGACCAGTGCCACCACGCCCGGCACATCCTTGCGTTCGACCGCGCCGCGCAGGCTTGTGTCGAGGGCCGCGCCGCCTTGCGAATTTTGTGCGCTTGCCTCTCCGGTCAGCGCGGCCATCGCAACGGCTGCGCCGGCGACAAATTCGGCAGTCTTGTTCATGGAAGCTTCCCTGTTTTTTTGCCCAATCCGGGTGTTGGCCGCGAATTGCCTCACCCCGCAATCGTACCCCAGTTCGATACCAGATTTTCCGCGGCGCGCAGCGACAGGGCAAATAGCGTGTAGGTCGGATTTGACGCGCCACAGGTCGGGAAGATGCCCGGGCCGGCGACATAGAGGTTAGGCACCTCGTGGGTCTGGCCGAAGCTGTTGACCACGGAGTTATCAGCCTCGGTTCCCATGATGGTGCCACCCATCAGATGGATCGCCGGCATTGCGGTGCGCAGCTGCCAAACCTCCTTGGCGCCGGCGGCATGCGCGATCCTCTCGCCCTCCGCGAAATTGGCGTTCCACAGCGCCGCTTCGTTGTCGTCGTAGTTGTGCACGATGCGCGCGAGCGGCATGCCGAACTCGTCCTTCTGGCTCACCAGCTCGACACGATTCTCGATCTTCGGTAGCTCCTCGCAAGCAGCCGTGAACCGCGTGAATTGCTTCACCGCGCGCTTCATGAAGTCCGCGAGAGCCGGGCCGAACAGGTCCGGCCGGGCATTGTGGATGCCGGTCAGGCCGCTCGCCTTGGCCGCCCCGCCGCAGACCAGCAGGGTCGAGCCGAACGCGCCCTGATGCGCCGTCTTCGAATAGCGTTCGTAGGACATGAACTGGCCGCCGATGGTGCCCTTGGCGCCTTCCAGATCGTCATCGAACATCGCGTTGGTGACGGCCGTGAAATGCGTCATGATGAATTTGCCGATCAGGCCGCTCGCATTGGCGAGGCCATTCGGATGCTTGTCGGTTGCGGAATTGAGCAGGAGCCGCGGATTCTGTGCCGCCCATGAGGCGCAGATGACGACGCTTGCCGGCTGCACATGCTTTTCGCCGTCGCGATCGACATATTCCACGCCGGTCGCCTTCTTGCCGGACGCATCTGTGAGCACGCGTGTCACCGTGCTCCACGCGCGCACTTCGGCACCCGCTCTGCGCGCCTCGCCGAGATAGGTCACCAGCGGATTGGCGAGCGCCCCGATCGGACAGCCGACATGGCACCAGCCGTCATAAATGCAGGCCGGGCGATCCTTGAAGTCGACCGAGTTCATGGCGACCGCCGCCGGCACCATGCGGATGTTGTTGGCTGCAAAACCCTTGAGCCAGACCTCGCCGTTCTTGAACGTCTTCATCGGCGGCATCGGGTAATCGCGGCCGGCCGGTCGCCACAGCTCTTCCGCCTTGGCGTCACCGGAGATGCCGATGTCGTGGGCGACCTTGTCGTACCAAGGGGCCACGTCCTCGTAGGCGATCGGCCAGTCGTGCGCGCGGTTATGCTCGCTCTTGATGCGGAAATCGTTCGGCAACAGGCGCGGCACATTGGCGAACCAGTGCAGCGCGGCGCCGCCGACCCCCCAGCCGCCATGGTAGCCAATCGGCGCGACCTGCTTGCCCTCGAGGATGAAAGGATGCCCGACCGGTTTGATGCGGCGGCCCCATATGTCGGACGAAATCAGGTCGTCAAGCTGCCAGTCCGGCCCATGGTCGATCAGCACGACCTTCTTGCCGGCCTTGGCGAGCACTGCCGCAAATGTCGAGCCGGACGCGCCGGCGCCGGCGATCACGACATCTACTTGTTCCTGAACCTTTTCCTGCGCCGCCATGTCACCACCTCTTGTCCGGTGCGATGTGCGGCATATAGGGGACGCCGAGGCTCTCATATCCTTCCATGGTGCCGTAGACGACATCGACGGCATCGCTGCGCAAGACGAAATAAGTGAGCCCGGCCGCCGGGCCTTGCCAGCCGTCGATCTTGTTCTGGCGAAGCTGATCGATGAAATCGTGCTGCTCGGACGCCGAAAGCGCGGCGAACCGTTTGCCGCTGCGCGCCGTGCTCGCCTTGTCGACGCCGCCGATCGCGGCGCGATAGAAATTGATGAAAGGCGGCTTGACGTTGACGATGCGCGCTTCCAGGAGCGCTTCGCCAGGTGGCCCCGAGACCTGCTGATCGATGAAATGCGCAACGCCGGCCTCGCGCGCTCCCGGCACCAGCGTCTCACCCAGCGCTTCGAGCGTCTCGGCTTCCTCGCCACTGAGCAGACGATACGGCACGGCGCGTGCGCGCGCTTCACCCGGTGTCATCAGAGTGTCAATACCGGCCACCGTAAAGGTGAGCACGCCCATGCTCGCGCCTTTGAGAAAGACGCGCCGCTCCATGGCGTCCATGAAAGCCTCCCTGGCGAAACGACGCGATGCGCGTCTTTTTGTTTGGACGGAGTGAACGACAATAGGGGGGATGAATCAAGCGCAGGCCGCGGCAATGGATGGCGCCAAAAATTCATGACGGTGGGCTCACCCGCGCATCGCTGCAGTTGCGCGCGACGCCTTGCAGGCTTTGCCCACCGATGCCACACTTGCCGTCGGGTTCGACGGAAAAGACCGGGTAAACGGTCACGCCGAAGGTTCGGAGGAATGATGAGGATCGCGTCAAGCTTGTTCGCCGCCCTGGTGGTGCTGTTCGCGGCGCAGACGGCTTCGGCGCAATCCAGCTATCCGAACCGGCCGGTGAAGATCCTGGTGGGGTTTACGCCCGGCACCGCGCCTGACCTGGCGGCGCGCATTCTCGCCGACCGCTTTGCGGAAGTCTGGGGCACGCCGTTTGTGGTCGAGAATGTTCCCGGCGCCGGCAGCAACATCGCCACCGATCGCGTCGCCAAGGCGACGGCCGACGGCTACATGCTGCTGATGGGCGGAAACCCATCGCTGGTCATCAATGCGAGCCTGTATGACAATTTGCCATACGATCCGATCAAGGATTTTGCGCCGATCTCGCAGGTCTTCATCGGAGCAAACGTGCTCGCCGTGCCGCCCGAGGTGCCGGTCAAGAACGTCGCGGAGCTGGTGGCGCTCGCCAAGGCTGAGCCCGGCAAGCTTTCCTATGCCCATGCCGGCGTCGGCACCTCGCAGCATCTGGCCGCCGAATTGTTCAAATACCGGGCTCAGATCGATATCGCGGCCGTGCCCTATCGCGGCACGACGGCGCTGATGCCGGACCTGCTTGCCCACCGCATCAGCATGTCCTTTGCCAATATCGTGAACGTCGTGCCGCTGGCCCGCGAAGGCAAGTTGCGCGCGTTGGCGATCACATCGCTCAAGCGCTCGCCGCTGGCGCCGGATCTGCCGACCATGGATGAATCCGGCTACCCCGGCTTCGATGCGGTGCCGTGGTTCGGCCTGCTCGCGCCGGCCGGCACGCCGCAGGACATTATCGACAAGCTGCACGACGAAACCATCAAGGCGCTGGCGATGCCGGAGGTGCGCAAGCGATTCGACGAGCTCGGCCTCGATCCGGTCGGCAACACACCGGCCGAGTTCGCCGCGGTGATCAAGAAAGAGATTCCCGAGTGGGCCAAAGTGATCAAGGACGCCGGCATCAAGCTCAGCAATTAGGGTGCGTGTCCATAAATTTCGACCATGTCCGCTTCGCTCCGATAACGACCGCGCTTGGGAGGACGCAGCAAGCGACGCGATGGGCCAATCGGCGACGTCAAACCTACTCAATCACCTCGTCGGCACGGGCGAGGATTGATGGCGGTATCTCAAGTCCGATCTGACGTGCTGCCTTTGTATTGACGACGAGCTGAAACTTTGTCGGCTGATAAAACGGAATTTCGGCAGGGCTCTCCCCCCGCAAAATTTTGGCGACCTGCCCTCCCGCGTAACGAAATGCATCGAGAAGATCGATACAATAGGCCACGAGGCCGCCTCCAACCGCAAGATCTCGGAATGGATACATGGTTGCAATTCGAGCGTTCTCGGCAAGTTTGGTCAGCGTCTTGACATTCCCATTGTGGTCGGCCTCGTCGGAGACCAGCAGTGCTTCTATTCGAGCGCCTTGCATCCAACTGAATGCTGCCGAATAGGTCGCCTCGTTGAACGAATTTCCGAGATCCACATGCGTCAGTACGATCTTCGCCTGTTGAGCTGCTTGTCGCAGGGCGTCGCCCGTTGGCCTATTCCAATTTTCGTGGGATGAGAGATATGCCACCGCAGGTACATTGGGCCGCATTTCAACCAGCAAAGCCAGCCGCTTCCCATAAAGCTCCAAGCCAGCATCGACGGTTACGCCCGTTACATTCGTACCGGGCCGGGCCAAGCTGGACACGAGCCCCTCGGCGACCGGATCGTCTATAGTTACGACAATCGGAATGCTCGTTGTGGCGGTTTTAAGCCCTGCCGCCATTGGATAGCCGCTAGTGAATATGGCGTCGGGGCTAGTATCCACGACAGACCGTGTCAGTTCGAGATAGCGGCCTGTCTGACCCTGGCCTGAATAGAGATCAACAATCAGGTTTTCTCCTTCTACAAAGCCCTGACGGCTCAGTTCGTCGAGGAGTGCTCGAAAATATGGTTGAGTTTTGAGCCCCTCCACCGGACGGGCGGGCGAGATCAGGGCAATGCGCTTTTTCTTGATTGATTGCTGCGCTCGAGCAAAAGGAGGTACCAGTGCTAAAGTGGTACCCAGCGCTTTAAGGAAATCCCGCCGCCTCATTGGATCACCTTTGTCGGCAGTAGCGAGCATACTAGTCGCGGGCTAAGCCGTCCGCTTCCCCTTCAATTTAAGAGGACAAAGCGACCGCGGACAAGCGCTCAATTTCGACCGATTAAGCTGGGATTGTCGGCTGGTTGAGGTCCGTTTTTGCCCCAACAGCGTCGGTGCGGAAGCTCGGCCTGAAGGATTCTTCATCCTTCCATCAAGCGCGTCCGAATGCGTATGATCGGTCACCGTTTCCTGGCGGCAGGCATGAGGCGGCGGGAGGGCGGCAAGCCGATGGACCTGCCGGTGCAGAATCCCACCAAATTCGAGCTGATCATCAATCTCAAGGCCGCCAAGGCGCTCGACATCGCCGTGGCGCAATCCATGCTCGGCCGCGCCGACGAGGTGATCGAATAGGGCATCGCGGAGTTTATCATCGGGCGCACATTCGCGCGACCGCTCGCGCGGGCTACGTTGCTGAGCGGATAAACGCCTCGAGCCGGGTTGCCAGGTAGATTGGCGTCTCCTGCATCGGGTAGTGCCCGCAATTGTCGATTCTCTCGATGACCGCATGCGGATAGAGCGCAGGATATACGCTGCGCACAAGGCCCTCGCTGACGCCATTGTCAAATTCGCCATACAGCACCAGCATGGGTGACTTAATCTTAGGGGCACCGGCCGCGAAGTCGTCCTTGATGAAGGACCGCATATAGCTCTTGAACGCTTCCGGCTTTGCCGTTTCGCGTGCTCGCCGCAGCATCAATTCCAGCCACGTCCTGGAAACACGGTTGCCGAGCGAATCCCCCATCAGCGCCAACGCCACCTCGTCCTGTTCGCATGCCGCCGCAAAAAATCCGAGCGCAGCGTCGTCGAATGGCAAAGCTGAAGCCGGCACCGGGGTGAGCGCCACGACAGACTGCACGCGGGCGGGCGCATCCATCGCCATCTTTTGCGCCGCCTTGCCTCCCATGGAGTGGCCGACGACATGAAACTCGCGCCAACCAAGCTGGTCCGCAAGCGCGATTGCATCTGCAGCCACTTCGCCGATGGTAAACTCACCAGCAACCTGGCGGGAGTTGCCGTAGCCGCGGATATCGACGAAAGCGTAGGTGTGGCTGACGGTGTCGAGAGCGTCGAACAACGGTGTGAACACCCTGTGATCCCAAAACCAGCCGTGAACGATCACGACTTTCGTCGGGCCGTTGCCTATCGTTGTGTGCCAAACCATTTTTTCCTCCTGAGGCCCTTAAGCCTTGTCAACGGCCGCGAACACCTCTCGACAGGCCGCGACACCGTTGATGGCAGCGGCGACGCCGGCAAAGGGCGCGAGTTGCATCATGATCTCGACCAGCTCCTCACGCGCAACGCCGCAGCGCAGCGCGCCGCCAATATGGGTTCGCAATTGCGGCGCCGCAGTTCCGAGGGTCGCCAGCGCAGTGACAGTAACGATCTGTCGCGTGCGCGAGTCGAGCGCCGGGCTTTGGTAGATGTCGCCGTAGATCGTTTCGAGCACATAGGTCGCGAGTTGCGGAGCAACGTCACCCAGGGATCGTTCGACCTGTTCCGGGGTTTGCCCGAGAATCTCTCCAATTTTTTGTGCACCGCGAGCGCGGCGTTCGGGGTCCGACTGCATTGTGCTTCCTTCTGTCGCCGGTCGCGTTAAGCTCAGCTCGCAAGCTTGTTGGCACGCAATCGCCCAGCTGTAGGGCCGATACCCACACGCGTCAACAAGGCGACATGTAGAATGAAGCGCGCAAAGCGATCACGCAACGGGGGGAATATGTTCGGTCATTTGATCAGAGCGCTAGCGCTTTGCGCTGCTGTCGCGATCGGCTCAGTCGCCGGCACTACTTCGGTCATGTCGCAAACCTATCCAACCCGGCCGGTGAAGATTTTCATTGGATTCGGTCCGGGCTCTGCTGCCGACATCCTTGCCCGGATGGTGGGCAAGGAGATGGAAAACAGTCTCGGTCAGCCGATCGTGGTTGAAAATCGACCCGGTAACAGCAGCATGACCGCGGCAGAAGCCGTGGCGCGCGCCACCCCCGATGGCTACACGCTTTTCATGGCGACGATCGCCAACACGCTCAATCCTGCAGAGACCAAATCGGACTTCAATCTCGCAAAGGATCTCGCACCAATCGCGCTTCTGGGCGTCGTGCCCAATGTATTGGTGGCGCACCCTTCGGTGTCCGCCAATAATCTGCAGGAGCTGATCGCGCTGGCGAAGAGCAAGCCCGAGACCCTGACGTTCGGTAATTCCGGCTATGCAACGGCGAGCTACATGGCGGCCGAACTGTTCAACGCCAATGCAGGCACCAATATCCAGTCGGTGCCTTATCCGGGTGGAAGCAGCCAGGCGCTCTCGGATCTGCTGGCAGGCCGCATCACGCTGATGTTCAATGTGGCCCCTACGCTCGCCCCATATGTCGAGGCCGGCAAACTGAAGGCGTTCGCCGTAGCGCAGTCGAATCGCGCTTCGATCATGCCGGATGTGCCGACACTTACCGAGGCGGGAATGGCGGGCTATGACGCGGGAATCTGGATCGGACTTCTGGCGCCGAAGGGAACGCCATCAGCGATTATCGGGAAGCTTTCGGCTGCCGCGAATGCAGCGTTGGGTGCCGATGAAGTTCGCACTGCGCTAAAGCGACAGGGTACGGATCCGGTTGGCGGTACGCCCATGGAATTCGCGGCGTTCATCCGCGCCGATATCGAAAAGTGGGTGGCTGCTCTGGCATCGCCGGGCTCTCGGAAGTGACGACGCACCAACCGTTTCAACAACCGGAGCGGCGGGGATAACCGACCGTATGATCGCCGTCGTAGCGCCACTAAATTGCCGGACGACTCAACGATGTCGTTTGCTGAGGCTGGAGGCGATGCGTACGGGTGCGGCAACAATGCGCCATCGGTTCGATCTGGTTCTGACCGCCATGTTGGTTGTAGGTATATGCACACTACTTTCGGTCTCTACGATGCTCGTTCGGAGTACCGTAACGACCGACAGAGGTAGCAGAGTTACGGCCGATCCCGCCCTGACAGAACTGAAGGGCACGTTGCCGTAAGATTCCGAAGGCGACGTCAGGCTTGCGATATCAGAGCTTGCAGCGGAACCGGACCCCGGGAGCCGCCAGTTGCAAGAGAAGGCCGGTTGCGTAGCGTTCGTCGGCCTTTTCTTTTTTCATGCAGCTTTAAGCCGCCCGCACTTCGGAAAGGAAGCGGTTGACCTGATCGGCGAGGTCGCGCGACTGCGACGAGAGCTGCTCGGCGGCGCCAAGCACGCGGCTCGAGGCGGCGCCGGTATCGTCGGCGGCGCGCTGCACGCCGGAAATGTTGGAGTTGACCTCCTGCGTGCCGCGCGCGGCTTCCTGGATGCTGCGCGAGATCTCCTTGGTGGCCGAGCCCTGCTCCTCGATGGCCGCGGCGATCGCGGTGCCGATCTGGTCGATCTCGGTGATGACGTCGACCACGTTGCGGATCGCGGCCACGGTCTCGTCGCTGGTGGCCTGGATCGCGGCGATCTGCTCGGAAATCTCGGTCGTCGCCTTGGCCGTCTGGCCGGCCAGCGACTTGACCTCGGAGGCGACCACGGCAAAGCCGCGGCCCGCTTCGCCGGCGCGCGCCGCCTCGATGGTGGCGTTGAGCGCAAGCAGGTTGGTCTGCTCGGCGATGCTCTGGATCAGCGTCACCACATCGCCGATCTTCTGCGCGCCCTCGGCGAGCGAACGGGCGGTATCGCCGGTGCGGCGCGCATTGTCGACGGCGCGCGAGGCGATCTCGGTCGATTGCGCCACCTGGCGGCTGATCTCGGAGATCGACGAGGTCAGCTCCTCCGTCGCGCTCGCCACTGTCTGCACATTGCCCGAGGTCTGCTCGGAGGCGGTGGCGACCACCGCGGCCTGGCGGTTGGTCGCGCCGGCGGTCTCGGCCATGGATTGCGCGGTCTTTTCCATCAGCGAGGACGCCGACGACAGTCCGCCGACGAGCTCGCCGACCTTGGTCTCGAAGGCGCGGGTGAGATCATCGAGCGCGTGGGCGCGGCGCATACGGGCGTCACTTTCGGCTTCCTTCTCGGCAGCCAGGGAGTCGGCGCGGATCTTGTTGTCCTTGAAGACCTGCACGGCGGCTGCCATCGCGCCGATCTCGTCGGCGCGCGCAGCGCCCGGGATTTCCTCGGCGACCTCGCCAGCGGCCAGCCGCGACATGCGGCTGGTCAGCTGCGCGATGGGCTTCAGAATGCGGCGAGAGACCATCACGATCATGCCGCAGCCGGCGGCGGCGACTGCGATCAGGCCAAACAGCGCGACCAGGAATGAGAAGTGCGCCGACGAATAGGCAAGCTCAAGGCCCTGTTCGGCGTTGTCATAGAAGGAGTCGCGAACCACGATGATGGCGGCGAGGCCGATCTGCGACTCGTCATAGAACGTATTGACGTCCTGCTCGTATTTTCCACTGATCGCGCCTTCTCGGGCGAACTTCAATGACTTGCCGAAGCGTTCGATATAGTCCGCCTGCATCTTTTCGAGCGCGGCGCGGACGTTGGCGGGCGTCGTCGGATTCTTGCGCAGCGCTTCGAGCGTGGAGATGAGTTGCTCGGTACGGCCATTGGAGTGGGCCAGGTCCAGCTTCTCTGCGTCCGTCGCTGGGCGTTTGGCCGCCACCAGGTTTTTGTGCTTGCTGGAATTGAGGCCGCCGATGTCGCGTAGCGCCATGGCGACGTTTGCGTAGCCCGCCTGTCGGTAGGCGTCGCCGTCAAGGGCCGCGAGCCGGCGGACCTGCTCGTCGAGTAGCGCGGTTGCTTCGGCGTTCAGGACAGAGTTGTCGGCGACTATCTTGTTGGCGGCGGCACGGCGCGTGTCGGGCGGCGCGTCCAGCGCTTGTGCAATGGCGCTACGGAGCGCGTCGAACTTCGCCTTGATGGAGTCGATCGCGCCCGCCACGGCCTCGCCGTCATCGAGCGGGCCGGGCAGCGAACTGCGCACCTGGTTCACCTTCGCCATGGCGCCGTCCGTCAGCGCTCGCAATTTGTCGAGATCGGCCGTCTGCTTCGGATCAATCCCGTTGGCGCCGAACATGATGTTGGTGGCATAGCCGCGCTCGGGGTTCATGTAGCGTGGGATGTCACTGATGGCGCGGACGATCGCGAGCCGCTTCTGCGCGATCTCGACCCTGTCGATGGTCTGGTACTTGGTGACCGCGACATAGGCCGCGAGGCCTCCGCCCACGGTCGCGAGCGAGACGATGGCGGCGGTGAGGAGGGTGGCGATTTTCATGGGATTCCAAGCCGATTGCGCGGGTCCAGAGGGGCGGGCGCATTCTAGGGCGAGCGCATTAATTGCCCGTTTACGCTGGCGCTCTTTGCGGAACCGAGGTTGTGAAGACCCGCGTCCTCGTCCCTGAAGGCGGGGGGCTAGGCGGCTCGATGCGCGAGCGCTCTATGCAACCAAAGCAAGTATTCAAGTTCCAGTAGATGACAGAATTAAGTACAACCGCTTCAGGGCTTGTTAGCAAAGACTCGCTAAAATAGTTTCTGACTGTAATTGCAACTAGAATGGGTTCCATCCCATCGCCGGGCGAGCGCTTCCCATGAACGTACCCGCATTGTTGATCGCCGCAGGCTTGGGCGCAGCATTCCTCGTGGCTGAATATGAACTTTATTACCAGCCCCACTTCATCGAGGTCGAAGTGGACGCGTTCTGGAGCATGTTTCGCACTGAGCATGGCAAAGCGCGTGCCGCGGTTTCCCGCAGGCTGATCAAACCCGATACGGCGGCTTTCAGCGGCTTGAAAACAGTTGAAGCGGACGCCGCGCGATATGTGTGCGGTTCGGTGAAAGCGATGGATGAAGGCAAGCAATTCGTGCAGGCGGCCTTCGTGTACACGGTGGCGAACGACTTTGCCCTTATCGACGATGATAACGGCCGGATCACATCGCAGCACTCGGCGTACAAGCCCTGCCCGGTTGAGGAAGACGACAAGATCGCCGGTCAGAAGACGCTGATTTCGCCCGGCGCGGTGTCGATGATCAAAGCGGCCCAGAAGATCGTCCCGAAAACCGATCCGTCGGCCCTGTCGACACTGACCAGTCTCGCGCCATCGGGCGAGGGCGGGTCATCGAGTGGAAGCATGGAAGGACAGCTCACCGAGCTGGCCGGGAAAGGGACTGCGGCGGCACAGCAATTCGGATCCGGGCGGAGCTCAGATCCGGCGGTGCACGCTTCGCTCGAAGACGAGTCCAGCTGGCACAGCGACCAGCCGCCCGCCGCCTGGCCGACATTTCCCCCAGGCCATCCTCTGGCGAGGCAGACCGAGAAGCGAACGGCGGCACAGGCTTTGGCTCTCGCGGAACATGTCGAGGATCGCTGGAAGCAATCAAAATCGTCCGGCAAGGCGGCGCAGCGTCCCTCATCGGACGAGGTCAACGAAGCATGCCGCGCGCTGCTCACGATCGATCCCGGGGACAGGGATTATCCAAAGGCCTGGGCCGCCTTCGTGCGGCTGCGCAGAATCGGCCGGGAGATATCGAGCTGACGCAAGTGGCCGCGTGAGTGATCCAGGTCACGAACCGGACAGACGGTTCCGCGCGTCCAAGGGATGGTCAGGTCGGCATCATGCCTTGCTGGCCAATCCCGACGCAAAAGGAGCGCATGATGACCAAGGACGACGTGAATGCGATCGAAGCCGACTGCGAGCTGACGTTGGAAGCTCTCGAGATCGTCAGCGGAGGTCTCAATCCCCAGCCGCTGCCGCCCAGGTGGGGTGAGCCCGGGATCCGCTTCCTGAATCCCCAGCCGCTTCCTCCCGGCTGATTGGAATCTCGCTTGATCCCCAAAAGGTTACGCGGGGCCTCGGCCCCGCGCTTTTCTTCGATGACCGGTTCTTGCCCGTGAGGCTTCACTTGTCGCCGTAATGCGCCTCGAGCGTAACGTCCTTGCCGGTCCGGTCGGGGAGCAGCAAGGCCGAGCAGATGCTGATCACCGCGCAGACGACGGCGTAGATGCCGATCGGGAGCGAGGAGTGAAAGGTCGCGAACAGCCAGGTGGCGATGAACGGCGCCGGTCCGCCTGCGATGATCGAGGCGAACTGATAGCCGATGGACGCGCCGCTGTAGCGCAGCCTGGGCGTGAATGCTTCCGCGATCAGTGCGGCCTCCGCGGCATACATGATCATGATCGGGATGAACGAGAGCGCCATGGCAATGAAGATGAGCTCCGGCGCCTTCGTATCGAGCATCGCGAAATAGATGAAGGTGAAGACAGCGACGAGCACGCAGCCGCTGATGAAGACCTTCCTGCGACCGATGCGATCCGTCATTGCGCCGGCAATCGGAACCGTGATGAAGCCGAGCGCGGTCATGGCGACCAGTCCTGAGAGCAACAGATCGCGGGAAGCCCCCACCACCAGCGTGCCGTAAGTGAGCACGAAAGCGTTGAAGATATAGGCAGGGCCCTGCTCGGCCATCCGCACCGTCGCGGACAGGATGAGCTCGCGCGGCTGCCGCTTGAACACTTCGAGGATCGGCGCACGCTCGATCTTGTTCTCGGCAACGAGGCGCCGGAACACCGGGGTTTCGAGGATGCCGAGGCGGATCCATAAGCCCACGGCCACCATGACGATGCTCATGAGGAACGGGATGCGCCAGCCCCAGGTCAGGAACTGGTCGCCCGAGTACCAGCTGAAGAACAGCACGGCGCAGTTGGCGAGGAACAGTCCGGCGGGCGCGCCGAATTGCGGCCATGAGGAGATGAAGCCGCGGTTCTTGTTGCTCCGCGCCCACTCCATGGCCAGCAGCACCGAGCCGCCCCATTCGCCGCCGACGCCGATGCCCTGGATCAGGCGGAGAAGAGTGAGAATGACCGCGCCCCAGATGCCGATGGAGGCATAGCCCGGGACGAGCCCGACCGCGGCGGTTGAGATCCCGGTCAACAGCAAAGTGACGATGAGGGTTGCCTTGCGGCCGATGCGGTCGCCGAAATGGCCGAAGATCGCCGCTCCAATCGGCCGCGCGACGAAGCCGATGAAGTACACGCCGAACGCCTGCAGCGTGCCGATCCATGGGTCGGAGCCGGGGAAATAGACCTTGTTGAAGACGAGGCCGGTCACGGTGCTGTAGATGAGGAAGTCGTACCATTCGATCGTGGTTCCGACAGTGCTCGCGATCACCGCGCGCCGTAGGGCCGATTGATGATCGACCTCTGACATGGTTGGGCCAACGGCCATTGTCGTCGTCACAGTCATGGCATTCCCCTCCTCGGTTATGATTCGATGGCGTTTCCTCGTGATGTACGGCTGGTTGTTATTGGTGTGGGCATTCCGCGCGGGCGGCAATGCGAGGGGATCATGAACCAATCCGGCGCTTCCGGCCAGACCGACTTGCGGCGTGAGTTGGAGATTTGGTCCGTCATGCCGCGCCGCAGCGCAACGCGTTAGCGTAACGCGTTGCGGACGTTATGCGTCGCGACGCGCGCGACCACTCGGCCGGAAAAATCGGCTCAGGCCGGACGGGCGCCAGTGTGAATGATCGACCCGACATGCTGGCCGCGCAGTGCCGCGGTGAGCCGGCCGGGAACGAGGCCGTTCACGACCTGCACGCGCTCGATGTGCCGCGCATTCGCCATGACCTCGACCATCGCGGGATCGAACGGCAGCGAGCCCTTGTGCTTGGCAAGCTCGGCGGCGGTCGTCTCGCGGATGAGCTTCGCCTGCTTGCCGTCGGGACCATTGGGATCGGTGCTGTACACCCCATCCACATCCTCGACGATGGCGAGACCGGCGGCGCCGAGCGCATCGGCAAGCAGGAACGCGCCGGTGTCGGCCCGGTGCATCGGGATGCGCGAGTTCGGAAACTCATGATGATGATAGGGAGCAAACGCGCTCCCTACGACCGCGCGGGCCGCGGAGAGATGGATGGCCAGCTGGCTTGCGATAGCGGAATGCTCGACATAGGAGACGCCCTCCGGTGCAAGCAGGCAGCCGATGATATGGCCGTTCTGCCCGGCCTCGCTGGCAGCGAGCGGCGCGAGCGAACCCACCGGCAGGCCAAGGTCGAGGCCGACACTGTAGAGGTGGCGCGCGCGGATGCCGGCACCGGTCAGAATGAGCAGGCGATGCTCTTTGAGCAGCGTGCGCAGCTCGTCGACGAGCGGCAGGATTGCCTCATGGCCGCGATCCATGATGCGGCCGCCGATCTTCACGACCTGCACCCATGGCACGAGCTTGATCGGGCGTGAGCCGGCGACGGGGCGGGTGAGCTTGTCGTCAAGCAGGGTCTGGCGCGCGAGCGGCGAGGCGACGTGCTTGATCTCTTTGGTGTCAGCCATGACGTTTCCCTTGGCGATTGTCTCTTCAGCTCGCGGTGATGATGGTGCCGACGTGCTCGCCGGCGAGCGCGCGGGTGAGATTGCCGGGGACGAGCCCGTTGATGATCTGCACCTGATGGACGTAGCGCGCCGAAGCAAGCAGATCGAGCACCGGGAATTCGAGGATCGAGTCCTGCAGCCCCTTGGCCTTCATCTCGGCGACCGAGATCTTCGGGATGAATTTGGCGCCCTTCGACGTCTTCGGGTTCGCGGTGTAGAGCCCGTTTTCGTCCTTTACATAGATCATTGCCTTGCAGCCGAATTGCTCGGCCACGAGGAAGCATCCGGCGTCGGTGCGGTAGGGCGGAATCACGCCCTCGGCCGCGGGACGCATCCAGAGGCCATAAGGTGGCATGCCGCTGAAGATGACGGCGTTCACCTCGGCAAGGAAAAGCGGCACGGCCGACAGGCCAGCGCTGGAGACGGCGGAGATGCCGTGCTTGGCAAGAAGCTGTCCCAGCATCGCGGCGTTCTGATCTGCCACCGAGGCGCCGAGCTGCGAGAGCACGCCGGCCGGCAAACGAAGCCCGGCCGCGATCGAGTAGAGATGCCGCGCCCTTGTGCCGGCGCCCGTGCCGATCAGGAGCTTGTGCAGCCTGCGCGCGGCGACGATCTCCTCGACGAGCGGATAGACCGCGGCACGTCCGCGATCGATGACGCTCTGACCGCCGATCTTGATCACGGTGGCTTCGGGGAGGATCCGGTAATTCTCCGCGGCCTCCGTCGCGGCCACCAGCTGCGGATCGCTGAACGAGCGCTGCATGAGCAGTGCCTCGAGCTCGGCCGTCGTGTTCGCCATGAGGATTCCCTTCTTAAAATGCGCTCAGCGTCAAAAAGCGGCAATGCTCTTATAGCCGCAAGATATCTGCGTAACCCCGAGATTGACAGCTGCGTCTTCGCTGGTGCGCGGCCCGAACGGCTTGATCAAGCGGGCGTTTCGGGCTTGTGCTGCCTTCGGGGCGGTATCACGGCTATGCGGGCAATGCAAAGCCTGCTGCCTGCCGATCGGCCAGCGCGCTTCTCGGATTGTCGAAATCGGCGTAACCTTCCTCCAAAAGGGGCGCAGAGACCCCATACGGGAGGCTGACATGCACGACATCGTTATTCGTGGCGGCACCATCGTTGACGGTACCGGCAAGGCCGCTTTCACCGGCGACGTTGCTATTGCCGATGGCCGGATCACCGCTGTCGGCGGCAAGCAGGGACCTGCGCGCCGCGAAATCGATGCCAATGGGCTGATGGTGACGCCCGGCTGGGTCGACGTGCACACCCATTACGACGGTCAAGCGATGTGGGATCCGCTGCTCGCGCCCTCCTGCTGGCACGGCGTGACGACGGTCATGTTCGGCAATTGCGGCGTCGGCTTCGCGCCGGTGAAAAAGCATCACCGCCAGGCCCTGATGGATCTGATGGAAGGGGTGGAGGAGATTCCGAACCCCGTGCTCGCTGCGGGACTGACCTGGGAGTGGGAGACCTTCCCCGATTTCATGGATGCGCTCGAGCGTCGCGAGCGCGTCATCGACATCGCAGCCCAGGCTGCGCACTTGCCGATGCGGGTCTATGTGATGGGCGATCGGGCCATCCGCCGCGAGAAAGCGACGGCCGACGACATCGCGCAGATGCGGCAGATCACCGTCGAGGCGCTGCGCGCCGGCGCCTTCGGCTTCACCACCTCGCGGACGGATTCGCACAAGACGCCCGACGGCGAGCTCGTGCCTTCGCGCGATGCGGATGATCTGGAGCTGCTCGGGATCGGCTCTGCGCTGAGCGAGGTCGGCGCCGGCGCGTTCGGCATGAATAGCGATTTCGACGACGAAGAATATGAGCTGCGCTGGATGCGAAAGCAGGCAAAGGCGACCGGCCGCCCGGTCTGGTTCCTGCTCACCGATCGCTTCGAGGATCCCGAGCGCTGGCGGCGTCTGATGAAGGCGGTGCATGCCGCGCGTGCGGACGGACTGTCACTCACGGCGCAGATTGCAGGCCGCCCGATCGGCGTGATGATGGGCATCGGCACCGCGCTCAATCCGTTCACGGTGCGGCCGACCTACAAGGCGCTCGAAAGCCTTCCGATTCCCGAGCAGCGGAAGCGACTGCTCGATCCTGAACTCAGGCGAAAAATTCTCGCCGAGAAGCCGGACGCTGCCGAGGTCGCAAAGCTCTCGCAGTTTCGCCAACTCGTCACCACGCGCTGGGACAAGTTTTTCACCATGGACGACCCGCCGGATTACGAGCCGGGTCCGGAAAGGAGCGTTGCTGCGATCGCGGCGCGCACGAACCACACGCCCGATGAAATCGCCTACGACTACATCGTCGAGGAGAGTCAATACCTGTTCTTTCCGGTGGTGAATTACGTGACAGGCGACCACGAGGTGATCCGCGAGATGCTGGGTGACCCGGCTTGCCTGCTCGGTCTCAGCGACGGCGGCGCGCACTGCACCTCGATCGTGGATTCGGGCCTGCCGAGCTTCATGCTGGCGCATTGGGGCCGCGATCGCCGCCGCGGGCCAAAGCTGCCGCTCGAGCAGCTGGTCAAGCGGCAGACCAGCGAGACTGCCGACTTCTTCGGCCTGTCGGATCGCGGCCGGCTGACGCCTGGAATGCGCGCCGATGTCAATCTCATCGACTTCGACCGCCTGCGGCTGCACAAGCCGGAGCTCGTGCACGACATGCCGGCCGGTGGCCGCCGTTTCGTGCAACGCGCCGACGGCTATGAAGCGACGATCGCGGCCGGCATTCCGATCTTCGAGCGAGGCGAGCACACCGGCGCGATGCCGGGGCGGCTGGTGCGCGCGGGCCGCAATGGTCATGGTTGAGCTGACGTAGATGTAGCCCGGTTGAGCGGCGCGTCCGCCGTAGCTCAAAGAGCGAAGGCGGAAGCGATATCCGGGGCGCGGCAATTCCCGCGCTTCGCTGTGCTCACGTGGGTCACGCTGTTATCACAGCGCCTTGAACGAAACCGTTTCTCCGGGCGCACGAAACGCTCCTGAAACAAAGCCGTCCCACCTTTTGACGGGAATAACACCCCATAGGAGGCGGGAATGCGTAAGGTGATTTTATCCGCCATTTTGCTGGCGGCAGTGGCCTCTGTCGGCTTCTACACCCTGACCCCGGCCTCGCTCACCGCAGCGAGAGATGACAGACCGGCGACCTTTGCCGAGCGGTTTGCACCTGCGATGGGCCACGCTGCCAAGCATTAGCGGCGCCGGTCAGGTGAACGCATCATGACGGCGGCGAGTCGAGGTAGACATAAAGAGCCGCGATCTTGCCGTCCCGTACAATGATGAAGTCCACACCGGTATAGGCGGGCGCCTCGCCTTGCGGGCCCGAGCCCCATGCCAGACGTCCAGAATTGTGCAGCGCCTGGGGCGCACCGTGCGGCGTATAGACGAAGTGGGGATGCGTCGCTCTCAGTTCGCCGGCGAACTTGTCGAGTGCATCGTGACCGACAAAGGCGCCGGGCGGCACGTATAGAGTGCAGTCCTCGGTATAGAGCTCGGCAATCGCGGCTCGTCGGCGGGCCGGATCGCCTTCGCCGAAAACTTCCGGCAGATTGCGGATAAGCAGCGTTTCGATAGCGCCCGCATCTGCGCCAACGGAGGGCGCAATATTATCTTTGTCGGCATTCTGGTTCATCGCACGTCTCCTCAATATGCACCACGATGATGTGGCCACTGGGGCGATCGCGAAAACAGCAAAGATTGAAAGCTATCGTTTCAGATTTAACGGGACGCTTTGCAAGCTTGATTTCTGTTTTTGAGAAAAATATGCGCGGGCAAAACCACGCCGCTGGAATGCTGAGTCACATTTCCTCCGCTGTCATGCCCGGTCCCGCCTACGCCAAGGCTCCGGCGAGGCTTCGCACTCCAAGACCCGCCGAAGCTTTAGCGTAGGCGGCGAGCGGGGCGATGACACGGAGTGCAAGGCGCCAGAGTGTAAAATGACGAGAGCGCACGCTTCGCGCTGCGCACCTCCGCAACCTTACAACTGTCAATTCACCCACCTTCCGCGTTGACGCGATGCACCGCCTGCGCGAAGCTTGTGCATAATCAAACAGAGCGGGAGCCCGCCATGCTGCGCGCCGAGGACAATAAATTCCTGACCGAAAGCGGTGCGGGAACCGGAATGGGCGAATTGCTGCGCCGGTTCTGGATTCCGGTCCTGCTGTCGAAGGAGTTGCCGGAGGCCGACGGCGAGCCGAAGAAGCTCGTGGTCATGGGCGAAGAACTGCTCGCCTTCCGCGATTCCCGCGGCGTGGTCGGAATCATCGATCAATATTGCCCACATCGCGGCGCCAATCTCTGGTTCGGCCGCAACGAGGAATGCGGCATCCGCTGCGTCTATCACGGCTGGAAGTTCGACACCGACGGCCGCTGTGTCGACATGCCGACCTCCTATCCCGACCTCAACGCCAAGGACAAGATCCGCATCAAATCCTATCCGGCGCGCGAATGGGGCGAGATCATCTGGGCCTATATGGGACCGGTGGAGGCGATGCCGGAACTGCCCGATCTCGAAATGGCCCTGGTGCCGCCCTCGCACCGCTACGTTTCCAAGAAATGGCAGGACTGCAACTGGGTGCAGTGCACGGAGGGCTCGATCGACACCGCGCATTTCACCTTCGCGCATCTGTCATTCGACAAGGAGGAGAACGAGATCCTCGACATCAAGAAGCATTTCGTGAATCCGATCGCGCGGATGAATGTCGATCACATGCGCTGGATCGCCGAGGACCCGCGGCCCGTGATCAAGATCAATCCGCATGAAGCGGGGCTCACCATCGCCGGCGGCCGGCTCACCGGCTCGGACAACATCTATTGGCGCATCGCGCAATTCCTGATGCCGTTCCATGCCTATGCCCCGAGCCCGATGCCGGGCGAGAACATCTTCGGCCAGACCTTCGTGCCGGTCACCGACACCAGTTGCTGGATCTACACCTATGTCTGGAATCCGGAGCGGCCGCTCACCGATGCCGAGCGCGAGGGTTATGACAACGGCAATGGCGTGATCGCCGAGGTCGATGAGAACTACGTGCCGCTGCGTCACAAGGGCAACAACTATCTGATCGATCGCAAGCTGCAGAAGACCAGGAGCTATACCGGCATCAAGGGCGTGTCCGAGCAGGATGCCGCCGTGCAGGACAGCCAGGGGCCGATCGTCGACCGCAGCCGCGAGCATCTCGGCCCGACCGATCTCGGCATCATGCATTTCCGCAAGCTGATGCTGGAATCGGCGCGCGCGCTGCAGCAGGGCACCGCGCCGCCGCACGTCGATCATCAGGACCGCTATGCCGTGCGCTCCGGCGCCTGTGTCACCAACAAGGCCAAGGACCTGACCGCGGTAATGATCGAACGGTTTGGCGATGCCGCAGGCTTTGTCGGGCGTCCGCGCATCGCGGCGGCGGAGTAGGGCGGCTTGGTATTCAGCGGCATATTCGGCAGGCGCCTTCGTGTTTGGCCTGACTTCCGCACGATCATCGCCGCGATCGTCGCGCTGCTGCTCCTGCCGATTGATGTCAGCAGCGCCGGCTTCTTGTCGGACCTGTTCAAGGGCTCGCCGAAAAGGAATAACCCGCCGCCGAAACATGCCGCCGCGCCGAAGCGCGCGGCTCCATCCAGGCACGCCGCGCCCGAGCTCGCGTCGAGGCCGGATGCCGACGACAAGCCAGCGCCTTCAAAACATGCCGAGACCAAATGCGAGCCGGCGAAATTCCGCCTGATCGTGGATGTCGGCCACACCGCCGAATCGGATGGCGCGATGAGCGCCCGCAACGTTCCCGAATTCCAGTTCAATCTGCATCTGGCGCAGCGCCTGGTCGAGAAGTTGAAGTCGGAAGGTTTTTCCACGACGCGGTTGCTGGTGACGGGAGGCAGGGCGCGGCCGAGCCTCGCCACGCGCGTCGCGTCTGCCAATAATTGGCACGCCGATCTGTTCCTCTCGATCCATCATGATTCCGTGCCGGACAAGATGATGGAGAAATGGGAGTTCGAGGGCAAGACGAGCCATTTCAGCGACCGCTTCTCCGGCTATGGCCTGTTCGTCTCCAAGGAGAATGCGGACTTCGAGACCAGCATGCGCTTCGCCAAGCTGATCGGCACGCAGATGCGTGCGCAGGGTATCAAGTTCGCCGATCAATATACGCTGCCGCTCATGGGCAAATACCGCCATGACCTGCTCGACCGGGATGCCGGCATCTATCGCTACGATCATCTCATCGTGCTGATGCAGACGCATATGCCGGCCGTGTTGCTCGAAGCCGGCTCGATCATCAATCGCGACGAGGAATTGCAGATGGCCTCGCCCGCGCGGCAGGACAGGACCGTCAATGCGGTGACGACGGCGCTGAAGCAATTCTGCGGCCTGCCCGCTCAATCGCCTCCTCCACCAGACGCTCAGGCGAAAGCGGACCACTAGCAGATAGCTCAACGGCGGATCAGGCGCTCGCGCCTCGCGCGAACCGGCTCAGAAGCGGCGCGAGCAGCAGCACAACGCCGATGCCGAGCGCGCCGCCGACGATGGTTTCCCATGCGCGTGCAAAAAGCGTGGCCACCGGATATTCGCCGCTGGCCGCCATGGTCACGATCAGCGCGAAAGCATAGGACCCGCTGGCGATATCGTAATGTTCCGGGAGTGCCATCGCGTAGATGACCATCGCGACCGCAGCCAGGCTCCAGATCAGGAGCGGAGCCTGTGCGGCAATCGGCAGGCAGGCGAGCCCCAGCGGAACGCCGATCAGCGTGCCGACGATCCGCCGCTTGATGCGGTCGATGGTGCCGGCCGCTGAATTCGCCACGACATAGGTACACGCCGTGATCGCCCATGCCGACTCGGTCAGGCCGACCATCCGCCCGAGCAGGACGATCGCGAGAGAGGCTGTTGCCGCCTGCAATCCCATCGCGATTTCCGAATACACGGTGTCGCCCTCGGTCGGTGGCCGCGGTACTGCCACCGCGGGCTGTTCGGCCGGTCCGCTCAGTGTGCGAGGCACCACGGAGGCGAGGATCGCCAGCAGTGTTGCGAGCCCTATGGTGGGAAGGTTGGCGCTGGTTGTTCCCGCGCCAAAGGCCAGCAGTTGGCCGATAAAGATTTGCGAACCGATCCCGGCGCCGAGCACGTCGAAGCGCCGCAGATAGCCGACGCAGAAACTGCCGGACACCAGCACCAGCTCCGCCCAGCCCTCTCCAAGGCGAGGTGCAATCAGGGCAAAGCTCGCCGCGCCGATGCCGGCCGCGAGGCAGAGCAGGACGAGGTCGCGCGCCGACCGGTAGCGTGTCGTCTGCGCCTCCGATACGCTCGCCCACAGAGCGAAGCCGGCGGCAAGTGGGCCGAGCATCGCCGTGTGGCCGTGGGAAATCTGCGGCACGGTAGCCAGCAGTGCCGCCAGGCCAAACGCCGTCACCAGGCGCAAGCCCTTGATGCGCCGGTGCGTACCCGGATCGATGCGGTCGAACCAGGCGGCGATTCCGGCCATCAAGTTCGCGGAACGCTGATCGCAGTCGTCGGTCATGGACTGAAGCTCTCCCACATGGGCGGCGGGATCAACAGGCCGCGGGCCACCCTGCCCCGGGAGCATAGTCGATTGATCAAATCATTTGCAGCGCTGCCTATTTTGTGACGTCCCCTCATCCAATTTTTAGTGCGCCCACAGACAAGCCGGCAAAACCGTCCGAACTTACGCTTCTCCCGAGATCAGAGCATGGCGCGGCCATGACAATGTCGAAGGAGAAACAGATGCGGAAGCGGTTGTTCATCGAAGAACTCATGCGGCGCCTCTCGGCCGCCGGCTCGCGTGGCGCCGTGTTTGCCGCGATCGTCATTGCCGGCCTCTGTGCGCCGGTCGTGGCCAAGGCGGCTCCCTCCGGCTGTGCTGCGCTGGCGGAGAAATATCCGGACTGGAAAGGCAAGACGCTGGTCAACGCCATCAATCCGCACACGCCGGGCTACGAGGCGATTGATCCGAAGGACCCGAACAAATATGTCGGATTCGACATCGATCTCGGCGAGGAGATCGGCGAATGCCTCGGCTTCAAGGTGACCTACAAGGCCGTCACCTTCGCCGCCCTCTTGACGACGCTGGCGAGCGGCCAGGCCGACATCGTGATCTCCGACATCTACGCCACCGAAGAGCGCGCCAAGGCGGCCGACTTCATCACCTATTCGAAAGTGTTCGACGGCGTGCTGGTGGCCAAGGGCAATCCGAAGGGCATTCACGGTATCGATCTGACGCTGTGCGGCGCGGCGGCGGCCGAAAACACCGGCTTTGTCGAGGTGCCGCTAGTGCAGGACATGGCGCCCAAGTGCAAGGAAGCCGGCAAGCCGGAGCCGACCTTGCAGCTCTATGACAACAACGCCAATTGCATCCAGGCGATCCTGGCTGGCCGCGCCGACACCTATGTCAACGACGTCAATACCGTCGACAATGCGGTCAAAGCCAATCCGGACAAGCTGGAGAAGGCGGTCGCGGTCACGATTCCCTATTCTGTCGGCATCGCCGTGCCCAAGGACAAGCCGAAATTCGAGGAAGCCGTGATGGCGGTGATGATCGAGATCTACAAGTCCGGCGACCAGCTCGCGCTGCTCAAGAAGTGGGAGCTCGATCCCAATAACCTCAAGGAACCGGGCCTGCTCACGGTCAAGTAATGGCGCTGTTCTTCCATTATCTCAGCCTGCCCTATCTGCTCGAGGGCATCGAGGTCACCTTGCAGGTGACCGCTCTCGGGCTGATCGGCGGGCTGATGATGGGAGTGATCCTGGCGTCGATGCAGCTCAGCCGGTTCGCCGTGCTCGCGGGTTTTGCCCGCGGCTACAGCATCATCTTCCGCGGTACGCCGCTGATCCTGCAGATGGTGTTCGTCTACGATGCGCTGCCGCATATCGGAATCAAACTACCGGCGATTCTCGCGGGAGGCGTCGCGCTTGCCGCCAACGAGGCGCCCTTCATCTCGGAAATTCTGCGCGCCGGCGTGCTCGGCGTCGACCGTGGCCAGGTGCTGGCCGGACAGGCGCTCGGCATGACGCCGGGTGTGCTGATGAGCCGGATCATCGCGCCGCAGGCAATCCGGGCGATGATTCCGGCGTTCGGCGCGGAGGCGGTCAGCGCGCTGAAGAACTCCTCGCTTGCTTCCGTGATCGCAGTGCAGGAGCTGACCTTGCGCTCGACGCAGCTTGCGTCCTCGACCTTTGATTTTTTCTCGATCTTCTTCGCCTCCGGCCTGATCTATCTCTGCCTCACCGGCGCGATCGCCATCATCCAGCTCGTGGTCGAGGCCTGGCTCGATCTCGATCGCGCATCTTCGCAAAAGCGATTGCTGCGGCTGCTGCCCTGGTATCGCTCTCAGCCCGATGGCGAGCCGATCGAGGTCGCCGAGGGTGGAATCGTGGACGCCGGCGTTGCCGAGCTGCCGCCGTCACGGCCGAAGCTCGAACTGGTCGATCACGCCAAGCGCGCCGAGATGCTTCGCCGCAACAATATCGCGGTCGGCGTCGAAGGCTTGCGCAAGCGCTATCACAAGCAGATCGTGCTCGACGGCGTCGAGATGACGGTGCGGATCGGTGAGGTGGTCGCGCTGCTCGGCCCCTCCGGCTCCGGCAAGAGCACGCTGCTTCGCTGCATCAACCATCTCGAGGGCTGGGAGGACGGTTCGATCAGGGTTGGCGGCCGGCGCCTCGGTTTCGCCGACAGCGGCAGGAAATTGTCGCCGCGCGAGCTCGCCAATGAGCGCGCCGAAGTCGGCGTCGGCATGGTGTTCCAGCAGTTCAATCTGTTCGGCCATCTCACCGCCAAGGAGAATATCGCGGGGCCGCTGCGCTGGGTGCACGGCTGGAGCCGCATCGATGCCGATCGCCGCGCCTTCGAACTGCTCGAACGCGTGGGCCTCGGCCAGCGCGCCGATGCGTTGCCACGTCATTTGTCCGGCGGCCAGCAGCAGCGCGTCGCCATCGCGCGCGCGATCGCACCCAATCCGAGCGTGCTTCTGCTCGACGAACCGACCTCGGCGCTGGATCCCGAGCTCGTCAGCGAGGTGCTGGAAGTGATCCGGCGGCTCGCAATCGAGGATGGCCTCACCATGATCATCTCGACGCATCAATTGCGCTTCGCCGAGGAGGTCGCCGACCGTGTCGTGCTGTTGTCCGGCGGCACCATTGTCGAGGAGGGGCCGGCGCGGGAGGTGCTGACCAGGCCCAGGACCACGGTGGCGCAGCGCTTCCTCAGCGCCATGGCCGAGGAATAGCGCCGCCATGACCGACGATCGCCCGTTTCACGTCTCCACCCACCGCCTGAGGTTGCCCGCATGATCCATCATCTGCTTCCGGTTTCGCCCAAGAACGTTCACTGGGGCTATTTCAGCAAGAAGGTGGCGCCCGCGCTGACGCTGAAGTCGGGCGACCGGGCGACCATCGAGACGCTGACCCACCACGCCAACGACGATTACGAGCGAATGATCGCCGATGATCCCGGGGCGGAGGCGATCTTTCATTGGACCAAAGAGCAGAAGACGATGGCAAGGCGCGGCTCCGGCCCGACCGAGGGGCCATTTATCCGCGGTGCGGGTGAGGGGTTGGGCGTGCATCTCCTGACCGGTCCGGTCGCGATCGAAAACGCCGAGCCCGGCGATATCCTCGAAGTGCGCATTCTCGACGTCAGGCCGCGCCCAGCCTGCAAGGCCTGCTACGCCGGCCGATGTTTCGGCTCGAACGTCGCGGCCAATTGGGGCTTTCAGTACCACGACCTGATCGAGGAGCCGAAGCCGCGCGAAGTCGTCACCATCTTCGAGCTCGACACGTCGGGCGAGCCGTTCGCGAAGGCCGTCTATAACTATGTCTGGACGCCGCAGACCGATCCCGACGGCATCGTGCATGCGTCGATCGATTATCCCGGCGTGCGCGTCGATCACACCACGATACGCAAGCGGGAAAATATCCTCGCCAACGTGAAAGTGCCGGCGCGGCTGCATTTCGGCACCATGGGGCTCGCGCCGTCGGAGCAGGATTTCGTCAGCTCGATTCCGCCGAGCTACACCGGCGGCAATATCGACGACTGGCGCATCGGCAAGGGCGCGCGGATGTATTACCCCGTCGCCGTGCCGGGCGCATTCTTCTCGGTCGGCGATCCCCATGCGGCGCAAGGCGACAGCGAGCTCGGCGGCACCGCGATCGAGACCTCGCTGACCGGTGATTTCGAATTTATCCTGCACAAGAAGAACGAGCTGGCCGGCACCGCGCTGGAAGGCCTCAGCCATCCGATGCTGGAGAACGACGAGGCCTGGTCGGTCTACGGCTTCACCTATCCCAATTATCTCGCCGAGCTCGGCGCCGACGCTCAGACCGAGATCGCCAATCATTCGAGCCTCGATCGGGCCATGCGCGATGCCTTCCGCAAGCTCCGGCGGTTCCTGATGACCGTGCACAGATTGAGCGAGGACGAGGCGATCTCGCTGATGTCGGTCGGCGCTGATTTTGGCGTGACCCAGGTGGTCGACGCCAATTGGGGCGTGCACGGTTCGATCCGGAAAAACATGTTCAGATGCGATTAAGGAGCTGATTCAAGGCTGGAATTCATTGATTTTCGGGTTCCGCGACACCTGGTCCACGCACCTCGCTGCCGCCGTGCCACTGGCACGGAGGTTGCTTCGATGCTGCGACTGTGTGGGTTGCGGTGCATGAGCTTTCGTCCGTTCACGAGTGAATCCTATGCCGAGCCCGATCGGCCGGAGGCGTGGCGCGACGTGTTGAACACGGTCGGCCTGCAGCCGCTTTCCGCGCCCACCTTTTATGCCGGACACGCCACCGCCTCGCGCCGTTCGACCAAGGGCGTCACGCTGGTGAAGCTGGCGGCTGGCTCCCAGGGCCTGGCGCCACTTGCTGCCGGCGGCGATGATGCCCTGCCGATCGCACTGCTCCCGATCGAGGACGGCGTGGTGCTTCGCAGCGGCGGCCACCAGATCGTTCCTGCCGGGCATCTCCTGATGCTGCCGCCGCATGGCGATTGGACCTTGCTGTTCCAGCGCGACCTGCGCGCGATCTCCCTCTATGTGACGACGGATGCGTTTCGCGGCCGCAAGGCCGGCGGCGCCGGATGGATCGAGCCGCGTGCGGTGGCGCCGCGGGGCTTTGCCGGCGTATTTTCCCGCGCGCTGGATTCGGCGGCTCAATCGCTCGACGCGCTGTCCGATACGGAATGGGACGCGGTCGCGCAGAGTTTGGCCGACCTGCTTTTCGCGTTCACCGGGCAGCTTGTCGCGTCGGGCTCCGACACTGGCGGCAGCGCGACCAAGACCGCGATCATGAATCGCATCTGCCAGACGATCGAGCGCAAGCTCGACAATGCCGAACTGACGCCGGCGCGGGTCGCGCAAGGCGAGGGCATCTCGGAACGCTATCTGCAAAAGCTGTTCGAGGGCACGGGCGACAATTTCACCCACTATGTCCGCGAGCGGCGCCTGCAGCGCGCCTGGTCCGATCTCGCCAATCCGGCCGAGGCGCATCACACGATTTCGGAGATCGCCTACCGCTATGGCTTTGCCGATTCCGCGCATTTCAGCCGTACCTTCCGCGCCCGCTTCGGCCTGTCGCCTCGCGATTTCCGCCAGCAGCGCACCGCGGCCTCGATCACGACCGCGGGCCACCGCGGCTGGCCGCAAGACGCGCTCGCGCAGCCGCGTCACCAGCGAACCATGATGGCGGCGAGCGAAATCGCCGCCTTGCCCGCGGCCAATGACGAAACACGGGGTGTGGTCGAGCCGGTCCATCATCACCTCGCGATCGCCTCGGAGCGGGTGCATTGGGGCTACTTCAGCCGCGCGCTGCAGCCGCAGGCGGAAATCCGCTCCGGCGACACCATCACCATCGAGACGTTGACCCAGCACGCTTCCGATGATGCCGAGCGCATGATCGCAGGAGACGCTGCGGCAGAGGAAATCTTCCGCTGGACGCGTGAGGCCAAGACGGTCGATCGCCGTGGCGCGGGGCCGATGGATGCTTCGGTGTTCGGCCGCGGTGCGGGCGAGGGATTTGGCGTGCACATCTGCACCGGTCCCGTCGCCATCCGCGATGCGCAGCCGGGCGACGTGCTGGAGGTGCGGATCCTCGATATGGTCCCGCGTCTCGGTCGAAATCCGGAATTCGCCGGCCGCGTGTTCGGCAGCAGCGTCGCCGCCTGGTGGGGCTATCATTATGACGAATTTCTCGCCGAGGCGAAGCCGCGCGAGGTCGTCACCATCTACGAGATATTCAATGATGCGGCGGCACCGTATGCGCGCGCCGCCTATTCCTATCGCTGGGAACCGCAGACCGATCCGTTCGGCGTAACGCATCATACCTATGATTATCCCGGCGTGCCGGTGCCGCCGCGCAGCGTCAAGCGGCGGCACGACGTGCTCGACGGCATCCGCATTCCCTTGCGTCCGCATTTCGGCGTGATCGCATTGGCGCCGCGCGAGGCGGACTTCGTCGATTCGGTGCCGCCCTCCTATTTCGGCGGCAATCTCGACAATTGGCGGCTGGGCAAGGGCTCGACGGTGTATCTGCCGGTGTCAGTGCCCGGCGCGCTGTTATCGGTCGGCGATCCCCACGCGTCGCAGGGCGACGGTGAAATCAGCGGCACCGCCATCGAATGCTCGATGACCGGCACCTTCCAGGTCGTCCTGCACAAGCGAGGCCAGCTCGCCGGCCAGCCCTTCGCCGATCTCACGTATCCCCTGATCGAGACCGAAACCGAATGGGTGCTCACCGGCTTCAGCCACCCGAACTATCTCGCCGAGTTCGGCACGCAGGGGCAGAGCGAGGTCTATGCCAAATCCTCGCTCGATCTTGCGATGAAGGATGCGTTTCGCAAGATGCGGCGCTTTCTGATGAACATCAAAGGTCTCAGCGAGGACGAAGCCATCGCGCTGATGTCGGCCGCGATCGATTTCGGTGTCACGCAGGTGGTCGACGGCAATTGGGGCGTCCACGCCGTGCTGCGCAAGAGCCTCTTCGACGACGCCTATCTCACCAAATAGGGAACAAGCCTTGAAATTTCACATGATCGCCGGCGGGCCGAAGCCGGTCGCGCCGTTCAGCCACGCCGTCGAAACCGACGGCTTCGTCTTCGTCACCGGCCAGATGCCGGACCGGCCGGAGACGCCGGGCGCGCTGCCCGAAGGAATCGTCGCGCAGACGCATGCGGTGATGGCGAATTTGAAAATCGTGCTCGCAGGTATCGGCCTCGGGCTCGAGCATGTCGCGATGTCGCGAATCTACCTGACGCGCTTCAAGGAGGATTACGCTGCGATGAACGAGACCTATCGCAGCTATTTTCCGCAGGATCGGCTGCCCGCCCGCACCTGCGTCGGCGTGACCGGGCTCGCCTATGATGCGCTGATCGAGATCGATCTCGTCTGCCGGCGGCCGGAGTAGCGCATGATCCGGAAAAGTGTGTAGCGGTTTTCCCTCGCGACAAACGCGAAGCGTTTGCGCGGAGATCATGCTCAATCAAGAATCCAACCCGTCACAGCGGGATTTCGCGGTATTCGCGGTTGGCGAGGCTTGCTTCTTCCAGATCGAGGTCGCGCTCGATGCGGCGGCGGGTCTCGTCGGTGATCCTGCCGTCGCGCAGCATCATGTGAATGAATTTGCGTTCGGCCGCGATCAGTTCACGCGTCAGCCCCGTGCCGGTCGCCGAAACGTCATGGGTTTCGGGATTGAGCGAATCCGGCAATTGGCTGGCGCGGATCTCATGGCGTGCGCGGAGCAGGCTCACGACGTCGTCGGGAAGCTCGCGCTTCTCGATGATCGCATCGAGCGAGCGCAGCGCCACATCGAGCGCCTCGCGCCGGGCCGCGATTTCCGACTGATGCTCGGCGATCAGCTCGTTTCGCCCGACATTGGCTACGCCGAGCCAGCGCACGACCATGGGCAGGCTGAAGCCGATCCCGACCAGAGTCACCAGGATGACGCCGAAGGCGACGAACAGCACGAGGTCGCGATCGGGAAACGGGTCGCCGTTCCAAAGCGCAAACGGCAGCGCCAGTGCGGCGGCCAGCGACACCGCGCCGCGCACGCCGGCAAACGACAGGATGAATATGTGTTGCCAGGGCGGCGACGGATCACGCTGGCGCAGGCTCTTGCTGAGCATCCTCGGCAGATAGGTCGCGGGAAAAGTCCAGACGAAGCGCGCGACGATCACGATCACTGCGACGAGGGCCGTCGCGCTGAGGATGTCGCCGAGCGGAAACGCCTTCGATTTTTCATACAGCAGCCGCATCTGGAAGCCCGTCAGCAGGAACAGAAGCCCCTCGATCAGATAGATCATCAAGTTCCAGAAGAAGATGCCCTGCAGGCGCGTTGCCGAGGAAATCCACAACGGCCCGTTCCAGCTGATGTAGAGCCCGCAGGCCACCGTCGAGATCACGCCGGAGCCGCCGAGATGCTCGGGCACCCAGTAGGCGAGATAGGGCGTGATCAAGGACAGCGTGATCTCGATCTGCGGATCGCGCGCGTAGTGGCGGACGCGCATGGAGATCCAGCCGACGGCGATGCCGAACAGCATTTCGGCCGCGACGACCGCGAAGAACATGCCGGTCGCCTTCGACAGCGAGAACGTGCCAGTCGTGATTGCGATCACCGCGAAGCGGTACAGGATCAGCGCGGTTGCATCATTGGCGAGGCCCTCGCCCTCGAGCACGACCAGGACGCGGCGGGGAATGCAGAGCCGGCGCGCGATCGCGAGCGGCGCGACCGCATCGGGCGGCGAGACGATGGCGCCAAGCAGGAAGCCGACATTCCAGGGCAGGCCGATCAGGTAATGCGTGGCGGCAGCAACCACCGCCGCCGTGAAGATAACCCCGCCCACGGCGAGCAGGGTGATCGGGCGCAGGTTCTGCTTGAACTCGCGCCAGCTCATGGCAACGCTCGCCGAGTAAATCAAAGGCGGCAGCACCACCAGCAGCACGATCTCCGGCGGCAGTTCCAGGGCCGGGACGCCTGGCACGAAGGCGAACGCGATGCCGACCAGCAGCAAGAGGATCGCCGGCGCGATATTGATCCGGCGCGCCACAAACGCGGTGCCGGCGAGCACCGCGAGCATGAACAGGAAAATCTGGAACGTGGCTTCCATCCCGCCTGTGTTGCACGAGACGGGTGGGCTCCGTCAATCGCGCAGGTCGTAGCGGTAGGATTTCGAGACGATCTGCCAGCCGTCCTGCAGTTTCATCGCCACCAGATAGTCGGTGAAATAGCGCGGCGGAAGCTGGCAGCGTACCTTGATGAAGGCGGTGTTCTCGTCGGAGCGATCGATGGTGACGATGAAATCCTCGCGCGGCTTGCCTTCGGCTTTCGCCGAAGCACGCTTTCGGATCAGGCCGAGCCAATCCGGCACGGCCAGCACCTTCAGCTCGCCCTTGTCGACCCAGCGCAGATCGGCGGAGGGATGAAAGATCGTGCCCATCTTGTCGGCATCGCCCTCGTAGAGGGCGTCGAAATAGTGCTGCACCACGGTTTCGACGGATGAACGGTCATGACTCACGGTTGTATCTCCTCTTGCTGTCATTCCGAGTCGCGTCACATCAAGAATACGCCCTTGCCGTCGACCTGCTTGTCGAACAGCTGATAGGCCTCCTCGGCCTGGTCGAGCTTCCACTGATGGGTGAACAATTGATCGACGTCGATCCCGCGCTCGACCGAGAAGCGGGCGCATTCGGCCTGGATGATGTTCGAAAATGTCCAGGACGCGACCAGGGTCAATTGCCGGCGCAAGAGGTGCGGGCTGACGTCGATATGCACGTTGCCGCCTTCGCCGACAAAGCACATCGTGCCCCACACCTTGGTGGCGCGGATTGCGTTCAGCCTTGCGTCCGGATTGCTCGATGTGTCGAGCGTCAAGTCAGCGTAGCGGCCGTGGGTCAGGTCCTTGATCGCCGCAACGGGATCGTTGGAGCCGGGATTGATCACGGCGTCGGCACCAAACGCCTTGGCGCGATCGAGCCGCTGCGGGCTGATGTCGAGCGCGATCACGCGGGCGCCCATCGCCTTGGCATATTGCGTGGCGGCGAGTCCGACCGGGCCTTGCCCGAAGATCGCAATCGTGTCGTTGCCGGAGAGGTTCATGCGCCGCAGTGCGCTGTAGGCCGTGCCCGAGCCGCAGGCGATCGCCGCGCCTGCCGAGAACGACAGCTCGTCCGGCAGGGCCACAAGCGTGTTCGCCGGCACCTTCAGGTAATTCGCATGCCCGCCATGGGCGTTGTTGCCATAGACCTTGACCGGCACCTCCTGGCAGAGCTGCTGCCAGCCGGAGCGGCAATGGTTGCACTGGGTGCAGCCCTGATAATGGTGGACCATGACGCGCTGGCTGACGCGAGCTTCCTGCGGGCCCACGGCCGAGCCGACGGCAACCACGACGCCGCAGGGCTCGTGGCCTGCAATCACCGGTCCATCCCGCATCGGAATCCCGCTGGCCTGGCCCTGGCCTTTCGGCCTTCGGTATTGATGCAGATCGCTGCCGCACATGCCCGAGGCCTTCATCTCGATCACGACCTCATGGGGATCGGGGGTCGGATCGGGGAACTGCATCAGCTCCAGCTCACGCTCGCCATGAAACACCACGCCACGCATCGCCTTCTCCCGGAATTTTCTTTGTTTCAGCCCGATCTTGGCCGGAAAACGCACTTTCGCAAAGAGCGCGGCAAATGACCGAACCGATGCGACACTTGGCCATACAGACGCATAGGGACAAACGGAAAACTGTGGTTGCTCCGGGGGTTACTTCGCGGCTTGGTTCGTGACCTGGCTCACAACCGGCCGGACCGAAGCATGGTGAGATAGGATTTGGCGGCATGACTGCCGTGACTTTTTCAAGAGGCGCCATCATGGGTGTGCGTGGATTGTTCGGATCGCTGAAATTCTGGCTTGCCGCCGGCTTGATCCTGATCTGTCAGCCGGCGCTGGCTGACAAGCGCGTGGCGCTGGTACTCGGCAACTCGGCCTATCAAAACGTGCCGCCGCTCACCAACCCCGTCAACGATGCGGCGTTGATCGCGGACACGTTCAAGAAAGCGGGTTTCGACCTGGTCGAGCTGAAGCAAAATCTTTCGGCGCAGGAGACGCGGCGGGTGTTGCGCGATTTCGCCGACAAATCGAACGATGCCGACATCGCCGTGATCTATTACGCCGGCCACGGCATCGAGGTCGACGGCAGCAATTATCTGATTCCGGTCGATGCCAAGCTCGAGCGCGACAATGACGTCTATGACGAAGCGTTCTCGCTCGATCGCATCCTGGTCACGGTCGAGCCCGCCAGGCGGCTGCGGCTCGTGATCCTCGATGCCTGCCGCGACAATCCGTTTGCCCAGAAGATGAAGAAGACGCTGGCGACGCGTGCGATCGGGCGCGGGCTGGCCAAGGTCGAGCCGGCGAGCCCCAACACGCTGATCGCTTATTCGGCCAAGGCCGGTTCTACCGCGCAGGATGGGGGCGGCAATAACAGCCCGTTCACGACAGCGCTGGCGACCCATCTGACCACGCCCGGGCTCGACATACGCCGCGCCTTCGGCTTCGTGCGCGACGACGTGCTGAAGACCACCAGCAATCGGCAGGAGCCCTATGTATACGGCTCGCTTGGCGGCGAGGATGTGCCGCTGGTGCCGAACCGGTCGGTGGCGCCGCTGCCGGCACCCGCGCCTGATGCGCAGGCCGATATCCGCCGCGACTATGAGCTGGCGCTGCAGGTCGGCAACAGGGGCGCGTTCGAAGCGTTCCTCGCTCAGCATTCAGACGGCTTCTATGCGAGCCTCGCCAAGCTGCAGCTCGACAAGATCTCGGCCGATCAGGCCCATGCGGCAGCCGTCGAGAAATCGCGGCAGGCCGAGCAGCAGCGCGATCGGCTCGCCGCCGCAGGCGCGCAAAAGGAAACCCAGGTCAAGGCCGAGGCCGATGCCAGGGCGGCCGAGCAGGCGCGCATCGAGACGGAAAAGGCCAAGCAGGTGGCGCAGCAGCAGGCTGCCGATGCCGAACGCAAGCGCGTCGAGGCGGCGGCGGTCCCGGCCGCCCCGCCTGCACCCGCGCCCGTGCCGCCGGCGCCCGAGAAGAACGTCACCGTGGCCGCGCTCAATCCGGCGCCATCGCAGACGGACATCACCAAATCGGTGCAGTCGGAGCTGCGCCGCGTCGGCTGCTATAGCGGCAATGCCGATGGTGATTGGGATTCGTCCTCGCAGCGCTCGCTGTCGCAGTTCAATCGCAGCGCCGGGACCAAGCTCGACGTCAAGACGGTGAACGCCGATACGCTCGATACCATCAAGCAGAAGCCGTCGCGCGTCTGCCCGCTGGTCTGCGAGCATGGCTCCAAGGCCGACGGCGACCATTGCACGAAGATCGTCTGCGCCGAGGGTTCGTTCGTCAACGACGACAATGAATGCGAGAAGCGGCGCGGCAAGGCGACCGTCAAGCGCGACGACAATGATCGCCCGAGCCCGCGTACGCGGGATCGTCAGGTTGGCGCCCGCGGCGGATCCGGCTACGACGCCGGTTCTGGCGCCCTGCCGCCGCGCCAACGTGGCAACAGCTACTACAATTCGCCGCCGCAGCAGGGCACCCGGCCGCTGACGGGTCTTGAGCGCGCGGTTGGCTGCAACACGTCCGGAGCCATTATGTCGGGAAAGTGCCCGTAGTCGCGCGTGATGCCGATGATCAACCCGAGATCGCACTCGCCGCGATATTCACCATCAGGGCCACGAGCGCGGTGTTGTACACGAACGAAATGATGCCGTGCACGGTCGCGGTGCGGCGGATGGTCTTGTCGGTGATCCCTACGTCGGAGACCTGGGCGGTCATGCCGATCACGAAAGAGAAGTAGACGAAGTCCCAATAGTCGGCGTGATCCTGCTTCTCGCCGCTCGGAAATTGCAGGCCGCCGGGCTTGGTGCCGCGGTAATAGTCATGGGCGTAGTGGAGCGCGAAGGCGGTGTGCACCACTGCCCATGACAGCGCGATGGTCAAGGTCGCGAGGCCTAATTGCGCTACCCCGCGATCCTTCCCGCCGAGCTCGAACACGATCGCGGCGATGCTTGCGAACGCACCGAGCGCGGTGACGAGCAGGATCAAGAAGGCGCCGTCATCCTGCAGCACCGCGTTGCGCTTGATGCTGCGATGTTCGCTCCGCCACATCATGAAATAGACGAGGACGAGATAGAACGTCGCGAACACGTCCCAGCCGATCAGCATCCGCGTCACCGGGCGCAGCGAAGCCGGGAGCAGGAGGTAGGAGACGATGCCGAGCACGATCGAGATGAAGGTGCGCGGCCGCGCATAGACCACCCGCACCGGCTTCGGCAGCTTGCGGAATCGAAGAAGGCCCTCTTCGAGCTCGTTGCCGGGCATTTTCCTCCTTAAGCTTGGCGCATGATCTCGTCGGAAAACCGGTTCCCACTTTGCGCTGACGCGGCCCTGCGGGTCCGGATCATGCGCTAGTTCTTGCGTTCAGCCACAAAGCGCGAGGTCGCGCGCAGCACGTCGCCCTTCGCGCCGAAAATCGAGAGCGCGGAATCGCCGCGTGCCAAGAGGTCGCTCACGCGCTGCTTGGCACCCTCGATCCCGAGCTGGGTGACGAAGGTGGTCTTGCCCAGCGCTGCATCCGCGCCCGCCGGCTTGCCCAGCGCGGCGGCGTCGCCCTCGACGTCCAGCAGGTCGTCGGCGATCTGGAAGGCTTCGCCGAGAGCTTTGCCGTAATCGTCGAGCGCTTGATATTCTTTGGGCGAAGCCTGTCCGAGCAGGGCGCCGGCGATGCAGCCATAGCGGAGCAATGCGCCGGTCTTCATCTGCTGCAGGCGGGCGACGTCGACCGGCTCGCGGTCGCCGAAGCGGCCTTCACCGGCGAGATCCAGTATCTGACCGCCGACCATGCCGCCGATGCCCGAGGCGCGCGCCAGCGCCCGCGTCAGCAAGAGGCGAACCATGGGATCGCGATGAATCTCGTCGCGGGTGACGATGTCGAAGGCGAGCGTCAGAAGCGCGTCGCCGGCGAGGATCGCGGTGGCGTCGTCGGTCTTCTTGTGCAGGGTGGGGCGGCCGCGGCGCAGGTCGGAATTGTCCATCGCCGGCAGGTCGTCATGGATCAGCGAATAGCAATGGATGCATTCAAGTGCCGAGCCCGCCAGAAGCGCGGAGTCACGCGGCACGCCGAAAACCGCGGCGCTCTCGACCACCAGGAACGGCCGCAAGCGCTTGCCGCCGCCGAGGGTGGAATAGCGCATCGCGTCCATCAGCCGCTTCGGCCGGGTGATCTCGTCCGTTTCCAGTTGATCGGCGAGCAGTTGGCCCAGCAGGGCTTCGGTTTCCTCCGCGGTCTTGTCCAGACGCTTGGCAAAATCGAGGGCAGTACCGGTCATTCAATCAGGCTCCAAGGGGCAAAATCGGGCGGACAATCCTTTATGCCGAGGGCTTCGTCAATTGCGGGAGGAAGCCGGCTGGGCCATAAAACCGCTTGAAAAGGGCTGGAACTGTGAGCGGGATAACAGCGCTTTATCCAAGTCACCGGCTGCCTTTACCACAAAGCAGAAAAGACCGTTTTGCGCGCCCTTAAAACCCTGGCCTTGATCGTGCTGGTGGCGCTGCTCGTCCCCTATGTGCTGGCGCCGTTCTACCGCACCGGCCACCCGGTCTCGACCTTGATGCTCTGGCGCCAGCTTTCGGGCGCGCCGGTGTCGCGGCAATGGATCGATCTTGGGGCGATGTCGCCTTATCTGCCGCGCTCGGTGGTGGGGTCGGAAGATGCCCATTTCTGCAAGCATCACGGCATCGATTTCGGCGCACTGCGGGAAGCCATCAACAATGCCGAGCAGGGCGAGGGGATGCGCGGGGCCTCCACCATCACCCAGCAGGTCACCAAGAACCTGTTCCTCTGGCAGGGCGGCGCGGGCTACATCCGCAAGGCGCTGGAATTTCCGCTCGCGCTCTGGATCGACGCGGTGCTGCCGAAGCCACGGATCCTGGAAATCTACCTGAACATCGCCGAGCTCGGCCCCTCCGGCCAGTTCGGCGCCGAGGCCGGATCGGCCTATGCGTTCGGCCATTCCGCGGCCAACCTGTCGCCTCGGGAGGCGGCGCTGCTGGCGTCGATTCTGCCCAATCCGCATACCCGCAGCGCCCGCAGCCCAGGGCCGGGCCTGCGGCGGCTCTCCGGGACCTATGCGGCGCGGGCGCAGATCGTGACCACCTGCTGGCACGACGATCGCGCCTTTTGAGCCGATTTTCGGCGATTTTGGCCCCACGCGACCCTAGCTTTACTCGGTCCCATCCTCTATAAGCGCGGCCTTATCGGCATCGCAGCTCGCTTCGGCAGGGCGTCCCGCTTTTCGGGCGATGCCTCCGCAACACCCCCTAGAGGACCCGTTATGGCCGTTCCCAGACGAAAAACTTCGCCCTCGCGGCGTGGCATGCGCCGCTCGGCGGATGCACTGAAGAAGCCGACTTATGTCGAGGACAAGGACTCCGGCGAACTGCGCCGTCCGCATCATCTCGACCTCAAGACCGGCATGTACAAGGGCCGCCAGGTCTTGAAGCCGAAGAAGGAAGCCTGATCGCAGGCCGACAGCGGGCGGACGCGCTTTGGCCTGTCCGAACTCGGCCGGCGAGATCAGACGGTTCTCGGGAACGATTTTAAGGTGGCGAAGCAGGTGCGCTTTGCCGCTATATCTTTGTGGAACGCGCTGAGTCTGTCCTGAGCTAAAGAAGGCCACGCCGATGGTCGGTTTCCCGCTGCTGCTGATTCCGCTCGCGATCTACAACATCGTCGTCTGGTTGATGCCGAGCGTGTCGCTGACCGAGCCGCTGGTGCGCGTGACGCTGCCGTCGGGCGCCGAATGGCCGATCACGCTCAGCGAAGTCCTGCTGTCGCTTGGCATCCTGCTCTTGCTGCTCGAGATCGCGAAGGGCGCCAAGCCCGGCTCGAAATACATCACCGACCATCTGCTCTCGTTCATCGTGTGCGCCGCCTCGGTGGCTGAATTCGTGCTGTGGCCGAAATTCGGTACCTCGACCTTCTTCCTGCTGGCGCTGATGACAATGGTCGACTTCCTCGGCGGCATCGTGCTCCGCGCTGGCCGGCCGCCGGTTTCCACTTCCGTCGCGCGGCGCGCTCCGCCGCGGACCGAGGAGCCTGCGCCCGAACCGCGCATCGAGCCCGTGCCTGCGGCCAGCGCCCATTCCACGGCGTCGGCCGCTTCGGTTGCCCATTCGGTGCTCTCGGATCATCCGACGCCCAAGGCGGCCCAGGACTTTGAAGCGAAGGCCTCTGAAACGAAGGTTTCTGAAACGAAGGGCTCGGAAACGAAAGGTACGGAGACGACGCAATCGACGGCCGAGCCGTCGCCGGAATTGCAGCCGGGTGCCGCGCCAGCTGCCTCGCCCGAAGCGCCGCAGCGTTAAGCGGCTTTTTCCAGATGGGCGGGTTTTGCCGCCACGGTCTCGCCCTGAAGCTTGCGCTGACGGGCCGAATAGGCGGAGAGCGCGTCGGCAGGTTCGGCGCGCCGCAGGTTGCGGGTTTGCGGGAGCTGCTCGGCGGTCGCGATCAGCTGGGCGACATAGTTTGCATTGGGACGGGGCAGCGCCAGCTTCGGCGCCTCATAGACGGTCGGCGTGACGGCCACGACCGCGACGCAAGGCGTCTCAACGTCCTCGAAGACGCCGTCTTCTATTTCATGTTGGTAAACGCTGGACACTGCAAACCGTCACATTCCGGGACACATGGCCCCTGCTACGGTTTGATTCCGCAAACAACATACCACTTCCGCGCGCGGGCGTTCCTGCACACTGCGAAACGTGGTTTCCAGAATATTTATGAACTTCGTTTAGGAATTTGGGCGAATCAGGCCCTATCCTGACCACGGGGAATCACCTGCGAGGAATCCTGCCGGTGTCCCGAAACGAGGCGAATGTGACAGCCGACTCTCCACAGACCTCGAATATCCTGGCCTGTCTCGGCCAGGCCGCCTTTGTCTGGGATATCGAAAGCGATGCGATCGCCTGGAGCGATCATCTCAGCGTCGTGTTTGGGGAAATTCCGTCGGAGGCGCTGTCGAGCGGCGCCGAATTTGCCAAGCTGATCGAGCCGAAAGGTACCATCCGCTCTGAGGCGCTGGCGCATTCGCCGCCGGTGCATGGTGGCAACGGCACGCCCTACCGGATCGAATACGGCGTCCGCGCCTCGACCTCGGCGCCGATCACCTGGATCGAGGAAACCGGCTGCTGGTTTGCCGGCCCCGACGGCAAGCCCTCGCGCGCGCAAGGCATCGTCCGCGTCAACAATGAGCGCCACGCCCGCGACGAGGAGCTGATGAAGCTGTCGCGGCACGATCCCTTGACCGGCGAGCTCAATCGCACGCATTTGATCGCGGCGCTGGCGGAGGCGATCGAGGAAACCCAGCGCTTCCGCTCGACCAGTGCTTTCCTCTTGATCGGCATCGATCACCTCGCCCGCGTCAACGACGCTTTCGGCTTCGATGTCGCGGATGCCGTGCTCTCGGAGATCGCGGGCCGGATCCGCGCGCGGCTGCGCGGCGGCGACGTGCTTGGCCGCTTCTCCGGCAACAAATTCGGCCTGATCCTGAAGAACTGCACCATCGACGACATGCATATCGCCGCCGAGCGCTTCCTCGCGGCCGTGCGCGACGAGGTGGTGCCGACGCGCTCCGGTCCGGTATCGGTGACGGCTTCGATCGGCGGCGTCGCCGTGCCGCGATATGCGCGCTCGACCGATGAAGCGATCAACCGCGCGCAGGAGACACTCGAAAGCGCCAAGCGCCGCCGCGCCGGCTCGTTCCTCACCTGGAAGCCGAATGTCGAGCGCGACGCCCAGCGCCGTGTCAACATCCGCGTCACCGACGAGATCGTCACCGCGCTCAACGAGCGGCGCATCGTGATGGCCTATGAGCCGGTGGTTGCAGCTTACTCGCGCGAAAACGCCTTCTACGAATGCCTGGTGCGGATGGAGCAGGATGACGGCCGCGTGCTGCTCGCTCCCGACATCGTGCCCGTCGCCGAGCGGCTGGGGCTTATTCGCCTGGTCGATCATCGTGTGCTGGAGCTCGTGGTTGCCGAGCTCGCCGCTTCGCCAAACGTCCAGCTCAGCCTCAACATCTCGCCCGACACCACCATGGATCCGGACTGGTGGGCCTCGATTGAATCCTTGATGCACGCCCATCCCGGCGTCGCCGAGCGGCTGATCGTCGAAATCACCGAGACGGTCGCGATCCAGGACATCGACGATTTGCGTGGCTTCGTGACGCGGCTGAAGAATTTTGGCAGCCGGATCGCGATCGACGATTTCGGCGCCGGCTACACCTCGTTCCGCAACCTGCGCAAGCTCGGCGTGGACATCGTCAAGATCGACGGCGCCTTCGTGCAGAACATCGCGCGCTCCGCCGATGACCGCGCCTTCGTGCAGACGCTGATCGATCTGGCGCGTCGGCTCCAGATCAAGACCGTTGCCGAGTGGGTGCAGGATGAGCACTCGGCGCTGATGCTGCGCGACTGGGGCTGCGACTACATCCAGGGCCGCCTGATCGGGCTAGCGCGCGCCGACCGCCCATGGACCGCGGATACGCCGGTGATGCCGAAGGCGGGGTGAGCCCAAAGGCTAGTGAACCAAACTCGGTGTCGTCCTGGCGAAAGCCAGGACCCATTACCACCGCAGCCTGTTGTTAGACACGCTGGGGCTCCAGCCTTTGTAACCTCGGATGGCTGTGGTTATCGGTCCTGGCTTTCGCCAGGACGACAGCGGAGTAAGTGTTGACGGCAGGGTGTATGTCGTGAGCGACTCACTCGTCCTTCTTCGGCTCTTTCGACATGCGCTCGAGCCGTTCCTGCATTTCCTTCATCTGGCGGCGCAGATCGTCGATATTGCCGTCTTCCGCTGCGGGCTCCGAAGGCTTGCTTATATCCACCACGGTGCCGCCGCGCGACGGCGCGAACGGCTTGAACATCGAGAAGGTCTGCTGGAACAATTCCATGTTGCGGCGGACGTGTTCTTCCAGGGGCGCAAACGGCGTGCCGCTGAAGGTGTCCGCCATCTGCTTGCGGAATTTTTCCTGCTCGCGCGTCAGCGTGTCGATCGACTGCTCCAGATATTTCGGCACCACCATCTGCATGCTGTCGCCGTAGAAGCGGATGAGCTGGCGCAGGAAGGTGGTCGGCAACAGATTCTGCCCGGCCTTGTTCTCCTGCTCGAAGATGATCTGGGCCAGCACCGAGCGGGTGATGTCGTCGCCGCTCTTGGCGTCATAGACGAGGAAGTCCTCGCCGTCCTTCACCATCGCCGCCAGGTCCTCCAGCGTCACATAGGTGCTCGTGCCGGTATTATAGAGCCGCCGGTTCGCGTATTTCTTGATGGTGGTGGGTTGGTCTGATTTTGCCATGGGGCTCGCACCTGCAACCGAGGAGAAGGGAACCCGACGGCGTTGCCGCAGGGCAATGCGCTACACATCCGCAACAAACTAAACATTTTCAAAGGGGTTCGGCTACCGTTTTGTGCACCACGGTTAATTTCCGAGCAGTTTTTTATTGCGCAGCATTTTTGCGGAGCAGCCGCACAAAGGGGTGCGAAGGACCCGAGGAAAGCACCCCAGGGGGCTCCCGGAGGTCCCGGCGCCCTGGGTTAGACGGGGGCATGGCGAACCTCCGAATCACGATCGCCGGTTTCGGCGACGCGGCCGCCTCGAAGTGAACAAGCCACCTGCACAATTCTGATGCGCTGCCGTTGACATGCGTCAGCCGCGTTAACAGGATAATAGGGAGACTGGCCCCGCCTTATCGGCCCGCCCCATCCGATCCAAGAACCTCAAGCTCAGGAGATGCCCATGTCAGACGATGTCGTCATCGTCGCCGCCGCCCGCACCCCGGTCGGAAGTTTCAACGGTGCGTTCGCCACCATGCCGGCGCATGATCTCGGCGCGGTTGCCATCAAGGAAGCGCTTAAGCGCGCTGGTGTCGAGCCGGGCCGCGTGTCCGAAGTCATCATGGGTCAGATCCTGACCGCGGCCCAGGGCCAGAACCCGGCCCGCCAGGCCTCGATCTCGGCCGGCATCCCCGTGGAGAGCCCGGCCTGGGGCGTCAACCAGCTCTGCGGCTCGGGCCTGCGCACGGTCGCGCTCGGCTATCAGGCGCTGCTCAACGGCGATTCGGAAATCGTCGTCGCCGGCGGCCAGGAATCCATGAGCATGGCCCCGCACGCCCAATATCTGCGTGGCGGCGTAAAAATGGGAACGCTCGAGTTCGTCGACACCATGATCAAGGACGGCCTGTGGGATGCCTTCAACGGCTATCACATGGGCAACACCGCCGAGAACGTCGCCCGGCAGTACCAGATCACCCGCACCCAGCAGGACGAATTCGCGGTGCATTCGCAGAACAAGGCGGAGGCCGCGCAGAAGGCCGGCAAGTTCAAGGACGAGATCGTCCCCGTCACCATCAAGACCCGCAAGGGCGATATCATCGTGGCCGACGACGAGTATCCGCGTCACGGCGCCACCCTCGATGCGATGGCGAAGCTGAAGCCCGCCTTCGAGAAGGACGGCACGGTCACCGCCGGCTCAGCCTCGGGTATCAATGACGGCGCCGCCGCCGTGGTGCTGATGACAGCCAAGCAGGCGGCCAAGGAAGGCAAGAAGGTGCTGGCCCGTATCGTGTCGTGGGGCCAGGCCGGCGTCGACCCGAAGATCATGGGGACGGGGCCGATCCCGGCCTCCCGCGCCGCGCTGAAGAAGGCCGGCTGGAGCATTGGCGACCTCGATCTGATCGAGGCCAATGAAGCCTTCGCGGCCCAGGCCTGTGCGGTCAACAAGGACCTCGGCTGGGATACCTCCAAGGTCAACGTCAACGGCGGCGCGATCGCGATCGGTCACCCGGTCGGTGCATCGGGCGCGCGCGTGCTGGTGACGCTGCTGCACGAAATGCAGAAGCGCGATTCCAAGAAAGGCCTTGCCACGTTGTGCATCGGCGGCGGCATGGGGATCGCGATGTGCTTGGCACGTGATTGATGTGTCTAGCACGCGATTAAAGAGTGCGTCGCACGCGGCTAAAAATTAGGCGTGCTGCGAAAATAAATTCTCTTCGCAACTGCACAGCACTGACATAAGAGAGGCGCCCGGAATCATCTTCCGGGCGTTTTTTCTTGATGTTGTTCAAACCGCTCGCATAATCCGCAGTTATAAGAAGAAACTGAATTCCGAGATTTCCAAGGAAGGATACAACATGGCACGCGTTGCATTGGTCACGGGCGGTACACGAGGAATTGGCGCGGCAATTAGCAAGTCGCTGAAGGCTGCGGGCTACAAGGTCGCGGCCAGCTATGCCGGCAACGATGCCGCGGCGGAGAAATTCAAGGCCGAGACCGGCATTCCCGTTTACAAATGGGACGTGTCGTCGTTCGACGCCTGCACTGCCGGCGTCAAGCAGGTCGAGGCCGATATCGGTCCGGTCGACGTGCTGGTCAACAATGCCGGCATCACCAAGGATACCGCCTTCCACAAGATGACGCTCGATCAGTGGACCGCCGTGATCAACACCAATCTCGGCTCGCTGTTCAACATGACGCGCCCGATCATCGAAGGCATGCGCGCGCGCAAGTTCGGCCGCATCATCAACATCTCCTCCATCAACGGCCAGAAGGGCCAGTTCGGCCAGGTGAATTATTCCGCGGCGAAAGCCGGCGACATCGGCTTCACCAAGGCACTCGCGCTGGAAAACGCCAAAGGTGGCATCACCGTCAACGTCATCTGCCCCGGCTATATCAACACCGAGATGGTGCAGGCGGTGCCGAAGGAAGTGCTGGAAAAGAACGTCATCCCGCAGATCCCGGTCAATCGCCTCGGCGAGCCCGAAGAAATCGCGCGCGCGGTGGTGTTCCTCGCCGCCGACGATGCCGGCTTCATTACGGGCTCGACGCTGACCGTGAATGGCGGGCAGTATCACGCGTAATAAATTCCGTCATTGCGAGGAGCGATAGCGACGACGCGTCCGCCGTAGCCCGGCGGGCGAAGGCGGAAGCAATCCAGTTCTTGATTCCTGGCTTCTGGATTGCTTCGCGGAGCTTGTCATCGGGCGCACGTTCGTGCGACCCGTTGGCTCGCAATGACGATGACCTCCCGCACAGCAACCCTGATCGGCCTTTCCGCGATCCTGATGTGGTCGCTGCTGTCGGTCATGACGCTGGCGACCGGAAAAATTCCGGCGTTCCAGCTCGCCGCCATGACGTTTTCAATTGGCGCGGTGACCTGCGCGTTGAGGTGGATCGGGCGCACCGATGCCGTGATAGCGTTGCGGCAGCCGCCGATCGCCTGGATCGTCGGCGTCGGCGGCCTGTTCGGCTATCACGCGCTGTATTTCCTCGCGCTGCGCTTTGCGCCGCCGGCCGAAGCGGGGCTGCTCAATTATCTCTGGCCGCTCCTGATCGTGCTGTTTTCCTCGCTGCTGCCGGGCGAGCGGCTCGCTGCGCATCACATCATCGGCGCGGTGCTCGGGTTGGCCGGCTCGGTGCTGCTGTTTGCCGGCAACACCGGCAGCCTTACGCCGGGCCAAATTCCCGGCCTGATCGCCGCGTTCATCGCCGCCTTTGTCTGGGCCACCTACTCGGTACTGTCGCGCCGCTTGAAATCGGTGCCGACGGATGCGGTTGCGGGCTTTTGTGCAGTCACCGCGCTGCTTGCCGCGCTGGTGCATGCCTTGGTCGAAACCACGGTGTGGCCGGACACGCCGCTGCAATGGGCCGCAATCATCGCGCTCGGCGTAGGTCCAGTGGGCGCTGCGTTCTATGCCTGGGACATCGGCATGAAGCGCGGCGACATCCGCGTGCTGGGCGCCGCCTCCTATGCGACGCCGTTGCTCTCGACCATGTTCCTGATCCTCGCGGGCTTTGCCAAGGCGAGCACCAACATCGCGGTCGCTGCGATCCTGATCGCCGGCGGCGGTCTCGTCGCGGCAAAGGACATGATCTGGAAGAACTAGAGCGCAGGCTGCCAGCCCGGCGGCCTGTACGACGTTTCCGGAATCTGCCCGAGCTCGGAGCGCTGCAGCTTGTCGGGCGCGAGCCCGTAGAATTGCTGAAAGCTCATGATCAGCGGCCGCCATTTGTCGGGATCGATGCGATTGGGCTCGCCCTCCATCACGATATCGGGGTGCACGTGCACCCGGGTCACTCGTACCTCAATCGCCGTGAGCTTGCTGCGCCAGGCTGCATCGTCCTGCGCGATCCCATGGCTGTATGCGAGCTTCGCCTCGATCTGGACCGGGCATTCCAGCGCGCGTGGCGCCGCGACAGTATCGCCCGACATGGCGGTGAGGCCGCTCAATGCGAATTTGTGCTTCTCGTGACGATATCCACGCATCGTCTTTCCGCCGGGCACGGGGTCCGAGCCGGTGGTACGTGCCAATCGATCGACGGCGCTGACTAGCTCCGCGGACGGCAGATTGAGAACGCATTCGCCGGTCCGGATCAGGTTCTCGGTTGTCTTCGAATTGCTGCCGAGGCCCAGCATGCAGCGCCAGCCCAGCCACCATGCCGACGACATCGGCGAGAGGTTGAACGAGCCGTCTTCATTGCTGGTGCCGATCAGGACGACCGGCGTTCCGAAATAGAGAATGGCAGGTTCGATCTGAATGTTTTGCGTATCGAGAGTGCTGTGCATGAAGTCGCTCCGCGGATGACTGGAGCGGAACGTAGAAAATCAGGCTCGCCGTACCCACCCGATTTCCGATTGCTTCAGCTCGCCGGTTCGAAATCCGCACTTGCCATCTCGAATCCCGCAAACTCGAATCCCGGTGCCACGGTGCAGCCGACCAGAGTCCAGTCGCCGGTGGTCTCGGCCGATTGCCAGGCGTCCGCAGGCACGATCGCTTGCGGGCGCTGGCCGGCCGCGAGATCTGGGCCGAGTGTCACCAGATGCGGCGAGCAGCCGTCATGGGCGATCTGCAACACCAGCGGGCTGCCGGCGTAATAGTGCCACATCTCGACCGCGTCGACGCGGTGCCAATGCGAGCGGTCGCCGCGCGCCAGCAGGAAATAGATCGCGGTGGAATGCGCTCGGCCATTTTCGTCGACGCGCTTGTCGCGAAAGGTCTCGCGATAATATCCGCCTTCGGGGTGCGGCCGGAGCTCGAGCCGCGCAATGATATCGGCTGCGGAAAGGTTCATCAGGATTCGTTCTCAGGATTTATGCTCAGGATTCATGCTCAGGACTTATTCTTGCGTTCGCGAAGTTCACCAAACACGTCGGCAGCAGCCGCGCCCTTCATGTGCAACTTGGCGGCTACCGCAGGATCGTCGGCGCGCAGAAAGACATTGGCCTTCTTCTCCTCACCGAGAAGCGAGGGAATGGTCGGCTTGTTCGCGCCGCGCAGTTTTGCGACTTCCTCGGCGCGCGCCTGCAGCGCAGGATTGTCCGGCTCGACAGAGAGTGCAAACTTGACGTTGGAGGCCGTATATTCATGGCCGCAATAGAGCTTGAAATCGTCCGGCAGCGCGCGGAGCTTTAAGAGCGACTCCCACATCATCGGAGCGTTGCCCTCGAACACGCGCCCGCAGCCGATCGAGAATAGCGTGTCGGCGGCAAACAGCGCTTTGTCGCCGTCGAAGACATAAGAGATATGATCCAGCGTGTGGCCGGGCGTTTCCAGCACGCGCGCCAGGAGCTCGCCGACTTTCACCACATCGCCATGGGCGGCGCGCAGATCGACATTGGCGATCTTGGTGGTCTTGTCATGCGGGGCGACGACGCGGCAGCCATATTTCTGCTTCAGCTCGGCGACGCCGCCGACATGGTCGTGATGATGATGCGTGATCAGGATGTCGGTGAGCTTCCAGCCCTCGCGCTCGAGTGCCTTGATGATGGGGGCGGCTTCCGGCGCATCGATCGAGGCGGTCGCCTTGGTCGCGGGGTCGTGGATCAGGTAGCCGAAATTATCGCTGAGGCAGGGGAAGGTTCTGATTTCGGCGGCCATGGTTTTTCCTCGTGACTTCTCGTAATCATGCAGAGATATGGCGTTAACGTTGATCGGGCAATGCAATAATCCGCGCGCTTGGCGTCAAACGGACGTGTTAGATTGGTGTCATGAGCATCGATGTCATCGATCTCCGCGACTTCTATTCGCAGCGCCTCGGGATCGTGGCGCGGCTATTGATCAACCGTGGCATCAGGGAGCGCTGGCCGAGCGCGGAAGGCCAGCGCGTGCTCGGCATCGGTTATCCCACGCCCTATCTCGGGCTTTTTCGTGAAGACAGCGAGCGCTGCATCGCCTTCATGCCGGCCGCCCAGGGTGTCCTGAAATGGCCCACCGGCCGGCCGGCGCTGGCTGCGCTGGTGGATGAATTTTCCATGCCGTTGCCGGATGCCGCCGTTGACCGCGTGCTGCTGGTGCATGCGCTGGAAATGTCCGACGATCCGGAAGGGCTGCTCCGCGAGGTCTGGCGCGTGCTGGCGCCCTCGGGGCGGATGATGGCGGTGATCCCGAACCGGCGCGGGGTGTGGACGCGCACGGACAAGACGCCGTTCGGCCATGGCCGTCCCTATTCGCGCTCGCAGATCACGGAACTGTTGCGGCAGACCTGGTTCACGCCGACCGCCTGGGGCGAAGCGCTGTTCGTGCCGCCGGTCTCGGGCGGCTGGTTCCTGCGCTCGGCGCTGGCATGGGAACGCGTCGGTGCTGCGATTTCGCTGCCGGTGGCCGGCGTGCATATCGTCGAAGCGACCAAGCAGGTGTATCGCGCGATCCCGGCGAAGCGCGAACGCGCGCGCTTGATTCCGGCGTTGAAGCCGGTGCTGGTGCCGACGCCGACGCGCGGGTGACGAATTTCGCGGAGCGGACTTTTCTTACCCTCTCCCTCACGCAAGTCGGGCCTGCCCGACTTGCAGAATCTAAGTCTGCGCAACCGGGGTAGACCCCGGTTGCGTGGGAGGGTGAAGCACAAAAGAAAAGGGTGGGCACGCTTGCGCTTTGCCCACCCTACGTTCTTTACGCGTCTACAGGCTACTCGTTGCCCGGATTGAAATCCTCGCCGGGAGCGGCCGCGGCGCCCTGGGCTGCACCTTCGGGGCGCGGGCCGTGCGGGCGACGCCGGCGTCGCGGGAAGCGCTCGCCGCCGCCATTGCCTTCAAAGCCGCCGTTGATCTGCGGCTGCGGGCCGGTGATGAAGGAGGGCAGTCGATCGACGCCGCCATTATCCGCGGCCGCCGGCTGGGGTTGCGGCTGCGGCACATATTGCGGCTGCGGACGCGGCTCGCGATGTTCGCGCGGCTGCTGCTCGCGATCGCCGCGCTGATAGGGCTGGTTGTCGCGCTGATGATCGCGCCCGCCATTGTCGCGGTCGCGCATATACGGCTGTGGCTGATTCGGCTGCGACACGAAGCCGGGCTCCTGGCCGAAGTTCGAATAATTCTCGCCGTCATCCTCGCTGTCCTCGCTCACGGCATCGTCGGGGCGCGGTTGCTGCTGCGGCTGATTCTGGCGGAACTGCTCTTGCGCGGCGGCGATCAGGCGGAAGTAATGCTCGGCATGCTGATAATAGTTCTCGGCGGCGACGGGGTCGCCGGAAGAGCGCGCGTCGCGGGCGAGTTGCAGATATTTCTCGGCGATGTGAGAGGCTGTGCCGCGGATCTTGATGTCGGGACCGTTCGATTCGAACACCCGAGTCATCGGATTCTGGCCGCGCCGGTTATTGTTGTTGTTATTGTTATTATTGTTCCGGTTACGCATCCGCTTGTTGTTTTGACCGTTTCTCATGTCCTGCCTTTTATTCCAGCCCTGAGTAAAAACGAGAAGGTTTGCCGTCAGCCGCGTTTCATCAGGCGCGTGTTATCAACGCGCCGCATCCTGATGCGGCTCCAAGTCATGTCGATTGCATCGACCGTCGCGTTCAGCAAAGACGCGTTCCCCACCCGCCGGCAGCTTCACCGGCGAACCCTTCATCTAGCCTGCCGAAACAAGCCCAATTCTCTTGCGTAAGTGTTCAGGCGCAATTCAGCAGGCTTTCGTCCGCTTTGCGGTCACTGGCGGCGCAAGCTGCTCATAGCCTTCGCGCTCAACCGGACCTGCGTTTTGGAACCTATCATCGGCGCGGCTCTCGCTTGAGAAGTAAGCCTTTTCACCCGTAATACTACGGGGGCCTGCACCGATGTTCTGGCCGGAACGTAGTCGTTCCCGGGCAATATTCCAAGAGGTTTTTTCCGTTCCAATTCGGCTTTATCGGGGCATTTTTAACCCCGAAATTGCCCGGGGAATGCCTGCCAGGTCGGCTTTTGTGGGGTAATGCACAGTAAGGTTGGCCGCGGTCATCAAAGCTTCAATCTGGGGCGCCTGGCCCTGTCCGCCCTCGACCACGAGAGCCCCTCCAAGGGCCAGCGAATCGGCTGCCTGCGGGATCAGCGCCCGGTAGGCATCAAGCCCGTCAGCGCCGCCGTCAAGCGCTGCCAGGGGATCGAAATCGCGGACCTCGATGGCAAGGCCCGCGACGGCGCGCGTGGGGATATAGGGCGGATTCGAGACGATCAGCTCAAAGGGGCCGTTGAGAGCTGCTGCATAATTGCAGGCGATGAAGCCCGCACGCGGCGAAAGGCCGAGATCGGCGGCGTTGCGCCGCGCGGTAGCAAGCGCATCAAGGCTGATGTCGGTGCCGACGCCGAATGCGTCGGGCAACTCATGCAGCAAAGCGAGCAGGATCGCACCCGTGCCGGTCCCGATATCGGCGATGCGCTTCGGAGAAGCTGAGGAGGCGCGCACAATCTCCAGCGCAAGTTCTACCACCGTCTCGGTGTCCGGCCGCGGCACCAGCGTGGCGGCGGAAAGCTTGAGCGGCAGCCCCCAGAACTCCTTTTGCCCGAGAATGCGCGCGACCGGCTCGCCGTCCAGGCGGCGCTTGGCGAGGGATTCGAGATGGTTCGATTCGTCCGAGGCGAGCGCCCGATTCGCCGAGGTGATGAGGCCTGTGAGATCGAGACGGAGCGCGGCGCCGACGAGCAACCGTGCATCGAGTTCAGCTGAGTCGATGCCGGCGGCTCTGAAGCGAGCGGTGAGTGCGCGTCGTGCGCTGTCGACGGTGGTTCTCATCTGTCGCCCTGGCGAAGGCCAGGACCCATACCGCGGAATCTATCCGTGATGCGCGGTGTTCGACGATCTTCGCCAAACCAAGGCCTGTGGTAATGGGTCCTGGCTTTTGCCAGGACGACAGCTGCGGTGTTATGCTGGCGTGCCAAAAACCCGGACAAAGTAGCGATCATCACGCCGCTGCGCCTTGCGCGGCGAGCTGCGCGGCCTGATGCTCGGTCGTTAGCGCATCGATCAGTTCGCCGAGCGATTCGCCCGCAATTACCTGCGGCAATTTGTAGAGCGTCAGGTTGATGCGGTGGTCGGTGACGCGGCCTTGCGGGAAATTATAGGTGCGGATGCGCTCGCTGCGGTCGCCGGAGCCGACCTTTTCCTTGCGGTCGGCCGAGCGCGCGGCGTCCTGGCGCTGCCGTTCGGCATCATAGATGCGCGAGCGCAGGATGTTCATGGCCGACGCCCGGTTTTTATGCTGCGAGCGGCTGTCCTGCATCATCACGACAATGCCGGTCGGAATATGGGTGATGCGGATCGCCGATTCCGTCTTGTTGACGTGCTGGCCGCCGGCGCCCCCTGCGCGCATGGTCTCGATCCGCAGATCATCGTTCTTGATGTCGACATCGACATCCTCGACCTCGGGCAACACGGCAACCGTCGCCGCAGACGTGTGGATGCGGCCTTGCGTTTCGGTGTCGGGCACGCGCTGTACCCGGTGCACGCCGGATTCGAATTTCAGTTTCGAGAACGCGCCGCGGCCCTGCACCTCCGCGATGATTTCCTTGTAACCGCCGACGGTGCCTTCGCTTGCCGAGATCACCTCGACCTTCCAGCCCTGCAGGGCGGCAAAGCGCTCATACATTCGGAACAGGTCGCCCGCGAACAGCGAGGCCTCGTCGCCGCCGGTGCCGGCGCGGATTTCCAGCACCACGTTGCGGTCGTCCATGGCGTCCTTTGGCAATAGCGCGACGCGAATCTGCTGCTCGAGCTCGCCGCGCTTCGCCTGCAGCGTCTCCAGCTCCGCTTCCGCCATGCCGCGCATATCGGCATCGGTTGAAGGATCGCCAATCAGCGCCTCGGTATCGCTGAGCTCCTTCACCGTGGCCCGATAGTTCTTCACCGCATCGATCAGCGGATTGAGTTCGGCCAGCTCCCGGGTGATCTGCACATATTTGTCTGACGCGAGCTGGCCGAGGACCTGCGCTTCAAGCGAAGCGTGATGCGCAAGGAGTACGTCCAGTTTGGCTTCGGGTAGCATCGACATCTGGAAAATCTCGAAAGAAGGAAGGGGAGGCGGGTGCGGGACTGGACAACCTCGCTACAACGCCAGCCCCTCGGCTTCCGCGAATTCGATCAGCTTCTGCCGGATCGAGACGCTGCCGGCCGGTGCGTCCAGCAGCGGATTGATCATCGCCGCGGCTTTTTTGGCGTCGAGGTCGATGATCAGCGCCTTTACCGGGCCGTGGCCGGTCGCCGACAGCGACAGTGAGCGATAGCCGAGCGCGATCAGCGCCAGCGCGCCGATCGGCTTGGAGGCCATCTCGCCGCAGAGCGAAGCGGATTTCTTCGCGGCTTGTGCTTTACGCACGATGTCGCGCAGCGCGCGCAGGATCGGTGCCGACAACGTGTCGAACCGCTCGGAGACCTTCGCGTTGCCGCGATCGACCGCGAACAGGAACTGGAACAGGTCGTTGGAGCCGACCGAGACGAAGTCGACGCGTTTCAGCAGCTCGTCCATTTGGTAGAGCAGGGCCGGCACTTCCACCATGGTGCCGACATCGATGCGCTCCGGCAGCGCGTGGCCGTGCTGGCGCAGATAGGTCAGCTCGCGTTCGACAATGGCTTTTGCCGCGTCGAATTCGGCAACGTCTGAGATCATCGGGAACATGATGCGCAGCGCCCGTCCGCCGCCGGCGCGAAGCAGCGCGCGGATCTGGCCGCGGAGCAGGCCCGGCCGGTCGAGCCCGAGCCGGATCGCGCGCCAGCCGAGCGCGGGATTTTCCTCGATCACCGTCTCCATGTAGGGCAGCGCCTTGTCGCCGCCGATATCAAGGGTGCGGAAGGTGACTGGCTTGGTGCCTGCGGCATCCAGCACCGTGCGATAAAGCGCGAGCTGGTCGCTGGAACGCGGCAGGCTCGGCGACACCATGAACTGCAATTCGGTGCGGAACAGGCCGATGCCGGCTGAGCCGGTGTCCTCGATATGCGGCAGGTCGATGGTGAGCCCCGCATTGATCATCAGCTCGACGGGCTGGCCGTCCTTGGTGACGCAAGGCTTTTCGCGCAGCGCGAGATATTGCGCCTGCCGCCGCGCACGAAATCGCACGCGCTCGGCATAGGCCGATTCGATCTCGGCGGACGGACGCACATAAATCTCACCCGAGGTGCCGTCGACGATGATGGCGTCACCGGGATCGGCGATGCCGGGCGCGTTCGGCACCTCGCCGACCGCGGGGATGCCGAGCGCGCGCGCCACGATCGAGACGTGGGAATTGGCGGTGCCTTCCTCCAGCACGATGCCGCGCAGGCGCTTGCGGTCATAGTCGAGCAGCGCCGCCGGTCCCATCGCGCGTGCGATGACGATGGCATTGTCGGGCAGCGAATCGCGCGAGGGCGCGTGATCCTGACCAACCAGCTGGCGCATCAGGCGGAAGCCGAGATCCTCGAGGTCATGCAGGCGGTCGCGCAAATAAGGATCGGTCGAGCGCAGCATGCGCGCGCGGGTGTCGGACTGCACGCGCTCGACGGCGGCTTCTGCGGTCAAACCCGTGGCGACCGCCTCATGCAGCTTGTGCGACCAGCCCTGGTCGTTGGCGAACATGCGGTAGGCTTCCAGCACGTCGCGGTGCTCGCCGCCCTCGGCAACGTCGCCGCGCTCCAGCATGCGGTCGAGGTCGGAGCGCAGTTTCGCGAGCGCCGCGTCCAGCCGCTTGATCTCCTTCGGCAGGTCCTCAGCGATGTAATCCTTGATGACCACGCGCGGCTCGTGCAGCACGACATGGCCGAGCGCGATGCCGTCGGACAGGATCGCACCGGTCTTCTGCGTCGAATGCCGCGCAGCGGGCTCGAGTCCGGGCTGGGCGAGGGCGGACAATTCGCCGGAGGCGATCAGCTCCGCCAGCACCATGGCGGTGGTCTGCAGCGCCTCGAGCTCCTCCTCGACATAGGTGCGCTTGGCGCGGTTCTGCACCACCAGCACGCCGAGCGTGTTGCCGGCGCGCAGGATCGGCACGCCGAGGAAGGAGTGATAGATTTCTTCGCCGGTCTCCGGGCGGAACGAGAAGGCCGGATGGCTCTGCGCGTCGGAGAGGTTCAAGGGCGTCGCTTCGCTTGCGACGAGGCCGACCAGGCCTTCATGGGCGCTCAGCACGGTGCGGTGCACGGCGTCGCGGTTGAGGCCCTCGGTGGCGTAGAGTTCGAGTGTGTTGTCGACGCGCAGCACGTAGCAGGAGCAGACCTCCGCCACCATGTTGGCGGCGATCAGCACCACGATCTTGTCGAGCCGCTCCTGGGCCGAGACTTGCTCCGCCATGGTCTCGCGAAGCCGTCTCAACAGGACGCGGGGGCCTCCCGACGCGCTTCGCATGACCTAATATCCCCTCCCCAAAGCCGGCCCGGCAGGCTGCCGCGCGCAGGTTGACGCTCGAAAAACCATCAAACTTTATCCATCCGGCGCCGCCGCAATGCACGGATGCGTGCCGAATCAGGCAAGCGCGCTGCCGCGCAGTTTGCACTCGCTTATCCAGCCCGCCGTATAGCGAATTGGGGCTTGTTTTGCCAAGCAAAAGGCCTGCCAGAAGCGATCACGGTTCGCTACCGGAAATGCTGCGCTCGCGAAGCGCATCAACAGCCAAAGTATGAACGGCCTGGCGATCAGACCATGCGCCGGGCGTGAAAAATATTTCTAGGCCAATATTTTCTACGCCTGGTCGAGCCCGTAGAGCGTGTGCAGCGTGCGTACGGCAAGTTCCGTGTAAGCCGTGTCGATCAGCACCGAAAACTTGATCTCGGAGGTCGTGATCGCGCGGATGTTGATGTTGCGCGCGGCCAGCGCCGAAAATGCCTTGGCGGCGACGCCGGCATGGCTGCGCATGCCGCTGCCGATCACGGAGACCTTGGCCACATCGGTCGCGCTGTCGAGCCGCGCATAGCCGATCTTGGTCTTGGCCTGGGAGATGGTATCCTTGGCGCGGGCGAAGTCGGTCGCCGGCACCGTGAAGGTGAGGTCGGTGAACTTGCCGTCCTCGGAGACGTTCTGGACGATCATATCCACATTGATGTTGGCGTCCGCGAGCGGCCCGAAGATCGCGGCCGCCACTCCCGGCTTGTCCTCGATCTGGCGCACGGAGATCTGGGCCTCGTCCCTGGAGAAGGCGATGCCGGTGACGACGTGCATTTCCATGATTTCCTCCTCGCTGCAGATCAGCGTGCCCGGCGGCGTGCCGTGGGGGTCGATGTCTTCCGGCTTGTCGAATGAGGAGCGCACGAAGATCGGCATGTTGTGGACCATGCCGAGTTCCACCGAGCGCACCTGCAGCACCTTGGCGCCGAGCGAGGCGAATTCCAGCATGTCCTCGAAGGCGATCTTGTCAAGCCGGCGCGCCTTCGGCACCACGCGCGGGTCTGTCGTATAGACGCCATCGACGTCGGTATAGATGTCGCAGCGGTCGGCCTTGACCGCGGCCGCGATCGCCACCGCCGAAGTATCGGAGCCGCCGCGCCCGAGCGTGGTGATGCGGCCGGTTTGCGGATTGATGCCCTGGAAACCGGCGATGACGGCGACTTCCTTGCGATCCCTGAAACGGTTGATGATCTCGCCGCCGTTGATGTCGAGGATGCGCGCCGAGGCGTGCGCGTCAGAGGTCTTGATCGGAATCTGCCAGCCCTGCCAGGAGCGCGCCTGCACGCCCATGCTCTGCAGCACGATCGCGAGCAGGCCCGAGGTGACCTGTTCGCCGGACGCGACGATTGCGTCATATTCGCGCGCGTCGTGCATAGGCGACGCCTCGGTGCACCAGGCCACCAGTTCGTTGGTCTTGCCGGACATCGCCGACACCACGACTGCGACCTCATGGCCGGCGTCGACCTCGCGCTTCACATGGCGCGCGACGTTGCGGATACGGTCGATATTGGCGACGGATGTGCCGCCGAATTTCATCACGAGACGGCCCATGACGATTCGCGAATTCTCCAGTGATCCACTAGAGCATGATCCGGAAAAGTGTGTAGCGGCTTTCCGAAGAGATCATGCTCAATCAAAACCCAAAGCGCGAAGACGCGCTTTAGGGATAATTGTGCCCGACCGCCCAAATCCTGAGGCATCCGGGTTGAAAGGCGCGTATACATAGCGAAGCGGCCCGGGGCAAGGTGGTTCCGGCCCGGGAATGACGGTTCAGTGGTTGAGTTCAAGGGTTCTGGCTGATGGCGCGTTATATCGATGAGATCCTGCAGCCCGGCGAAAAGGTGCTGTATTCGACCAACGCGCACTGGATGTTCTATCTGCCGGCGATCGCGGCCTGGATTGTGGTGGCGGTCCTCTTGCTCGGGTCCTTTGCGGCCGCGGCGATCCCTGCCCTGATGCTGGTATGTTGGGCCTCGGCTGCGGTCGTGGCTGTCGCGGCGCTGTTCTGGACCCTCAGGGCCTGGTTCCATCGCTGGACCACCGAGACCGACGTCACCAATATGCGGGTCGTGCACAAGACCGGCTTCATCAAGCGACGCTCCTTCGAAATGGCGCTGGACAAGATCGAGAGCGTCGATGTCGACCAGAGCATTCTGGGACGGCTGCTCAACTACGGCGATGTAACCGTCAACGGCGTCGGCGAGGGGACGCAGAACATCCCCACTATCGCCGCACCGCTGGCGTTCCGCAGCGCCATCACCACGCGATAAGGACGCGCAACATGGCTGCGCCAACGACTGCTTCCAGCACCACCGTCGATCCGACCGAGGTCGCCAAATTCTCGAAATTGTCGGCGGAGTGGTGGGATCCGAACGGCAAGATGGCGCCGCTACACAAGATCAATCCGCTGCGGCTCGGCTACATCCGCGATGCCGCCGCGCGAAAATTCGAGCGCAACGTCAGGAGCCTGAATTGCCTCGGGGGCCTGCGCATCCTCGACATCGGCTGCGGCGCTGGGCTGTTGTGCGAGCCGCTGACGCGGCTCGGCGCCCAGGTGATCGGCGTCGATCCGTCGGCCTCCAATATTGCGGCGGCGAAGCTGCACGCGGAGAAGGGGCATCTCTCCATCGATTACCGCAACACCACCGTGGAAGAGATGGACGTGCGCGAGCGCTTTGATGTCGTGCTCGCGATGGAAGTGGTCGAGCACGTCACCGATGTCGGCGCGTTCGTCAGCCGCTGTGCGGCGATGCTCAAGCCGGGCGGGCTGATGGTGGTCTCGACCCTGAACCGCAACTGGAAGAGCTTTGCGCTCGCCATCGTCGGCGCCGAATACATCCTGCGCTGGCTGCCGCGCGGCACCCATCAATGGGAAAAATTCGTCACCCCCGACGAACTCGCCAAATACCTGCTCGACAACCGCCTCACCATCACCGAGCAGGCCGGCGTCGTCTACAGCCCCTTCACCGACAAATGGACCATCTCCTCCGACACCGACGTGAACTACATGGTGATTGCGGAAGAGATGGTGTGATTCCTTCCTTCACCTCTCCCCGCTTGCGGGGAGAGGTCGACGCGCGCCGAGCGATGCGAAGCATCGTCCGGAGCGCGTCGGGTGAGGGGGACTCTCGGCGTGTCCATCTCTCACCACTTATGCCGAGGCAGCCCTCACCCCAACCCTCTCCCCGTAAGAACGGGGAGAGGGAGCAGGTCGAATCCATCATGCCGCGCACCAGTTGACCGCGCCGTTCGCACCCGGCACGGTGGCCGGCCATTTCAGCCGGGCCTGCCATGTTCTCCGTTGCCACGCTCTGGATTCCCTTCACGCTGGTTGCCGCGGCTGGTCAGGTTGCGCGCAATGCGATGCAGCGGTCGCTGACGGGGCCGCTCGGCACCTGGGGCGCGACCAATATCCGTTTCCTGTTCGGCTTTCCGTTCTCGGTGCTGTTCTTTGCCGCGATGCTGATCGCATCCGGCGATCACGCGCCGTGGCCGACTGCCGCGTTCTGGCCGTGGCTCCTGCTCGGCGCGCTCTGCCAGATCGTCGGCACCGGGATGATGCTGGTCGCGATGAACGACCGCTCCTTCGTGGTGACCACCGCATATCTGAAGACCGAAGCGATCCAGACCGCGATCTTCGGTTTCGTGTTTCTTGGCGACGAGCTTACGACGTTGAAAGTGATCGCGATCCTGATCGCGACCATCGGTGTCGTCATCACGGCGCTGCGTCCCGGCGGCGAGAAGCGCTTTGCCGAGCTCAGGCCGACCGTGGTCGGCCTTGTCGCTGCCGCCGCCTTTGCGCTGTCGGCGATCGGCTATCGCGGCGCCATCATCACGGTGTCAGGCGTCACCTTCGTCACTGCTGCTTCCTACACGCTGGTGTGGGGCCTGTTCGTGCAGACGTTGATCCTGACCATCTATCTGCTTTGGCGTGCGCCGGACATCCTGAAGAAGATCCTCGGCCTCTGGAAGCCCTCGATGCTCGCGGGCTTCACGGGCGCGTTCTCCTCGCAGTTCTGGTTTCTGGCGTTTGCACTCTCGGCCGCCGCTAATGTGCGAACGCTGGCGCTGGTTGAGGTGCTGTTCGCGCAAGCCGTCGCCTACTACTCCTTCAAGCAGCCGGTCTCGCCCCGCGAGCTGTCGGGCATTGCGTTGATCGTGATCGGCGTAGCGCTGCTGGTTGCCGTCTAGATTTTAACTGCGATCAGCACCGCGCCGGCGGCAATCAACGCGATCCCGACCCAGCCGTTCCAGGATGGCCGCTCGCCGAGAAACGTGACGCCGAACAGGGCGACCAGCACGACGCTCAGTTTGTCGATCGGCGCCACCAGCGTGGCGGGGCCGAGCTTCAGCGCGCGGAAATAGCAGAGCCAGGACGCGCCGGTGCCGAGGCCGGAGAGCAGCAGGAACAGCCAGCTCTTGGCCGCGATCGGACCCGGATGGCTGAACTGGCCGGTCGCAAACAGGATCAGCGACAGCGTGATCAGCACGACCACGGTGCGGATCAGGGTGGCGAGATCGGAATTGATGCCTTCGACGCCGACCTTGGCAAAGATTGCGGTCAGCGCCGCGAATATGGCGGAGAGGACGGCCCAGATTTGCCAGGAATTGAAGGAGTCGGGGCCCATGATGCGTCCTGCGATCTTTCCGTCGTCATTTGCGAGGAGCGTAGCGACGAAGCAATCCAGACCGCAACCGCAGGGAAGGTCTGGATTGCTTCGCTGCGCTCGCAATGACGAGGCGCCGCTGCGAGCCTCAATTTCTATCTTCCGGCAGCACCGGCAGCGGCGAGACTTCGACGCCTTCGTCGATCAGCGACTTGGCTTCCTCGGGCGAGGCCTCGCCATAGATCGGGCGATGCTCGATCTCGCCGTAATGCATCTTGCGGGCTTCGTTCGGAAAATGGTCGCCGACATTGTCGGCATTCTTCACGATGTGGTCGCGCAGCTCCTTGAGCTTGGCGCGCAGCTCGCGCTCCTGCGTCATCACCAGCGGCGTCGCTTCAGCGGCGGCCGCGGCGGGAGCCGGCGCCGCTGCAGGAGCTGCGGCCTGTTCGACCGGCTCGGCGCGCTCGCGGCCCTTCTTGCCCACAATGCGCGGCGCCATGATCGCCTTTTCGATCGCAACGGACTCACAGACAGGGCAGCTCACGAGCTTGCGCTTGACCTGCTGATCATAGGCCGCGGAATCCTGAAACCAGCTTTCGAAAGTGTGGTCGCGTTCGCAGCGGAGTGCGTAGCGGATCATGCCGATCCCCGCACCAGATGCAGATGGTCGGGGCCGGATTTGGGATCGGCGATGCCGAAGCGGCGCCCGTGCTGCAGCGACGGCACGGTTTTGCGCGCGGTCTCGACCTTGCCGGGCTCGATCTTGGCGAGGAACACGCCGGGCTCGACGCCACCCTCGGCCAGGATCTCGCCCCAGGGCGCGATGATCAGCGAATGGCCATAGGTCTCGCGCTTGTTCTCGTGCAGGCCCGCTTGGGCAGCGGCGAACACGAAACAACCGGTCTCGATGGCGCGCGCGCGGAGCAGCACATGCCAATGCGCCTCGCCGGTCTTGCGGGTGAAGGCGGAGGGCACGGTCAGGAACGACGCGCCGCCTTCGGCGAGCGCGCGATAGAGCGCGGGGAAACGCACGTCGTAGCAGATGGTGAGCCCGATCCGGCCCCAGGGCAGGTCGGAGATCACGGCGGTCTCACCCGGCTGATAGTTCGCGGATTCGCGATAGCTCTCGCCGCCCGGCAGATCGATATCGAACATATGGATCTTGTCGTAACAGGCGAGGATCATGCCGTCGGGCGCGATCAGGAATGAGCGGTTCACCGCCTTCTCCTCCGAGAAGCGCAGCGCCAGCGATCCGATGTGGAGATGGATCTTCAGCTCCTTGGCGAGCTCCCGATAAGCCCTGAGCGAGACATCGTCCTCTTCGCTCTTAAGATGCTCGAACAGCGCCTTGCGGTTCAGCTGCATCATGTTGCTGACTTCGGGGGTCTGCACGTAGTCGGCGCCCTGCTTGACCGCCTCGCGGATCAGCCCGATGCCCTGCTCGAGGCTGGGCTCGGGCAGCAGGCCGGTGCGCATCTGCACCATCGCGGCGGTGAAGGTGTTATCGGCGCTCATGAAGCGGCCTTCTCGCCGGCGAGCATCGCATCGAGCTTGCCTTCGCGGTCCAGCGCATAAAGCTCATCGCAACCGCCGACATGGCTTTCGCCGATCCAGATCTGGGGGAAAGTCGCACTCGCGCCAGCACGCTCATACATTTTCTGGCGCAGCGAAGCGTCCTTGCCCGAGTCGTATTCGGTGAACGTGGCTTTCTTGCGGTTCAACAGCGATTTGGCGGCGCTGCAATAGCCGCAGCCCGGACGTGTGTAGATCTCGATCGCAGCAGACATGGAGTGCCCGTGATTGACGAATAACCCCGATTATATGGGACTTCTGGGGCTATCCACAACCCGGGCGAAGACCAGCACGTCGACCTGCGCCGCTTTGGCGCGCAGCAGCGCCCGCGCGCAGGCGTCGAGCGTAGCGCCGGAAGTCAAGACATCATCGATCAAAATCGCCCTGCGCCCGGCAATTTCAGGCTGTCGGTCCGCGGATACCTTGAATGCGCCCTGCACATTGCTGGCCCGCTGCGGACGCGACAGTCCGACCTGCTGCTCGGTCGCACGCACCCGCTGCAAGATGTCGCCCCGAAGCCGAATGCCGCTCTGGCGTTCGATCGCACGCGCCAGCGCGCCGGACTGGTTATAGCGGCGATGCCAGGCCCGCCGCCAATGCAGCGGCACCGGGATCAGCATGTCGGCGCCGTCGAGCAACTCGCGGCCGGCGCGCGCCATCCAGCGGCCCATGGCGGGCGCCAGATCGGTACGGTCCTGGTATTTCAGCGCATGCACCAGCGTGCGCGCAACCTCGTCATAGCGCACCGCGGCTCGCGCCCGCTGGTAGGCTGGTGGACTGGCAATCGCCTCCATCGACAGCATGTCGGGCCCGGGGTCGTAGACAAAGGGGATGCCGAGCCGGGGACAATAAGGTCGTTCAATGAACGACAATTTCGACCAGCATTCGGGGCAAACGCCCTCGCCGTCGACCGGCTCGCGGCAGGCGACGCAGAGCGTCGGCAGCGCGATGTCGAGCGCCAGCCGCGACGCGTGCTTCCACGCCGCATGGCAGACGCCAAGCGCGGTGCGCAAATGCGTGCCGATCGAGCGGGACGGGGCGGTTTCAGCATCCATTTCAGCGTCCATGGGGCAAGGCTAGCGCCGCCAAAGCTTGATTGCCAGAAACAAGGCTCGATTGCCAGAGACCGGCCGGCCGTCGTACCAACCGGCATGGCTTCCAATCCGGCCCCGCCTGCCCTGTTCGACCGCGCTCTCCTCAAGCAGCGGCAGGAGCGCGCGCGTAAATCGGGACCCGCGACCTTCCTGCTCGACCGCGTTGCGGAAGATTTTGGCGACCGCCTGCAGGCAGTGACGCGGAATTTTGCCGACATTGCCGATGTCGCAACATCGGGCGAATGGCTGCGCGGTCCAGTCGCCGATCGGTTCAAATCCGTCAGGCGCGTCGATCTGGCCTCCGACGGCGAAAACCTGGCGCTCCAGGCGGAATCCCTCGATCTCGCCGTCTCCGCGCTGGCGTTTCAATTCGTCAATGATCTGCCCGGCGTGCTTGCGCAAATCCGTCGCGCGCTGCGGCCTGACGGGTTGTTGCTTGCGGCGATGATCGGCGGCGATACGCTGATCGAACTGCGCCAGTCCTTTGCCGCCGCCGAAGCCGAATGCGAGGGCGGGGTGTCGCCGCGCGTCGCGCCGTTTGCGGATCTGCGTGACATCGGCGGCCTGTTGCAGCGCGCGGGCTTTGCGCTGCCGGTCACCGATGTCGACCGCGTCGTGGTGCGTTACGCCAACGCCTTCGCGCTGATGGCCGATCTCAGACGAATGGGCGCTACCAATGTCCTAATGGAGCGGCGGCGCACGCCGACACGGCGCGCGACGATGCTGCGGATGGCAGAAATCTATGCCGAGCGCTTTGCCGACCCCGACGGCCGCCTCCGCGCCACCTTCGATATCGTCTGGCTATCCGGCTGGGCGCCGCATGAAAGCCAGCCCAAACCGCTGCGCCCGGGATCGGCGACGGTGGGTCTGGAGGAGGCGGTGAAGCGGGGGCGGAAGGGTTAGTCCGCCTGACCCGGGCATCTATCGCCGTCATTGCGAGCAAAGCGAAGCAATCCATCTCGCCGCTTGCGGCACCATGGATTGCTTCGTCGCTTCGCTCCTCGCAATGACGGGGGTAGGTACGACCCTCGCCCCCACTACAACAACAAATCCTCCAGATGTGGGATCAGCGGGATGTCCGCCGGCGGCATCGGGTAGTCGCGGAGTTTGTTGGCACGCACCCAGGCGAGCTGCTGTCCCTCGCGGGCGATCACGAGGCCTTCCCAGCGCCGGCAGACATAGAGCGGCATAAGCAAATGAAATGTCTCATAGGCATGGCTGGCAAAGGTCAGCGGCGCGAGGCACGGTTCGGCGACGGTGATGCCGATCTCCTCATGCAACTCGCGGATCAAGGTCGCTTCCGGCCGCTCGCCGGGCTCGACCTTGCCGCCGGGAAACTCCCACAGGCCTGCCATCGACTTGCCTTCCGGCCGCTGCGCGATCAGGACGCGCTTGTCGGCGTCGATCAAGGCGCAGGCGACGACCAGGGTGAGTTTGAGTTCGGGCATGCTCTCTGGGGAAGGATTGGTACTGATCGCAGGTAAGGACTCATTAGCGATATTCGGGGCGGCTTTCTACGGTCGGGATAAGTCATATTTAATCCGAGCCGCCTAGTTTAACGGGTCTGAACCCGTCAACCGGTGGCCCTCTCATGCGCGCGCTCCTCGACCTGATCCGACGCTTTGGCCGCGACCAGCGCGGCAACATGACCTTCACCTTCGCCATCGTCACCGTGCCGCTGCTGACCGCTGTCGGCGCCGCGTCCGATTACTCGCTGGCGACCAGGATGAGAGCGAAGCTGCAATCGGCGGCGGACGCGGCGGCGGTCGCGTCAATCTCGCAGCAATCTCCGGGCTTCCTCGCAGCCTCGAAGATGACGTCGGACGGCACAGTGACGGCAGGCGCGACCGACGCCAACAAGATCTTCAACGGCATCATGGGCACGATCACGGGCTACACTGGCCTGTCGGAGACCGCTACCGTCACCAAAACCGGCGTGAATCTCGCGTCCACCGTGACCTTCTCGGCCCAGGTGCCGACCGTCTTCATGAAGATCGCCGGCTTTCCGACCATGACCATCGCTGGCAACTCAACGGCCGGCGGCAAGCTGCCGACGTATCTTGATTTCTACCTCATGCTGGACGTGTCGGGATCGATGGGATTGCCATCGACCAACGCCGAGCAAACGCGGCTGGCCGCGATCAACCCGGATGATTTCAGCACCTACTCCAATGGCTGTACCTTCGCGTGCCATTTCCAATCTTCGGGCTCGTGCAGCGATCCCTCCAAGAGCCAGAAGGTGAACCCCCCTGGTGTGTACAGTCCTATCAACTCGGCATACCCAACGAACAATTATTGTCTTGGCTATCTCATCTCGCGCGTCAGCCAATCCGGATACCAGAATCTCCTCCAGACGAATACGAACTATCCCATGAAGGGCGTGTCGCTACCGTCTGCGATGCTTTCGAACGTGACTTCGAACGTGACTTCTGGCTCTCCGAATTCGCTCCTGACCGGCAATACCAAGAGCACGGCGAACAGTCTGACGGCGGTTACGTCTTGCCCGACCGCCGGCACCGATGCCTGCATCCAGTTGCGCGCCGACGCCGTGGGCACGGCCTTGAACGCCACGGTGGCCACACAAGGTATCGATGGGTTGTTCGCGACGGCCAACAACGCGGAGAAAGTGCCCAATCAATTCCGGATCGGGCTCTATCCGTTCATTCGATATCTTTATGCGTATTATGGGCTGACCAGCAGCATCAACGGCAGTCCAACCGATTCGTCGACCATCAACTATGCGGCCGCGAATCTTGCTACGCTGCTCGATACCGGCACCACCCCGAACATCACAAACCTCGGCTCCGGCGGAACGCATTTTGAAAACGCGTTTCCGAGCATGAGCACGATTATCAAAAATGTCGGCGACGGCAGCTCATCGACGAACACGAAGCCTTTCGTTTTTCTCGTGACCGACGGCGCACAGGACAATCAGACCTGCTGTGGTTTTTCTGGAAGCAACAGCGCCACCGTGATGCCCACGGGCGCCGCCTCGTACTGCGCGCCACTCAAGGCTCGCGGCATCACCATTGCCGTGCTCTATATTCCCTATGAAAAAATCCAGAATCCGACGGCCGTCTTCAATAACGAAGATGGCGTCGCGAACGCCAATATCCCCAACATTCCCCCCAGTCTTCAGGACTGCGCATCGTCGGGCTTCTTTTTCGAGGCCGATACGCCTGCGGATATCACCACAGCCCTGACCAAGATGTTCAATCAGGCGCTGAGCGTCGCGCACATCACGAACTAGCGCAGAGTCGAGCGCTGGTCAGATCTCATCTCCCCATCGGGGAGAGGTCGGATTGCGAAGCAATCCGGGTGAGGGGGATTTGGCCTCACGAAAGACCTGAACCCCTCACCCGATTTGCGGCGGGAGAGGTGGTCGTCGTCGGTTTCGCCGCGCTTACGACCGATAGTCGCCGTTGATCGCGACATATTCCTTGGTGAGGTCGCAGGTCAGGACACGGTCCTTGCCCTTGCCGAGACCGAGCGCGACCTTGATCTGGATCTTCGGCGCCTTCATCGCTTCGGAAACCTCGGTCTCGTCATAGGATGGATCGCGCGCGCCGCTTTTGGCGACGCGGATGCCGTTGAACGAGATCGAGAGCTTGTCGCGGTTGGCGGGCTCGCCGGCCTTGCCGACCGCCATCACCACGCGGCCCCAATTGGCGTCTTCGCCGGCGATCGCGGTCTTCACCAGCGGCGAATTGGCGATCGACATCGCGATCTTCCGCGCCGAGGCCTTGGTGGTTGCGCCCTCGACAATGATCTCGACCAGCTTGCGGGCGCCTTCGCCGTCGCGCGCCACCTGCTCGGAGAGATCGGCCAGAACTTCATTCAGAGCCTTGGTGAAGGCCTTCAGCCTCGGGTCGCTGGCACGGCTGATCTTGGGGGCGCCGTTCGCGCCAGCAGCGCCTGTGGCAAAGAACAACAGCGTGTCCGAGGTCGAGGTGTCGCCATCGATGGTCACCGCGTTGAAGGTGTCTTCTACGCCGCTCTTGAGCAGCGATTGCAGCGCGGCGGGCGCGATCGGCGCGTCGGTGAAGATGAACGACAGCATGGTCGCCATATCGGGGGCGATCATGCCGGCGCCCTTGGCCATGCCGTTGATGGTGACGGTGGCCTTGCCGAGCTTCACCTTGGCGGTCGCGACCTTGGGAAAGGTGTCGGTGGTCATGATGGCGCGCGCGGCGCTCATCCAGTCGCCGGGCGCAGCCGTCTCCGAGAGCGTGTCGAGCACGCCGTCGAATTTGGTGGCATCGAGCGGCTCGCCGATCACGCCGGTGGAAGCGAGGAAGATTTCATTGGCGCTGCAGCCGACCGCTTTGGCGGCGATCTGCGCCGTGACCGCGGTCGATTGCTTGCCGGTCTTGCCGGTGAAGGCATTGGCGTTGCCGGAATTGACCACCAGCGCGCGGGCCTTGCCGCCCTTGAGTTTTCCGCGGCACCATTCGACCGGTGCGGAGGGGCATTTCGAGCGCGTGAACACGCCGGCCACCGCCGTGCCCTTGTCCATGACCGCGAGCAGCACATCGGTGCGGCCCTTGTAGCGGATGCCGGCTTCTGCGGTCGCGAGCCTGACGCCGGCGATTTCGGGCATGTCGGGGACGTTGGTCGGGGCGAGCGGAGAAACGGTGGAGGACATGAGGGGATTCCGGCGATGAGAGCAAAAGGGCAGCGCTCTCTATCACCTCTGCGCGTGCGCGGGGAGAGGCCGCCTCAGTCAATAAGAAACCTGGCCAATAAGAAAGCCGGGTTGAGAGATGGCTCCCAACCCGGCTCATAAAAGCTTCATACTTCTCCGCTCCGGGATCGATGCGCTGGCATCGCCCCGGAATGACGTCGTTACTTCTTCGCCGGAGGCGCCATCTTGGAGTCCTTGGCGGCGTCGGGCGCCGGGGCAGCGGGCTTTGCGGGATCGGCGGCCGCAGCCTGGTCGAAGCGCTCGATCTTGGCGCCGTCACGCAGCTTGCCGACATACTCAGCCTGCGCCTTGCGCGTCACATAGGTCTCGATCTGGCCCTTCACCTGGTCGAATTCCGGCGGCTTGCGGTTGCGCTTTTCCTCGACCTTGATGATGTGCCAGCCGAACTGCGACTTCACGGGGTCGGAGATCTTGCCGGGCTCGAGCTTGAAGGCGACTTCGGAGAATTCCGGCACCATCTGCTCCTTGGTGAAGAAGCCGAGGTCGCCGCCGTCGGAAGCGCCGGGATCCTTGGACTTTTTCTTGGCGAGCTCGGCGAAATCCGCGCCCTTGTCGAGCTCGGCCTTGATCGCCTTGGCCTCGTCCTCGGTCTCGACCAGGATGTGGCGGGCATGGACTTCCTGCTCGCCGGAAATCTGCTTGGCGGCGTCCTCATAGACCTTCTTCATGGCCTCGTCGTTGGTCGCGGCCTTGCCCTTGTTGGCGAGCAGGCTGTCCATCAGCAGCCGGTTCCTGGCGAACGCCAGCCGCTTCTTGAACTCGTCGTTGTCGGCGATCTTCTCATCCTCGGCGGCCTTGGCGACGACCTTCATGTCGATCAGGAAGGAGAGGACGTTCTCGTCCTTGGCGGCCGGGTCCATCTGGGCGAGGCTGGGTCCGAGTTCCTCCTCGGCCATCGCCACGTCGCTCTGGCGGATTTCGGAGCCGTTGACCTTGGCGAGCACCTTGTCTTCGGCCCGGGCGGTACCGGCAAACAGCGCCATCGCGACGAAGGCGGCAAAGCCAAGGCGTGAACCGGTTTTCATTACCGGGGAGGCGATCATGGAAAATCCTTACCTGTTGGGATGGGCTAATTTAAGCGGGGCGGACACTCGCCCAATAGCATGGTCTTGGCAACGCGAAACTCGGGCAAAATGATGAATTCGCCGATAGCTTGACGCTTTTCGCGGCCCCTTTCGCGCCGTTGACAAGGCTCTGGCCCAGCCATATCTCTGCGCCATCGTGTCAATGGCGATAGCGCTTATTTTGCTGACGTTTTTGGCCGTTGAACCCAGGACTGCCTACTTCCCACTCATTTGGCAAACGCTACCCGTCGGGGCTTTTGCCGTGGCGCGTCACGGTGAGTTGATAGGCAGTCACGGTACTACCGCACGGCGGCAAGGTTTGGCCGCGAGATACAGGATTTTGGCATGATCGGCGCGCTCGCCCGCAAGTTTTTCGGCTCCGCCAACGACCGGCGGGTGAAGGGGTACCAATCCCGCGTCGACGCCATCAACGCGCTCGAGGCAGAAGTCGCAGCCCTCTCCGACGAGGCGCTCAAGGCGCGCACGGATGAGTTCCGAAAGCAGCTGGCCTCCGGCAAGACCCTCGACGACATTCTGGTTCCGGCTTTTGCGACCGTGCGCGAGGCCGCCAAGCGTACCCTCGGCCAGCGCCATTTCGACGTGCAGCTGATCGGCGGCATGGTCTTGCACGAAGGCGACATCGCCGAGATGAAGACCGGCGAAGGCAAGACGCTGGTCGCAACGCTTGCGGTCTATCTCAACGCACTCGCCGGCAAGGGCGTCCATGTCGTCACCGTCAACGACTACCTCGCCCGCCGCGACGCCGGCTGGATGGGCCAGATCTATTCCTTCCTGGGGCTGACGACGGGCGTGATTGTCCATGGCCTGGACGACGCCGAGCGCAAGACGGCCTATACCTGCGACATCACCTACGGCACCAACAACGAATACGGTTTCGACTACCTCCGCGACAACATGAAGTATCGCCTGGAGGACATGGTCCAGCGGGGCCACTTCTACGCCATCGTCGACGAAGTCGACTCAATCCTGATCGACGAAGCGCGCACGCCGCTCATCATCTCCGGTCCGCTCGATGACCGCTCCGAGTTCTACAACACCATCGACACCTTCATGCCCAGCCTTGCGAAGGTGACCGATTACGAGGTCGACGAGAAGCAGCGCACGGTGACGCTGACCGAAGCCGGCATGGAGAAGATCGAGACGCTGTTGCGCGACGCCGGCCAGCTCAAGGGCGAGTCGCTCTACGACGTCGAGAACGTCTCCGTCGTGCACCACGTCAACCAGGCGCTGCGCGCGCACACGCTGTTCACCCGTGACAAGGACTACATCGTCCGCGACGACGAAGTCGTCATCATCGACGAGTTTACCGGCCGCATGATGCCGGGCCGGCGCTATTCGGAAGGCCTGCACCAGGCGCTGGAGGCCAAAGAGCATCAGACGGTGCAGCCGGAGAACCAGACGCTCGCCTCGATCACCTTCCAGAATTATTTCCGGATGTACGAGAAGCTCGCCGGTATGACCGGCACGGCGGCGACCGAAGCCGACGAATTGTTCGACATCTACAAGCTCGAGGTTCTGGAAATCCCGACCAACCTGCCGGTCGCCCGTCTCGACGAGGACGACGAGGTCTATCGCACCCAGAACGAGAAATACGCCGCGATCCTGGCCGAGATCGAGCGGGCGAATTCGCGCCTGCAGCCGGTGCTGGTCGGCACCGCCTCGATCGAAAAGTCCGAGGTGCTGGCCGAGTATCTGAAGAAGAACGGCTACAAGCAGATCGATTTCGGCAAGGAAGGCGCACTGGACAAGCTCTACGCCGCCGCGCGCGCCGGCAAGCAGGCGAAACTGTTCGCCGTCTTGAACGCGCGCTTCCATGAGCAGGAAGCCTACATCGTGGCGGAAGCCGGCGTGCCCGGCGCGATCACGATCGCGACCAACATGGCCGGCCGCGGCACCGACATCAAGCTCGGCGGCTCGCTCGATATGCGGATCCAGCAGGAGACCGGCGGCATCGAGGATGAGGCCGAGAAGGCCAAGAAGATCGAGCAGATCAAGGCCGATGTCGAGCGCTTCCGCGAGATCGTGTTGAAGGCGGAGGAGACCGTCGAGATCGAGCCGGCGAAGGGCAACAAGCCCGCCAAGACCGTGCAGAAGCCGGGCGGCCTCTACATCATCGGCTCCGAGCGCCATGAATCCCGCCGCATCGACAACCAGCTCCGCGGCCGTTCCGGTCGTCAGGGCGATCCCGGCCGCTCGAAGTTCTTCCTGTCGCTGGAAGACGATCTGATGCGCATCTTCGGCTCGGACCGGCTCGACACCATGCTGACCCGGCTCGGCCTGAAGGAAGGCGAGGCCATCATCCATCCCTGGATCAACAAGGCGCTGGAAAAGGCGCAGCAGAAGGTCGAGGCGCGCAACTTCGACATCCGCAAGAACCTGCTCAAGTTCGACAACGTCCAGAACGACCAGCGCAAGGTGATCTTCGACCAGCGCGTCGACCTGATGAAGGACGAGAGCGTCGCCGAAACGGTGACCGACATGCGCCACGCCTTTGTCGAGGATCTCGTTGCCAAGCACGTGCCCGAACATGCCTATGCCGAGCAGTGGGATGTCGCGGGCCTCAAGGACGAGCTGGGGCGCGTGCTCGACGTCGCTCTTCCGGTCGATGAATGGGCCAAGGAAGAGGGCATCGCCGACGAGGAGCTGCTCGAGCGCATCGAGAAGCATGTCGACGAGCGCATGGCCGCCAAGGTAGCGCAATGGGGTCCCGACGTGATGCGTTACGTCGAGAAGACCATTCTGTTGCAGACGCTCGACCATCTCTGGCGCGAGCATCTGATCATGCTCGATCATCTGCGCCAGGTCATTGGCTTGCGCGGCTACGGCCAGCGCGATCCCCTGCAGGAATACAAGTCGGAAGCCTTCAGCCTGTTCGAGGCGATGATCGCGCATCTGCGCGAAGCCGTCACCGCGCAATTGATGCGGGTCGAGATCGTGCCGCCGGAAGAGCCGCAGCAGCCGCTGCCGGCGATGGAAGCGCACAAGCTCAACCCCGATACCGGCGAGGACGAGATGGCCTTCGCCAGCGCTTCGCTGGTGCCGGGCCAGACTGGGACGGCAGAGCAGCGCGATCCGAAGAATCCCGCGAGCTGGGGCAAGGTAGGCCGCAACGAGGATTGCCCCTGCGGCTCAGGCAAGAAATACAAGCACTGCCACGGCAAGTACGCCTGATCCGCTGCCCCGAGCGGTTTGTTGCGCTACAATGGCGCAGCAGTCCGACCGGGAGAGACGGATCATTTGTTGATCGCAATCAGATTTGCCTGGCTGTTCATCGCCACCGTGCTCGCCATCGCGGTGCATGAAGGCGGCCATCTGGTCTGCGGGCTGGTTGCGGGCATTCCGATGCGGCAAGTGACCGTGGGGACCGGGCCGCTCTTGTTTCGCCGCCGCTTCGGTGAGCTCTGGTTCGAGCTGCGGCTGCTGCCGCTGCTCGGTTTGGTCAACCCGTATCCTTCCGCCACCATCCGCCGCGCGCGGCTGGCTGTCATGCTTCTCGGCGGCGTGCTGGCGAATGCGGCTGCGATCGCCCTGATTGCCGTCATCACCAAGGGAGTTGCGGTCACGGCTGCAGCCGGCGAGTCGATCGGCGCGATTGTTCTCGTGCAAGCCTGGATGATTGTGGCCAATCTGCTGCCCTTCACGGTCAAGGTCAAGGACGGCCGGGTCGGCACCGATGGCCTGCAGGTTCTGCAACTGGTGCAGGCCAAGTCCGGCGCTCCGACCGCGATCGGTACGGCCTATGCGCAGATGATCGCGACCTATGCCCATGGCGGTGTATCGCCGCCTTTCACGCCGGCCTCGCCGCGCCTCATGTATCAGCTCTTCCGCATGGATCGGTGGACCAACGCTGCGGCCGCGCGCGAATTCGTAGAGGCGTTGTTGCGCGAACTCGGGCGCGGCACCCTTTTGGCTGCCGAAGAGGCCCTCGTCATCGATACGCTTCTCACCCACGCCTTTGTCTGTGGCGATGCGCCGTTGCGCCCGCGGCTCGACGCGCTCACACAACGCGCCCTGCGGCTGGTGCCGCACGACACGCTTTCCGGCTCGCGCGGGGCTGCCCTCGTTGAAATCGGCCGCTATGCGGAAGGCAAAGCCGTGCTGGAGGCCTTGATCGCGCGGAGCGGGCTTGCTCCTTTCGACATATTCATGACCGAAGTCCATCTCGCGCGCGCCGAGCACGGTCTTGGCAATCGCGAGGCAGGCTCTCGTTGGGCCGTAGCCGCGCGCCGCAGCGCGGAGGCCAACAACACGCTGGCAACGTCGCTCATGCTGGCGCGGATGGATGCGGAGCTTGCGGCGGCCGCCGAAGGCATCGATACGGAAGCGCGGATGCAGGCGTGATCTGCCGCTGCCGCGACGGTAGCCTTGCCGTCTTGTTCGTGGTTTGATGCCGCCTTCGTCAATGCAAGCCGGAATCGGTAGCGCCAATGAACAACAAGAAAATCGATCGCCGCGCCGTCCTCACCCTTGCCGCCGGCGCGCTCGCCGCCACGTCAGCCAAAGCGGATCAATATCCCTCCCGCCCGATCAGGATCATCGTGCCGTTCGGTCCTGGCGGCTCCGGCGATATCACCGCGCGGATGATCGGCAAGGTGATCGAGGAGAAGACCAAACAGGCGGTGATCGTCGACAACCGTCCCGGCGCCAACGGCATCATCGGCACCATGGCGGTCAAGACCGCCGAGCCCGACGGCCACACCGTGCTGCTGATCACCACCAGCACGCACGCCGCCAATGTCAGCCTGGTCCGCAACCTCTCCTACGATCCGGCCAGGGATTTTACCGTCGTCGGCCTGTTCCGCTCCAGCGGCAGCTATCTGATGGTGCGGCCGCAAGCGCCGTGGCGCGATTTCGCGGCCTTCATCGCCGCGGCCAAGGCCGAGCCGGGCAAGCTGATGTTCGGCTATTTCAACGCTTCCTCGCGCACGCCGCCGGAATATCTCAGCCGGCTTGCCGGCATCGAGCTGCGGGGCGTGCCCTATCGCGCCATCGGCAATGCGGTCACCGATCTCATGAGCGGCGAAATCCACTGCATCTTCGTCGACACCACCGCGTCGAACCAGTATCTGCGCAGCGGCCAGATGCGTCCGCTCGCGATCACGCGGCTGACGCGTTCGCAGCAAGCGCCCGACGTGCCCGCGGTCGCCGAGACCTTCCCGGGATTTGAGCTCACCGGTTTTCTCGGCATGGCCGTGCCGTCGGCGACGCCGTGGCCGATCGTCGAGCAGTTGAATGGCCTGATCAACGAGGCGCTGAAATCGCCGGACGTGCGCCGTCGGATGGACGAGTTCGGCCTGTCCTACGACATCACCAGCCTTGCCGATTGCGAGGCGGAAGTACGGGCCGAACGCGAGCGCTGGGCCGAATATACCAGGGTCGCCGGCATCGAGCCGGAATAGCGGTCCAGAGGAGCACTGCCAAACCTGAGAGCACTGAAATGACAGGCATCACCATCGAGCGCGCGTCCAGGGACGATGTGCCGTTCATCATGGCGACCGAGCGGACGGATGGCTATGACGCCTTCGTCGGCCGGTGGGACGAGGCGCGGCATCTGGCGGCGATCGGCGATGATCATTACGCCTATTTCCTCGCGCGCGACGCCGGAAGGCCGGTTGGATTCACGATCGTGCGAGACTGGGCCTCGCCGGAACGCGCGACATGCGTGAAGCGGATTATTGTCTCCAACCCCGGCAACGGCATCGGCAGAAGGTTGCTCCGCGCCGTGGTCGACACGATCTTTCATGAGACAGATGCTCATCGCGTCTGGCTTGGCGTATTCCCGGAAAATGCGCGGGCGCGCAGGACCTATGAAGCCATCGGCTTCAAGGCCGAGGGCGTCGCCCGCGGCAGCGCCTTCTTCGGCGGCGTCCATCGCGACGAGCTGATCATGTCGGTGCTCAGGCCGGAATGGATACCCGTTTGCCAGTGACGGCGATCTGGTTAAGACCTGATTTTCGCACCCGCGTTAACCCGGCGATGACGTTGGCGGCATAGCCTGCCCCGTGCCCTCCATGGCCCGCGTGCCGGTCAACCGATTCTTAGAGGTTATGATTTACTTAACGTCGTGCATTGTGCGACGGCGCGGGGCGCATTTGGAAGGCTCAATTTTCGGGGGGCGGCGTCTTGCAAGGCAGCGCGAACATTCAAAGCCGCTACTACGTCGCGATCTTCGTGCTGGCGTCGGCCACGCTTTCCTACCAGATCCTGATCACGCGCTTCTTCAGCGTGATGCTGTATTACCACTTCGCTTTCGCCGCGATTTCGCTCGCCATGCTCGGGCTGACGCGGGGGGCGATGGAGGTGTACGGCAAGCCCGACCGCTACGCACCGGAGCGCGTCGCAGCCGAATTCGCTGGGCATGCGTGCTGGTTCGCGCTCGGCAGCGTCGGCGCCATGATTGCCTTCCTGTGCGGTCCGCTGGTGGCGCCCGCGGCCTTCGTGCCGGTCGTTCTGGCGCTGGCCGCCGTCTCCTTCGTGGCTCCCTTCACCGAAGGCGGCATCTGCATCACGCTCCTCTTGACGCGGCTGCCTTTCGGCGGCGGGCGGCTCTATGCCGCCGACCTCGTGGGCGCGGCGGTCGGATGCCTCGGTGTGATCTTTGTTCTCCTGCTGATCGACCCGGTCAGCGCCACGCTCTGGATCGCGGCCTGCGCGGCTGCTGCCGGCTGGCTGCTCATTCGCAGCAGTGACGACGTTCGCGGCCGTCGCCGGAGCGCGCTCGTCGCCACCGCACTGGCTGTCGTGGCCGGCGCACACACCGGACTGGCCGCGACCGGCAAGGCCCATCTCGGCGTGGTCTGGGCCAAGGGAATCGAGCAGAGCGGCACGCTGTTCGAACGCTGGAATACGTTTTCGCGCGTGCGCGTCAAGGCCGTTGGCGAGGCTCTCCCGTTCGGCTGGGGGTTTGCGCACGAGCCACAGACCGCGATCGAGCAGCATTATCTCGATATCGACGCGGATGCAGGAACCCCCATCACCCGCTTCACCGGCGATTTCGGCAAGCTGTCCTACCTTCGGGACGACGTGATCAATTCGGCCTATCTGGTGCAGAAGCCGGACGACGTCGCCGTGGTCGGCGTGGGCGGCGGCCGCGACGTTCTTTCCGCGCTGTATTTCGGCGCCAAGCGCATCCGCGGCATCGAGCTCAATCCCGCGATCTTCGAGATCCTCACGGACAAGCTCGGCGATTTCTCCGGCCATCTCGATCGCCAACCCGGCGTCTCGCTGGTCAACAGCGAGGCCAGAAGCTACCTCAACCACTCATCCGATCGATACGACCTCATCCAGATATCGCTGATCGATACCTGGGCGGCGACCGCGGCCGGCGGCCTGACCCTGACCGAAAACCGTCTCTACACCGTGGATGCCTGGGACGATTTCTACCGGGCGCTCAAGCCGAGCGGCATGCTCGCGGTGTCGCGCTGGTATGATTCAAAAAGCCATCGCGGCGAGTTTTATCGCCTGGTGGCGATCGCGGCGGATGCCCTGCAACGCCGCGGCGTGGCGGCGGCGGAGCTTTCGCGGCACGTCATCGCGGTGGGCGTCGGCGATATCGTGACCGTCATGACCCGCCCGGACGCCTTTGCCGACGCGGACTGGCAGGCGGCGCGCGAGCGGCTCGCGGCGCAGGGCTTCAAGATATTGCTGGGGCCGGACATCGCTTTCGACACGATCACCTCGACGCTGTTGTCCGGCAAGGCCGACCGCGCATTCTTCGACTCGCTGCCCGAGAACATCACGGCGTCGACGGACGACAATCCGTTCTTCTTCTATACGGCGCGGTTTGGCGACTTCTTCAACTTCTCGGCGTCGCGCTCGATGAACAACAACGCTGCGATCAGCATGACCCGATGGCTCATCCTGTTCACGCTCGGCGCCTGCGTGTACTACATCGTGATCCCGTTTTCGCGCCTCGTGCGGCAAATGCCGTTCACGACACTCGCGCCGCCGGTGGCCTATTTCAGCGCCATCGGCATGGGCTTCATGCTCATCGAAATCTCGCAGATGCAGCGTCTGATGGTGTTCCTCGGCCATCCCGTCTACGGACTGAGCGTCGTGCTGTTTACGATCCTGCTGTTTGGCGGGCTCGGCAGTATGACGGTCGGCGCGCAGGCGCCTCGGCCGCTCGCGGTGCTCGTCAGGGTCGTCGCGCTGCTGGCGGCATTGGTGGCCGCGGGGCTGCTGACGCCGCTGGTCACGGCCTGGGCGCGGCCGGAGGCAACCGGGATGCGCATTCTAGTGTCGATCCTGCTGCTGGCGCCGCCTTCCTTCTGCATGGGGATGATGTTCCCGCTCGGTCTTGGCACATGGCGCCATCACGACGGCTTGTTGCCGTTCTTCTGGAGCGCCAACGGTATCACGTCGATGCTGGCCTCGGTCCTGGGTATGGCGCTGTCGATCGAGATCGGCATTGCCAGGACCTATGCGATAGGCACCCTCTGCTATGTCGTCTGTGCCGCGATCATGATCGCGGCGAGCCGGCTCGCGAAGCCCGTCGCCGCGCCTGCGCCGCAGCCGGCGCTCCCCGTGCTGGTTGCCGGGGAAGAGGCGGCCTCCTGACTGAGGCGCGGTCGGCCTTCACGGCTCAGCTGCTGACGACCTCGTGCCGGATCACGTACGGCGCGAGCAAGGTGTGCACCTCGTTGGTGACGGCCTCGCGCCGCTCTTCGGGCACGCCCGCGAGCGTCACCATCGCGATGCTGCCATGGCTGCCATGGGCGCCGACCTTGACCTTGCAGTCGATGCCGCGCTCGCGCAGCGGCGTCAGCACGCCGGCGAAGACGCGGCTGGCGGCATCCCAGCGCAGCTGCGGCTTGAACACCTTGCCGACGCCGGTCAGCGGCATCGGATCGATCGGAATGATCTGCACGGGAACGGCGGCGCGCTCGGGCGTGCGCTCGCGCACCCATGTCTCCAGCTCGCCGGGCTGAACGCTCGCGCCCGGCTTCAATTGCACATAGCCGATCGGCAATTCGCCGGCATAGGCGTCGGGCTGGCCGACCACGGCGGCGAGGCCGACCGCCGGATGCTGGAACATGATGTCTTCAATGGGCGCCGGATCGATATTGTGGCCGCCACGGATCACGAGATCCTTGGCGCGGCCGGTGATCCAGAGATAGCCGTCGGCATCGAGCCGTCCGAGATCGCCGGAATTGACCCAGCTCGGCTCGACGAACGCGCCCTGGTTGTGGGCGTCGTTGAGATAGCCGCCGAACACGCCGGGCCCGGCCATCGCGACCACGCCGATTTCGTCGACCGCGCAATCGCGCTCGAAGCGGCCTTCTGCGTCCAACTTGACGATGCGGACGCGGCTGTAGGGGATCGGCAGGCCGGCCGAGCCGAGCCGGACCGGGCGCGTCGCGTAAGCAATCGTGTGCACGCTCGAGGTCTCGGTCATGCCATAGACCTCGAGCACCGGCAGCTTGAGCCGGTCCTGGATCGTCTTGCCGACCGCAACGGGAATCGCCGATCCGCCGGCGGCCGCGAATTTCAGACTCGATATGTCGGCACTGCCGGGCGGAATGGTGAGCGCCGCCGCGAGCACGGTCGGCACGCTGGAAAAGGCTTCGGGACGGAAGCGCTCGATCAGGGCCCAGATATTCTTCACCGACGCCGGATTGCGCCATCCGGACGGCGACAGCACGACCAGGCAATTGCCGGCGGCAAGCGTCGACAGCGCCTGCGTCAGCGAGCCGCCGACATGAAACAGCGGCATGCCGAACAACAGGTTGCTGCCCGGCATCGCCTTGAGCATCAGATTGCAGGCCCAGGCCTGATAGACCTGGTTGGTGTGGGTGTGGCGCACGAGCTTGGGCGTGCCCGTGGTGCCGCCGGTGTGGAAATAGGCGGCGGTGTCGTGGCCGGAAATAACCCGGCCGCTCACCAGCCGGTCCGAGGGCTGCGTCTTGATGAGCTCGCCGAACGAATGAATGCCGTGGGCGGGATCGCCCGGCCCGAGCTGCACGATCGCCTTCAGATGCGGGAGCTTGCCGCGCACCTGCTCGACCTTCTGCCAGATGTCGGTCCCGGGCATCGGGCCGAGCGCCACCAGCACCTTGGTGTTCGCCGCTTCCAGGATCTCCGCGATCTGGTGCGGCTCCAGCAGCGGATTGACGGGATTGGCAATCCCGGCGGCCTCCGCGCCGAATAGCGTCACGAACGCATCCGGCACCAGCGGCAACAGGAAGCTGACGACATCGCCTGGCCCGACCCCAAGCGCATGAAACATGTTGGCGGCCTGCGTGACGCGCGCGATGAAAGCGCGGTAGGAGATCGCGACCGGCGTATCGGTCGGCTCGGCATTGGCGAGGAATTGCAGCGCGGGCGCGTCGGGATTGTGGGCGGCGCCGAGCTTGATCGCCTCATAGGTGCTCTGTGCCGCGATGCGGTCCGAATACGGGACCCGTTCGAAAGCCCGCACTTCGGCATCATCGGCGAAATCGGGATATTCGCTGCCGATGACGCGATCGAGCAGATGGATGCCCATGGTCGCTCCCTCCTCAAAACTCAGGCCGGGCCTTCTGTGGGCCCTCGCCACCGGAGACTAGCGCATGATCCGGAAAAGTGTGTAGCGGTTTTCCGAGAAGATCATGCGCAAAACAAGAATCCGGAGCGCGCTGACGATTCATCGCGCTCCGGAATTATCGATTATTGGCGCTTCGTCCATGGCCGGATGATGCCGTCGCAGCGGTCAATTCGTCGATCCGCGCGAGGAAGCGCTTGAGGATCGGCGAGGTGTTGGCCTTGTGATAGGCGGCGACCACGTCGATGGTCGGCGTCTCGCCTTTGAGCGGGCGGCTGACGACCGACCAGGGCAGGAAATTCCTGGCCGAGGCCGGCAACAGCGCCACGCCGCGCGTCGAGGCGACCAGCGAGATCGCCATCGCGTAATTGTCGATCTCGTATGTGGGCACGATCTTGACGCCGCAGCGCTCGAAATAATCGGCGATCACGCCGCGCAGCACCCGCGGCACCTTGGAGATGCCGATATAGGTCTCGCCGGCGAGATCCCTGGGGTCGAAGGTCTTGCGCTGCGCCAGCTTGTGGTCGCTCGGCAGGATCGCGACCAGCGGCTCTTTCGCCATGACCTTGAATTCGATGTCGGGCATCGGCTCAGTGCGGAGGAAGGCGACGTCGAGCCTGCCGTGCGTGAGCGCGTCTGCGAGCGTCACCGAGTGGTCGCTGGAAACCCGGATTTCGATATTGGCGAGCTCGTCGCGGAGCAGGCTGGTGGCGCGCGGCAGCCACTCGACCTCCTGGCCGGTGGTGAAGCCCATCGCAAACACCTGCTTGCTCGGCTGCGCGGCGCGGCGTGCGGCCTCAGTGGCGGCCTCGGCTTGCGTCAGCGCCAGTCGCGCATGGTCGAGAAAGACGCGGCCGGCCGCGGTCAGCTCCACGCCATGAACGCTGCGGGTGAGCAGGGGCACGCCCACCTCATATTCGAGGTCGCGGATTTGCCGGCTGAGCGAAGGCTGCGCGGTGTGCAGTCGCTTTTCGGCGGCGACCGTCAGGCTGCCTTCCTCGGCGACGGCCACGAAGTAGCGCAGATGGCGAAGTTCCATTCCATGCCTCTCAGGTATGGAAGGCAGCTTACAAAGTCTTTTTCAAAAGCGCCAGCCAGGCCCAAATAGCTCCTAACACGAAACGAGCAGCGCTTCCTAACCATGCCCATCCGGCAGGGAACGGGCGCCCTCATGCCGAAATTCGAGGAGTTAAGGCCATGTCCACCCCCACGTCGGTCATTCTCATCACCGGTGCGCTCACCGGCATCGGCCGCGCCACGGCGCTGGCCTTTGCCAGGGAAGGCGCCACCGTCGTCGTTTCCGGCCGTCGCGAGGCGGAAGGCAAGGCGCTGGAAGCCGAGCTTCGCGGCCTCGGCGCGGAAGCCGCCTTCATCGCGGCCGATGTGCGCCATGAGGACGATGTCCGCCGCCTGGTCGATCAGGGCGTCGCGCGCTTCGGCCGGCTCGACGTTGCCGTGAACAACGCTGGCACCGAGGGCACGCCCGGTCCCGTCACCGGCCAGACGCCCGAAAGCTATGCCGCGATGTTCGACACCAACGTGCTCGGCACGCTGCTCAGCCTGAAGCATGAGCTGCGGATCATGCAGGCGCAGGGCGCGGGCAGCATCGTCAATATCTCCTCCACCATGGGTGAGCGAGGTGCTGCGAACCTGTCGCTCTATGTCGCGAGCAAGCACGCGGTGGAAGGCCTCACCAAGTCCGCAGCCCTCGAAGCCGCCGCCTTCGGCGTCCGCGTCAACGCAGTTGCGCCGGGACCGACCGAAACCGCGATGCTCGATCGTCTAACGGGTACGCCGGACAAGAAGGCGGCCTTCTACGCCGCGGTGCCGCTCAAGCGCGGCGCACAGCCCGAAGAGATCGCCGCCGCCGTCACCTTTGTCGGCTCGGACAGGGCCTCGTTCATCACCGGCCAGATCATCCGCGTCAACGGCGGCAAGACCGCCAGTTGAAACCATCCCTTCATCTGAAAACCATCGGAGTTTTGCCATGACGAACCACACTCATCAGACTGCCCCGACGCAATTCGTCGAGGCCAACGGCATCCGCTTCGCCTATCGGCGCTTCGGCAAGACAGGCGGCGTGCCGATCGTGATGAACATCCACTTCCGCGGCACCATGGACCATTGGGATCCGGTGATAACCGACGGGATGGCCGAGCGCCGCGAAGTGATCCTGTTCGACAACGCGGGTGTCGGCGCGAGCTCGGGCGAGGTGCCGGCGACTTTCCCTGACATGGCAAGGGATGCGATCGCCTTCATCAAGGCGCTCGGGATCGGCAAGGCCGACGTCCTGGGGTATTCGATCGGCGGCAAGATCGCCCAGGAGATCGCCGTGCAAGCGCCGGATCTCGTGCGCAAGCTGGTGTTAATCGGTACAGGGCCGCGCGGCGCCGACACGGCCGCCAGCAAATCGGCGAAGATATTTTCCGCGACGTATGATCCGCCCGAACATCTCTGGATCGCCGCGCATTTCTCGTCGTCTCCCGCGGGACGCGCGGCCGGACTCGCTTATCTCGAACGCAAGCATCGCCGCCAGGACCGTAGCCCTGAAGTCACGGAAGCATCCGCCGCGACCCAGCTGCAAGCGATCATCAAGTCGAACGAGTGGACCAATGGCGTTCTGGATTACCTGGCTGAAATCCATCATCCGACGCTTGTCGTGCATGGTCACAACGACCTGATCATTCCCACCGTCAACGGTTTCACCCTGCAGCAGCACCTGCCGAACGCGCAGCTCCTCATCTATCCGGATTCGAACCACGCTCCGTTCTACCAGTATCCGGAGCTCTTCCTCGCCCACGCATCGCTGTTCCTGGATGCGTAACGCGACCTGACGCCATCCGAGCGGATCGGCCGCGCCCGGTCCGCGATCCTCACTCCAGAACAAGGAAGTTTTGTCATGACCAGTCTCAAAGGAAAAACCGCTCTCGTCACCGGCGCCTCGCGCGGTATCGGCCGCGCTAGCGCGCTGGCGCTCGCCAAGCTCGGCGCGCAGGTGCTGGTGCACTATGCCAGCGGCGCGAAGGAAGCCGATTCCGTCGTCGCCGAAATCCGTAAATCAGGCGGCCGCGCCGATACGGTCGGCGCCGACCTCGGCGCACCCGACGGCGCCCACAAACTGGCGCAGCAGGCCCGCGCCATCATCGGCGACCGGCTCGATATCCTGGTTGCCAATGCCGGCGTCGCCAAGGCGGCCACCATCGAGGAGACGACGGTGGAGGATTTCGACCGCCTGTTTGCGGTCAATGTCCGCGCGCCGTTCTTCCTGGTGCAGCAACTGCTCCCGATCCTGCATGAAGGCAGCAGCGTCGTGCTGCTCTCCTCGCTCGCCGCGCATGCCTCGGTCGGCACCTTGCCGGCCTATGCCGCGACCAAGGGCGCGATCGACACCTTGGTGAAGCATTTTGCGGCGGCGCTCGGCGGTCGCGGCATCCGCGTCAACGCGGTCGCGCCGGGCGTGGTCGCAACCGACATGTCGTCCTTTGCCAAGACGGATGAAGGCCGCGACTTCACGCTCAGCCTGCAGACGCTCAAACGCATCGCGCAAGCCGACGACATCGGCGACGCCGTGGCGTTCCTCGCCTCACCGGATGCGCGCTGGATCACCGGCGACACGCTCCGCGTCGACGGCGGATCGAAACTCTGAACCAACCAGCATCCCAAACCTAGAAGGAAATTCATCATGTCCAGAAAACTCGAAGGCAAGACGGCACTCGTCACCGGTGGCTCGCGCGGTATCGGCGCGGCCATCGCCCGGCGCCTCGCCGCTGAAGGTGCCCGTGTCGCGATCACCTACGCCAAAGGCGCAGATGCGGCGGCTTCCGTCGTGAAAGCAATCGAGGGCGCCGGCGGCAAGGCGATCGCGATCCAGGCGGATGCGACCGATGCCGCGGCGGTGGGCGCAGCGATCCAGAAGACTGTCGCTTCGCTCGGTCGGCTCGACGTGCTCGTCAACAATGCCGGCACCGCGATCCCGAAGAAATTCGAGGAGTCGACGCTGGAGGAATTGGACCGGGTGATCGACATCAATGTGCGCGGCGTCTTCGTCACTACGCTCGCCGCCCTGAAGCACATGAATGATGGCGGCCGCATCGTCATGATCGGCTCCTGCGTCGGCGAACGCATGATGACGCCCGGCCTCGTGCCTTACTCCGCGACCAAGGGCGCCATGCGCATGTTCGCACAGGGTCTGTCGCGGGAGGTCGGAGACCGCGGCATCACCGTGAACAACATCCAGCCGGGCCCGATCGACACCGACCTCAATCCCGCAGCCGGCGACTGGGCCGTGCCGCAAAAGGCGGCCACGGCGCTCAACCGCTACGGCAGTGTCGACGACGTCGCGTCGTTGGTCGCCTTTGTCGCGGGGCCGGAAGCCTCCTACATCACCGGCGCCAATTTGACGGTGGATGGCGGCACGAATGCGTGAGTGCCGCCCCTGAACGGCGCATATGCTTGCAAAAGGCTCCGAAAATCGCCTGCGCGTAACGGCGATTTTCGGCAGCCGATTCAAACGAGTTGAGCCGTTTCACCCCGCCTGCCACAAAAATTCCGCTTGCGCCGTCGGGCAAATAAGTGGCCTCAGTTTGCGCATCCTGCTGCTGCAAGAGGGGCGTATCGCGATCGTCACGGACGTTGGCGGCAGGATGCGATGGACGTGTTGGCGTGCTCCGACGAAGCGCGCGAATGCGGACGGCAAAGGCGTGTGGTCCTGATCTCCCGACGCTGGGATCAAGCTCGTGGACGATTTCGCGAGCGACGGTGGCAACAAAGCCCGGTTCACCGGGGAGAGCGCGCGATAAGCCGTAAACCATTGTGCAGGGAATGCCGGATGTTTCGGCTCACCTGTAGTTTCGAACTCGTGTGCTTTTTTGTTGCACACGAGGCTATGGGTGCGGCTGAGCGCCCGGCATTCCCTGCGCCCTCTTTGCTTTCGAGGGCCGACGACGATGCATCACCCGGGCAAATTCGCGCCGCGGGAATGCGGGGTCATGCGCAGTTTCGTAGGGTGGGCAAAGCGAAGCGTGCCCACCATCGGCGGCTATCGTGTGAACGGTGGGCACGGCGCGATGCGCCTTTGCCCACCCTACGAATTACATCCTTCTTCGCGCCGCGGCCGCAGCCGACGCATCGACCACATTATCTACCTCTTCGCGCCAGCGCAGGATCTCCATCGCCAGCACGGGATGATTGAAACCCTTCAGCACGAGATCGTCGAGCGCCGCCGCGTCGACCCATTGTTCGACGACGCCATAAACGCGTCGGCTCACCACGATCTGGTTGGCCTTGGCTTCATCACACAAACGCGAAGCCAGGTTGGTGACGCTGCCGATCGCGGCATATTCGAGCCGCTGCTCGAAGCCGATCTGGCCGAGCGTGGCATAGCCGAGCGCGATGCCCATGCCGAAGCCGAGGCTGTGACCGCGGTTGCGCCATTTCTCGGTCAGCGCGCCGATGGTGTCGCGCATCTCGCAGGCCATCTTCACGGCGCGCTTGACGTGGTCCTCGAACTGGATCGGCGCGTTGAACAGGATCATCACGCCATCGCCCGCATAGCGGTCGAGCGTGCCCTCATAGCGGAAGATCAATTCGCCGAGGGCCGCGTGATATTCGCGCAGCACGTTCATCGCCTCTTCCGGCTCGGTGGCTTCCGTGAAGGCCGAGAATCCGCGCAGATCGCAGAACACCACCGTGACCTCGCCGCGATGGCTGTTGAGCAGCGTGTCGTGGCCGTCGGAGGAGGCGATCAGCTGTGCCACTTGCGGCGCGAGGAAGCGCTCGAGCTTGCGGATGCGCTCGATCTCGCCGAGCTGCTTCTCCACGCGCTCTTCCAGCGAGCGGTTCCAGTTGCGCAATTGCTCGGTCTGTTCCGTGAGCTTGTCGGCTTGCTCGCGCACCACGGTGTTGGCGGAGGCGAGCTCGCGGCCCTTCTGGTCGACTTCGGTGAACAGGCGTGCATTGCGCATCGCCAGCACCGATTGGTGCGCGAAGGTGCGCATCAGGCCGATCAGGCTTTCCGGGAAATCGCCGGTCGCCCGCCGCAGTACCACCAGTGCGCCGAGCACGCCCTGCTGGTCGACCAGGGGCGCCACCAGCACGGCATGGAAGCCGGCTTCGACAGCGACGTTGCGCAGACGAACGTCGGCGACCGCGGCGAGGTCGGGGATGGCGATCGGCTCGCCCTTGCGCGCGGCATCGCCGAGCACGCTGTCGGCTTCATCGATGACGCGATGCTCGCCTTCAGCCGCCTTGTCGATGCCGTCGGCCTCGACCAGGTTGAACTGCCGCTTGGCGGGGTCATAGCCGTAGATCAGCACGGCGTCGGCATGGGTGATCTCCAGCGCCCGGGCCGCGACCGTCGGCAGCACGGCGTTGAGATCGAGCGAGGACGAGACCGCGCGGCCGACTTCCTCCAGCACCTTCAGTTCGCCGACCGATTGGGCGAGGTCGCGGGTGCGCTCGACCACCTTGGCCTCGAGATCGGAATAGGTTTGGCCGAGCTGCCCCGCCATGCTGTTGAACTGATCGGCCAGTTCCTCCAGCTCGTCCTTGGTGCGGACGTCGATACGCTGGCTGAAATCGCCGGCGCCGAGGCGACGGGCGCCGACGCGCAGCGCCTCGATCGGCACCAGCATGCGTCGCGCCAGGAGGGTGCCGGCCAGGATGGCGATGAGGAGCCCAAGCCCGATCAGCAGCGCGCCGCGGACCAGCTGGTCGCGGATCGGCGCCAGCGCCTGCGAGGTAGGCTGCTCGAAGAACACGACCCAGCCGAGCTTCGGCACGGTCGCCGACGTCGTCAGCACCGAATGGCCGTCGGCGTCGGTGCCGGAGGTAAGTGGCTGGCCGTCGGGCGTCATCAGCGCGGCGACCTGGGGCAGTTTGGAGAGGTCCTTGCCGATGTCGGGGCCGCGCGAGGAGGTGGCCAGCACCTCGCCCTTCGGGTCGACCACATAGGCGAAGCTGTTCTTGCCGACCTGGGTGTCGCCCAGATAGTCCGACAGGAAACGCAGGTCGATATCGGCCACGGTGACGCCGGCATTGAAGCCGGAATGGGCCACCGAGATCGACATGAACGGCTGGTTGGCGGAGAAGAAGGCCGGCGAGAAGCTGACGCCGCGCGCCACGGTTTCGCTGAAGCGTGGGTCCTTCGAGAAATCGGCGTTGCTGTTGACGGCAATTTCCTTGCGCGACAGCCGCAGCAATTCACGGCCCTGGCCGTTGAGCTGGGAAAGCTGGCTGACGGCGGAAATCTGGTTCAGAAGCTGGGCATAGTCGGAGCGGCGCTGTTCCAGCGTCACGACGCTCGCCCGCGTCACCCAGCTGATCTGCCGTTCCAGCTCGAAGATGGACTGGTCGATCCGCTTGGCGGTCGCGTCGGCTTTCTCGGACATGGCGTCGATCAGCGTGGTCTTGGTCGCCCGGTAGCTGATCCAGGTCTCGGTCGCGCCGTTGACGGCCAGCACGAACACCACGAGGCCGACCAGCGAGATCACGTATTTGGCGAACAGGCCTTCGCGCAAAAACCAGATCTTGTCCTTGACGGCGATCATCCAGACCCTCGTGGGCGGCTTTCGACCCTGCCTCGGCGTAACTTGCCCGTTGGCCGGTGCAATCCGACAACATCAGTGCAAACGGCAGGCCGCCCAAAGAACCAGGAAAGGAGCCAGCAATGGAACCGGGGCTGGACGTCTCGGCCGGAACGGGTTCTAGCACAATTTGAGGGGGTTGGCCGGGCAGCTGCCCGCGTGGTTACCGCCGTTGTGCACGGCGGGAGGGAGCCGGCGGCAGCCTTATTGCCGCGCAAAAACGCCCAGCGGCGCTGCTCGGCCATGGCGCCGCCGGATGCGATGGCGGCGCCTGGACGCCTACTGCCGGTTGAACAGCTGCCGCAGCACGTCATTCATCGGCTGGCTGTCCTGTTGGGCGGCTTGGGGCGGCGGGGTGTTGCTCTGGGCTTGCTCGGCCGGGGCCGAGGACGGCACTTGCGACGGGGTCTGGGCCTGTGCCGGCGGGGACGAGGACTGCTCCCCCGGCGCGGGGATGCCGCGGCTGCCGCCAAAGCCCTTCATCAGGGAGCCGATGGTGCCGGCGATGTTGCCGCCAAGATTACCACCAAGATTACCACCAAGCGGGTCGTTGGACGTATTGCCGCCGGTGTTCCCACCATTGCCGTTATTGGCCGGCGGGTTGCCGGTCAGCGAACCCAGGCCGCCCAACAAGCCGCCGATATTGCCGAGGTTGGCGCCGTTCGGCCCGAACAGACCCTTGCCCATCTCGCGCAGCTTGGCATAGGCGGCGTCGGGATTGTCCAGGACGCCCTGCATGTCCGGATAGATGCGTGGGTTCGACCAGGGGCCAGAAATCATCACGGGAATGCCGAAACCGACGGGGTCGGAGGTGCGGCCCTGGCCTTCGGTCGTCATCACGAGCTTCGGCTCGACGCGAAAACCCATCTGCTTGGTGCCGAGGTCGATGGTGCCGGCGCCGGTGACCTTAACCAGCGGGCCGACCAGGTTGAGATCGGTAGTGACGGCCTGGCCGTGGTCGACCTTGAACGAGGCGGACAATTGCGTCAGGTCGGTCGCCTGCTGCTCCTGCTCCTGCCAGCCATTGAGCGTGCTCGCGGTCAGCGAACGGATCATCTGCGCGATGTTGACGCCGCGGATGGCGCCGTCCTGGAAGATCACGAACGCGGTGCCGGACATGTTGGACATGATCGCATGCTGGCTCGCGCCGGAGGACTGGGCGGCGATCTTCGCCTGCATCTTGCCGTCGATCTTGTCGAAATCGGCAAGGCTGGTCAGCAGCGGAAGCGCGCGCACGCCGACGATGTCGCCATGCATGGCATAGGTCGGACTGCCGCTACTGGCATCGACGATCACTTCGCCGCTCGCCTGTCCGCCATAGGCGCCGAGATTGGAGAACGAGGCCTTCAAAATGCCGGCGGCGAGCGAGGCGTCGATCGCGGCCGGCGCAAACTGCGCATCCGCAAGGATGAGCTGCGCCGCCGAGACGCGCACCTGCGCGTCGACATAATTCAGCCCGGTGAGGTTGATCGGCGCGTCGCTCCAGCCCTGCGCGGGCGACGTGGTGGAGGTGGCCGATTTCGCACCCGAAAGATCGAGGCGCTGGAAGTCGAGATCGACCTTCACCAGCGGCTTGCTGGCGAGATCGACCGAGGCCCAGCCGGTAAAGCCGCCATCGCCGAGCGCTCCGGAAAGGCTGTTGAACATCACGAGCGGGCCGTTGAAGCGCAATTCGGCCTTGGCGGTCAGCGGCGCGTGCAGGAGGCCGGGTGCCTCAAGAGTAAGGTCGACCGGCATGGTCTGGCGCTCGACCGGAGGCGTCGGCATGGCCGCCTTGATGTCGAATTTGAGTGGGGTGTTGTCGGTGCGCGCGGTGCCGGTGAGCTTGAGCTTGCGATCGGCATCGATCACGGTATTGGCGTTGATGCCCTCGATGCGATGCTCGAAGCGGTCGCGCGGATTGGAGGCGATGATCGCGCCGTCGGTGATCTTGATGCGGTCGATGCTGACGGTCTCGGCCTCGGGCGCGGGCTTCATCGAGCGTGGCGCCGATTCCTGGGTGCGCTCGCGCAACAGCGCCCGGTACAGCACGGGCTTGGTGACCACGAGTTCGGACACATGCGGGTGACCCGACCACACGCTGGACAGGCTCACATCGGCCTGCAGATTGTCGATGGTGATGCGGCTGGTGCCGTCGCGATCCTTCGGGTCTTGCAAGGTCAGATCGCTCAGATTGACGTTCAGCGTCGGCCACAGGCTGACCTTGGCCGAGCCGGCAATGGTCAGCTTATAGCCGGTCTGGCGCTCGACGCGGTCCTGGATGGCCGAGGTCAGGAAGCCGGAGGGGATTCCGATGACCATCAGCAACGCAAGAATAACGATAACGGCGGCGATTGCCGCGCCTGCGAGTTTCAGTGCTTTCATGTCGACGTTCCCGGGCAGACGGCATCATGCATGCCCTGCGTCCCCTTCCGCCGGGCCGTTAAATTGAGCTTATCGCGGAAAACGGGCGAAGGCTCAAAAGGGGTCCATAAATAATGGGAAGGGCTGCAAAGTTATGTGACCTATGGCACACTTCCCGCTGGGTGGATTCTCTTAATTCGAGTTGAAGGTACTGAAATGAGCAAACAGGCCGAATTTGCGGTCATTTTAAAGATGAATCCGATGTTCGCGGACTTGGGCGCGGACGAATTGCAGAAGCTTTCAAATCTCTGTCACACGCAGCATTTGGCCGCGAGCGAGGTGCTGTTCCAGAAGGGTGATCCCGGTGATGCGCTGTACGGGGTCCGGCGCGGGCAGGTCCGCATCGAAACCGGCGCCTCCGACGGCAGCCGGCTGACGCTGAATTTCATGGGGCCGGGCGATCTCTTTGGCGAGGTCGCCGTGCTCGACCGCCAGGCCCGCACGGCGGACGCCACCGCGGGCGAAACCACCGAATTGTTCGTGGTGCGGCGGGAGGATTTCATGGGCTTCCTCGAGCGGGAGCCGAAGGTCGCGATCAGGATCATCGAGCTGCTCTGCCAGCGTATCCGCTGGCAGAGCGAGCGGATGGAGGAATCGATGCTGCAGCCGCTGCCGGTACGGCTCGCCCGCCGGCTCTGTGCGCTTGCCGCCGATTTCGGCTCGGAGGTGCACATCTCGCAGGAGCAACTCGGCATTTTCGTCGGCGCGGCGCGCGAAAGCGTCAACCGGCAACTGCAATCCTGGCGCAAGGACGGCATTCTGGACCTGCAGCGCGGCCGTATCCTGTTGCAGAACCTGAACAAGCTGACCACGATCGCGCGCAACGATTAGCGCGCTTGGCTGCCGCCGCGCCCGGTTTTGAAGATGCCGAACCGCTCTCATCGCAATGCCGGGCATATCGGGATGAACCGCTTGCGCAAGAGCGGTTTGGCACACTCCTCCGCGCGCGCAGTCGTCGCGGGCGAGGTGGCGGCGACCTCGCATATCGTTGATGTCGCCGATTGCCTGGAGGTGCTGGCGAAGATCCCGGACCAGTCGATCCAGCTCGTGATCTGCGATCCGCCCTACAACATCAATGTCGCTGCCTGGGATGATCTGGAACACTACGTCGACTGGGCTGGGAAATGGCTCGCCGAGGTCGAGCGCGTGCTGGCACCGTCAGGCAATTTCGTGCTGTTCGGCGGCTTGCAATACCAGGCCGAGGCGGGCAGCGGCGACTTGCTCAGCCTGATGGGCTGGATGCGCGTGCATAGCCGCATGCTGCTCGCCAATCTCATCATCTGGAATTATCCGAACGGCATGGGCGCGCAGCGCTTCTTCGCCAACCGGCATGAGGAGATCGCCTGGTTCGGAAAGACGCCGAAATATTACTTCGATCTCGACGCCGTCCGCCGCCCGCTCGATCCGGCGACGCTCGAAATCTACAAGCGCGACAAGAGGCTCAATGCGGAGAGCCTGGAAAAGGGCATCAATCCCACGAATGTCTGGAAGATTCCGCGGCTCAACGGCAATTCCAAGGAGCGGGTCGGCCATCCGACCCAGAAGCCGAAGGAGCTGATCGAGCGGCTTGTGCTGTCGCTGTCTTACCCGGGCTCGACGGTGCTGGATTTCTTCGCCGGCAGCGGCGTCTCCGCCCGCGTCGCCATCGAAAATGGCCGGCATTCGATTTCGGCGGACGCCGATATGGCGTTTCGCACCTATCTCTCGCGGCAGCTCAACCATATCGGCGGAGACGGGTCAGGGCCGGAGTTTCTGCTGATCGAGGATCACGACTGGTCGCGCCATCCGGTGTTTCGCTCCGCTGCGGATCAGGCCGAAAAAGGACGGGAGGAATAGTCTACTCCGCGGCGGCCGGTGGATGCTGTTGCGCGGGTGGCATCGGCGGCTGTTGATGGTGATCGCTATGACCGCTCTCGTCCGTGGAAACGATCAGCCGCTTGCCGAAGCGCCAGATGAATGAGCCGAGATCGTCCATCACCATGAACATCGCAGGCACGAACACCAGCGACAGCACGGTGGAGAAGATCAGGCCGCCGATCACGGCGAGCGCCATCGGCGAGCGGAACTCACCGCCGGCGCCGAAGGCGAGCGCGCTCGGCATCATGCCGGCCACCATGGCGATGGTGGTCATCACGATCGGGCGGGCGCGCTTCAGGCCGGCGTCGATCATCGCCTCGTCGCGCGGCTTGCCGGCATGGATCGCTTCGATCGCAAACTCGACCAGCATGATCGCGTTCTTGGTCACGATGCCCATCAGCATCAGGATGCCGATCCACACCGGAATGGTGATTTGCTTGCCGCTGATCGCGAGCGCTGCGATCGCGCCGCCGATCGACAGCGGCAGCGAGAACAGGATGGTGATCGGCTGCAGGAAGGTGCCGAACAGCAGTACCAGCACGGCGTAGACCATCATCAACCCGGTCGCCATGGTGCTGGCGAAGCCGTCGGTCAGTTCCTTCTGGCTTTCAGCGTCGCCGCCCTCGCTCACCGTGACGCCCTTGGGCAGGCTCTTCATGACCGGCAGGTCATAGATGCGCTTGGTGGCCTCGCTTCGCGCCGAGAAGCCCGCGAGGTCGGCGGCCACCGTCGCCTGGCGCTGGCGGTCGTAACGGTCGATGCTGGTCGGGCCCTGGTCGAGCCTGACGTCGGCCACGACCGTGAGCGGCACGCCTTCCTTGCTGTTCTCGCCGCCGATCGGCACCCGCAATTGCTCGAGCGCCCTGATATTGCCACGTGAGGAATCCTCCAGCTGCACGCGGATCGGCACCAGGCGGTCGCCGGCGTCGAACTTGGCAAGCGCCGGCCCGACATCGCCGATGGTGGCGACGCGGATGGTCTTGGACAGGGTCTCGGTGCTGACGCCAAGTCGTGCCGCGAGATCAGCGCGCGGCCGGATGCGCAGTTCAGGCCGGTCGAGTGAAGTTTCGGAGACCACGTTGGCGATCAGCGGAATCCGCTTCATCTGCGTTGCCAGCTCGCTGGCGACGTTGTTGACGATGTTGCTGTCGGCGCCGGCCACGATCAGCGAGATTGCGCGGTTGCCCTGATCGTCGAGGAACCAGAAGCGGATATCGGGAAGATTATCGAGCTCCTGGCTGATCGAATTTTCCAATTCGCGCTGGGTGAGGCTGCGCTGGGTCTTCGGCGTGTAGTTGATGATGACCGTGGCGCGCCGCACCTCCTGCGAGCCATGCGGATCGCGGCCGCCATCGACGAACACGCTCTTCACCTCGGGCCGCTTGCGCAACAGCGCGACGATGTTCTCCGTCACCTTCTCGGTATACTCGAGCTGGGTGCCGGGCGGCAGCTCGAGGCCGAGCCAGGAGCGCGCCGAATCCTGCGCCGGCAGGAAGCTCTGCGGCAGCAGCGTGATGCTCCAGATCGAGGCGGCAAAGATGCCGATGCCGATCAGCACGGTCAGATAATGGTGCTTCACCGACCAGGTGACGACGCGGTGATAGGTGTTGAGCACGCGCCCCGGCGGCGGGTCGTCATGCTCGTGATGCTTCATGAAATAGGCCGCCAGCATCGGCGTGACGAAACGCGCGGCCAGCAGCGAGAAGAACACCTGCACCGAGACCGTGATGCCGAATTGCTTGAAGAACTGGCCGGCGATGCCCGGCATGAAGCTGGCGGGAGCGAAGATCGCGATGATGGTGAGCGAGATCGCGATCACGGCGAGGCCGATCTCGTCGGCGGCATCGAGCGCCGCCTGATAGGGCGTCTTCCCCATCCGCATGTGGCGGACGATGTTCTCGATCTCGACGATGGCGTCGTCGACCAGAATACCGGTCGAGAGCGTGATGGCGAGGAAGGAGATCAGGTTCAGCGAGAAGCCCAGCAGGTCCATCGCCCAGAATGCCGGGAAAATCGACAGCGGCAGCGAGACCGCGGCGATGATGGTGGCGCGAAGGTCGCTGAGGAAGAGAAGCACGATCACGACGGCGAGGATGGCGCCCTCGAACAAGGTCTGGATCGCGGCGTCGTAATTGCCCTTGGTGAATTTCACCGAGGTGTCGATCAGCTTGAGGTCGACGTCGGGATATTGCTCCTTCAGCGCGTCGATGCGCTTTTGCACGAGACCCGCGACCACGACGTCGGAGGCGCCCTTGGAGCGCTTGATGCCGAGCGCCACCACCGGCTCGCCATTGTAGCGGGCGAAGGTGCGACGGTCGGCGATGGTGTCGGTGACCGTGCCGAGGTCGTCGAGACGCAACTCGCCGCCGGCCGGCAGCGGGATCATGGTGCCGGCGAGCTCGTTCAGCGTCTTGGCGCCGGCGAGGGTGCGGATCGCCTGGTCGTTCTTGCCGATCTCGGCGCGTCCGCCGGCGAGGTCCTCGTTGGTGCCGCGGAGGAACTGGCTGACATAGACCGCCGTCAGGCCGGCAGCCTGCAGCTTGTCGGGGTCGAGTGAAACCAGGATCTCGCGCTCGACACCGCCGATGCGGGCGACTTCGGCAACGCCGCGCACGCCCTGGAGCTGGCGCTTGACCACGTCGTCGACGAAATAGGAGAGCTGCTCCGGCGTCTTGCCGGGCGAGATCGCGGCATAGGTCATGATCGGCAGGCCGATCACGTCGACGCGCTGGATCAGGGGTTCAGCAACGTTCTGCGGCAGGTTGGAGCGGACGCGGGTCACTGCGTCCTTGATATCGTTGATCGCGCGATCGGTGTTGGTCTCGAGCGCAAACGCGATGGTGGTCACCGACAGGCCGTCAGTAATGGAAGAAGTGATGTGGCGTACGCCTTCGACGCCAGAGACGCCGTCCTCGATGGTCTTGGTGACCTGCGATTCCAGCTCGGTGGGCGCCGCGCCGAATTGCGCCACCGCCACCGAGATCACGGGAATGTCGGCGGAGGGCAGGTGCGTCACCGCGAGCTTCATGAAGCTCAGCCAGCCGAGCACGAGCAGGATGATCGAGAAGACGACGGAGGGAAGCGGGTTCCGGATCGACCATGCCGAGATATTGAGTGCCATCAGCGTACCCGTCGATCGAGTTCGTCGGCGAACATGGCTTTCACCTGATCGCCATCATGCAGGGAAGAGCCGGCGTCCGCCACTACGGTTTCGCCGACGTCGAGGCCTTCGAGGATCTGGGTGTTGGCGTCGGACGTCAGCCCCACCTGCACCTTGCGCGTTTCCACCGTGTTGCCTTTGATCACCTGCACCGTGAGATGGTCAATGGCGGTGCGCGGAACCGCAACGCCGCAGCTTCGCTTGGCGTCGATATTGGCTCGGGCGAACATGCCGACCTTCAGCGACGGGTTGTTGGTCAACGCGATGCGGACGCGGCCGAGCTGGCTCGAGCGATCGACCTGCGGCGATACCAGGCGAACGCGGCCGATCAGGTCCGGCGCGTTGTCGCGGGTGATGCGCACGGTTGCGCCCGGATTGAGCTTGGGCAAATGCACGCTCGGCACTTCGGCTTCGAGCTCGAGCTCGTTGTTGATGGCGATGCGGAACATCGGGCCCGCCTGCGGCGAGGCCGGCGCGCCGACGATGGTCCTGACCTCGGTGATGAGGCCCGGCGCCGGCGCACGCAACGAAACCGGCCCGCTGTTGCGGCCTTGTTGCTGTTGCTGGCCGGGCTGCTGCTGCGGCGCGCTGAGGCGGGCGAGTTCCTGGTTGTCGGTGACGGTGTCGCCCTCGCGGACGAAGAGATCGGTGACCTTGGAGCCTTCCTGGTCGGCGCCGACGACGGCTTCGCGCCGCGGCACGACAAAGCCGGTAACGCGAACCTGGTCGGAGAAGCAGGCATTGGTGGCTTTCGTCACCACCACCAGGGCTTCGCCCGCCGTATCCTTTTCAGCGGGCTCCGGCCGATGCTCCCACCAATAGTCGGCGCCCGCGAGCACGAAGAAGAATGCCAGCGCGACGGCAGGCTTGATATAGTGGGAGGGGATCATCGCCGGATCATCCAAACCTTGCCTTGCGAGGAACGGCAGCGAGATCGCAGAGTGCAGCCCTGAAGATCAAGGCACGTCTCGCCGCATGGCGAGACGCATTTTTGCTGCAGAACGTTACCCGATACCACGAGAGTTACTTGGGTAAACACTTGGGGCCGTTGTGCCGGCGTTACTTGGACGCCGTGGTCTTGTTTTCCATGTTCACCACCTGCACCCGGCGGTTCACTTCCGACATCGGCTGGTTCGCATCCTTGAGCTTGCTCTTGCCGTATCCGACGGTCACGAGATCGCTCGCGGCGATGTGGTAATTGTCCATCAGATAGCGCTTGATCGCATCCGCGCGGCGCTCCGACAGGTCCTGGTTGTAGGAGTCGCCGCCGGCGGCGTCGGTGTGGCCGGCGAGCAGGAAGGTCGAGCCCTTCAGGTCGGGATTGGTGAGCGCATTGCCGAGCTTCTTGACGTCAGCAAGCGACTTGGCGCTGATATCGGCCGAGTTGTAGTCGAAATTGATGGTCAGATCGATATTTGGCTTGTCCTTGGCGATAGTCGCAATTTCCTCGCGCTCGGCCTTGGAAAGCGAGCGGGTGGCGCGGCCACGGACGCTGTCGACGAACTTGGTTTCTTCCGGATTCGGAGCCGGATCGGCCGTCTGCGGGCCGACACTCAGCCCGCGCGTCAGCGGTGCTTTCTTCGCGGGGGTAAGGGCCCGCACGATCTGATCTTCGGTGACGTCGTCGCCGGCCTTGGCCTGGCCGATCCCAAATGAAAATGCGGCGCCGATGGCGACCACCGAAAGCATTGCAATGAAATGGCGTTTTTTCGAGAGCTTCGTCATTACCAGTCCCTCCTGCGCTCACCCAGCGCGGTTCCAAAACAATTTTTCCGGATCGATCGCGGCAAAATCGGTCGCGACCGTAACGACTTAGACTTAGAAGTCTGTCTCGGGCGCCTGCCTCGGGGTTCGAGCGGCGCCCGCCGTTCAACGCAAATATTTGTCAACGCACCCCGTAACCATCGAATTCCTGGACGATATTCGGGTCCATGGCCTTGGCATTGGCTATATCCAAATTGCCCTCGGAAATCGAGCCGCTGCGCTGCTTGGCGAGGCCCCTGCCATAGAGGGAGGAGGTCAGGCGCGGATTGATCTTCAGCGCGGCGTCGAAGTCGGTGATGGCGTTTTTGGTCGCCCCGCTCTTGAGGTTGACCAACCCGCGGCTGTCCAGTGCATCGACGAAATTGGGCCGCAGCCGCAATGCCTCGTTGCAATCCCTGAGTGCCGTCTGCAGGTCACCGATCACGGCGCGAGCCCAGCAGCGGTTGTTGAGGGCTTCGACGTCCTTCGGATTGATCCGCAGCGAGCCGTCGAAATCCTTGATCGCAAGGCTATAGGCCCCCTTGCTGGCATAGACCTGGCCGCGCCGGTACAGCGCGCTGACATCGTCGGGATTGGCGTCGAGCTTGGCGGTCAGCGACTTGATGGTCGGATCGTCAGCGAGCGCGATCTGCGAAGGCGACGAACTCGGCGTCGTCTCCACGCTCGGTGGCGGCGGTGGCGGCGGCGTATTGTCGACCGGCGGCGGGGGAGGGGGTGGTGGCGGAGGAGGCGCGACCGCAACCGGCGTCGGCGTGCTGACCACCGGCGGAGGCGGCGGTGGGGGTGGCGGCGTCACGGCGGTGACCTGCTGCTGAGGCAGCGGCGGCGGCGCCGGACGGCTCCCGGGCGCGCCCGGAATGAAGGAGAAATCCTCGGCCAGGGAGGACGAAATCCAGGGCACCTGCTCGCCACGCGAGGCGCGGGTGACGCCGACCCGGGTCCGGTTCAGGGTCTCCTCGGCCATCAGGTCGGGAACGCGGATTTCCTTGAGCAACTCCTGCACGAACAGGCTCTGGTCGCCGCCATTGTCGGAGACGACCGACGACAGCGCCGCCGAATACATCACCAGCGTGCCGTTCGGCGCGATGACCGGCGCGAGCCCGGCGGAGAAGGTCCGGAAGCGGCGTTCATAGGGGTTGCGGCGGGACGCATCGACCAGCGCGATCTTGACCCCGGCGCCGCGGCTGTTGATCTCGCCCAGCACCGTTTCCAGGCTGAAACCGTCGTGGCGCACGTCCTGCTCGGTCCAGATCTGCGCGTCGACCGGGATCATGTAGCTCTGGCGGTTCGATTGAATGCCGAAGCCAGAGAAGAAGACGAGGGCGACCGAGCCCGGTCGCAGCTTGCCGTAGAGCTTGTCGAAGGCCCGGCGCATGCCGTCGCCGGTCAGGTTTTCCCCGATGTCGACGTTGAAGCCGTCGCGCTTCAATTCATCGGCGACCGCGCGGGCGTCGGTGATGGGCTCCTTCAGCGGCGCGTCTGCGTCCGGATATTTCGCATTGCCGATCACCAGCGCAAAGCGATCGCCCGCGGCGGGCGAGGCGGTGGTCGAGATGACCGAAAAAAGGGCAATCAGAAGGAAGGCAAGACAAGTCTTCATACTACGGCGGTCCAAGAAAAAGGGCGCCGATGCTGCTTGCGCCCCAACGACATTACTCCACGCCAAAAGCATTATCAAACCAGGGTCCCCAAGGCGTCAACCGATTGCAAAATCTGTCCTATCGCGACAATTCGACCGCGGCGAAAGGCCCCGGTCGATCCGTTCGCGCGTGGTCAAGATCGCTCGCCGCACGCACCAACAGCGCCCGTGACAGGTTCCCACAGCCATCCGTACTCTAATGTGATTAGGCTCACATTAGAGCCCGTCTACGTCAAGCCCGTGACAGGGCGCCTCATCCCGCACAGGTTTGACCTTTGGCGATGACAATGGCTTGGTGCGGCCGTCATCCGACGACGGCTAAGAAGAACGAGAAGTCACCGATGGGAAACGCTTACGAAATCTACGCGCTCCGTTACGCAACCATGGCGCGGACGCCGCACATGAACTTCATCACCCCCGATCCGCATGACACCAGCGCGCAGGACCTCGACTATTTCGTCTGGCTGGTCCGAGGGCAGGGACGCAACATCCTGGTCGATACCGGCTTCAATGCTGACGAGGCGCAGCTGCGCGGGCGCAAGCTGATGCTCAACCCGGTGGATGCGCTGGCAGGCTTTGGTGTTGCGGTCGAGGACATCAAGGACGTCATCGTCACCCATCTGCATTATGACCACGCCGGCAATCTCGACCGCTTCCCGAACGCGCGTTTCCACCTGCAAGAACGCGAAATGAGCTACGCGACCGGGCGCTGCATGTGCAACGCCCATCTGCGGCATCCGTTCACCGTCGAGCATGTCACGCAGATGGTGCGCCATGTCTATGGCGAGCGCGTCACGTTCCATTCCGGTGACGGAGATATCGGCCCCGGCATCACCGTGCACCGGGTCGGCGGCCATTCCGACGGCCTGTAGGTGGTGCGGGTCGAGACCGAGCGCGGCCCGGTGGTGCTGGCCTCCGACGCCTCGCATTACTACGCCAATCTGCATCGGCGCAGCCCGTTTCCGATCGTCTACAATATCGGCGACATGGCGACCGGCTGGGAAACCGTCGAGCGCCTCGCAGGCCACCCGGATCGCTTCATCCCGGGGCATGACCCGATCGTCTGCGAAATCTATCCACGAGCGAGCGACAAGGTCGATGCGTTTGCCTTGCACAAGGCGCCGTCGCGGAGTTTCGTGAAATAACGTCGGGCAAAACCCGCCGTCGTCATTGCGAGCGGAGCGAAGCAATCCATCTCCCCGCTTGCTGAAGCATGGATTGCTTCGTCGCTGCGCTCCTCGCAATGACGTGGATAGAGCCTAACTCAATACGCCTCTTTCGCGTCCGCTGCCTGACTGTCTTGCACCAGGTCAAGGCCGTTCTCGATCTTGCCGAGCAGTGCGGCAAACAGCTTGCGCTCCTGGGCGGAGAGGCAGGACAGGATCTCCTGCTCCTTGCGCAGAAGCCGCGGGATCAGCTCTTCATAGAGCGCGCGGCCCTTGCGCGTCAGGCGCAGGCGGAATTCGCGGCGGTCTTCGGCGTTCTCGACGCGCTCGACGATTTCGCGTTCCATCAGCGCAGTGACGGCGCGGCTGATGGTGGATTTGTGCGTGCGGGTGCAGTCGGAAATGTATTGCGCGCTGCAGGCGTCGTTGCGGAAACCGAGCGTCGCCAAGACCCGCCATTCCGGAATGTCGAGGCCGTAGCGCGCCTGGTATTCGCTGGAGAGCGCATTGCTCACCTCGGCGGACAGCCGGTTGAGGCGGAACGGCACGAAGCGGAACAGGTCGAGCCGCGAGGCCTTGCGACGTGAGGCGTTCTCCTCGCGAGGGCCGGGGATCAGCGTGGTCGCCAAAATTTGTCTCCCATACCCTGTTGCGCGAACGTGCCGCCGCGGGGTAAGATAGTTGCAGTTGCGACTAATTTAACAGACCGGCGTTCGGCTGGCTAGAGCATGATCCGGAAAAGTCGGCACCGGTTTTCCGACAAGATCATGCTCCGCGAATAAAGGAAACGCATGGCGCAAGCCAAAACCCAGTTCGGCTATCGCAGGCACCCCGATCAGGATCGCCCGGGAACTGATTTGGCCGAGCATCCGGTCGTCGTGGTCGGCGCGGGACCGGTGGGCCTGTCGCTTGCGATCGATCTGGCGCAGCGCGGCCAGAGCGTGCTGTTGCTCGATGACGCCGACCGGATCGGCGAGGGCTCGCGGGCGATCTGCTTCTCAAAGCGCTCGCTGGAGTTCTGGGACCGGCTCGGGGTCGGCGACCGCATGGTCGACAAGGGCGTGGTGTGGAGCGTCGGCAAGATCTTTCACGGCGCCTCGCAGCTCTATCAGTTCAACCTGCTGCCGGAAGTCGGCCACAAGCGGCCGGCCTTCATCAACCTGCAGCAATTCTATGCGGAGGCCTATCTGGTCGACCGGGTCGAGGAACTGCCGTCGATTGATCTGCGCTGGCGCAACAAGGTGATCGCGCTGGAGAGCCGCAACGATACCGTCGCGCTGACGGTGTCGACGCCGGATGGTTCTTACAAAATTCTTGCGGGTTATGTGATCGCCTGCGACGGCGCGCGCTCGTCGCTGCGGCAGATGGTCGGTGCGGAATTTTCCGGCCAGGTGTTCGAGGACCAGTTCCTGATCGCCGACGTCAAGATGACGGCAGCGTTCCCCACCGAGCGCTGGTTCTGGTTCGATCCGCCGTTCCATGCCGGGCGCTCGGCACTGCTGCACAAGCAGCCGGACGACATCTGGCGCATTGACCTGCAGCTCAGCCGAGATGCCGATCCCGTGGTCGAAAAGCAGCCGGAGCATGTGCGGCCGAGGATCGCGCGCATGCTCGGCCACGACCAGTTCGAGTTCGAATGGATCTCGCTCTACAAATTCCAGTGCCGCCGCATGGACCGCTTCGTCCATGGCCGGGTGATCTTCGCCGGCGATTCCGCCCACCAGGTCTCGCCGTTCGGCGCGCGCGGCGCCAATTCCGGGCTGGAGGACGCGGAGAATCTGTCCTGGAAGCTCGATCGCGTGCTGCGCAAGCAATCGCCGGCGAGCCTGCTCGATAGCTATCATGTCGAGCGCAGCACGGCTGCGGACGAGAATATCCGCGAGTCCACGCGCTCGACGGATTTCATGGCGCCCTCGTCGCGACAGGAGGCGCGGCTGCGCCAGGCGGTGCTGTCACTGGCGAAGGAGACCGAGTTCGGCAAGCGTATGGTCAATGGCGGGCGGCTGTCGGTGCCTTCCATTTACGAATCCCCGCTGTCGACAGCGGATAACGACGCCTGGCGCGGCGGTCCGCGGCCGGGCGCTTCGATGCCTGACGCGCCGATGGCCGATCGCTCGGGGGCCGCAAAGTTCCTGACCGAGGCGTTCGTCGAGCAGGGCGCGCGGTTCGCGCTGCTGGAGTTCGGCAACGGCGCTGCGGCCGAAGTGCCCGACGGCGTCGGCACGATCCGCATCGGCGGCGAAAGCGGGCTGGTCGATGCCGAAGGGCTCGCTGCCTCGCGCTACGATGCCGAGCCCGGTACGGCCTATCTCTTGCGTCCCGACGGCTATATCGCGGCGCGGTTCCGGCATCCGATCCGGTCTGCGCTAGATGCGGCGCTGGCGCGTGCATCCGGTTTGAACTGAGGCTTTTTGAACTGAGGCTTGACGATGGCGTTATCCACCAGCTCGAACTTTGCAAAGCCCGATGATGCCTTCCGCGCCATCGTCGAGGCGCATCGTGGCCTCACCGACGCGCAGAGCGCTGATTTCGACGCGGCACTGGTTCTCATCCTCGCCAACCACATCGGCGACATCGAGGTGTTGCGCGAGGCGATTACGCTCGCCGGGCGCCGCATGCTGGAGGCGAGCCAGCAGCAACAACAGCAACAACAATAGTGCTCAAGGGACTAAACTGATGGCTAAGGGTTTCGCGTCCACCACCGACCTCTCCGAGAAGAAGGTCACGTTCTCCGAGATCGGCACCGATCTCTATGCCTTCACCGCCGAGGGCGATCCGAACACTGCCGTGATCGTCGGCGAGGACGGTTGCCTCGTGTTCGACGCGCAGGCCACTCCAGCGATGGCGAACAAGGTGATCGAGCGGGTGAAAACCGTCACCGACAAGCCGATCAAATATGTCGTGCTGTCGCATTATCACGCCGTGCGCGTGCTCGGCGCCTCCGCCTATCATGCCCAGGCAATCATTGCCTCGGAAGAGACGCGCCGCCTCGTCGCCGAGCGCGGCCAGCAGGATTGGGACTCCGAATACGGCCGCTTCCCGCGCCTGTTCCAGGATGCGCAGAGCATCCCGGGCCTGACCTGGCCGACATTGACCTTCGAAGGCGAGATGTCGCTTTATCTGGGCAAGCGCGAGGTGCGCCTGATGCAGCTCGGCGCCGGACATACCTCGGGCGATATCGTCGCCTGGGTACCGGATGCAGACGTGATGTTCTCCGGCGATCTCATCGAATATCACTCGGCCTGCTATTGCGGCGATGCGCATTTGCGCGAATGGCCGATGACGCTGAACGAAATCCGCGCCTTTAATCCCAAGGCGATCGCGCCGGGCCGCGGCGATGCGCTGAAGGGGCTTGCGACCGGGCGCGACGCGATCGCGATGACACGGGATTTTGTCACCACGCTTTATGGCGCAGCGGAAGCCGCCGTTGCCAAGGGCCGCAGCCTCAAGGACATGATGGCGATGGCGCGCGAGGTGATGGACTCGAAATTCTCGAGCTTTGCCATCTACGAGCACTGCCTGCCGTTCAACGTCTCGCGCGCTTACGACGAAGCGTCGGGGATCGACGATCCCGTGATCTGGACCGACAAGCGCGACCAGGAAATGTGGGCAGCCCTGCAAGGAGGAGGATAGACATGAACATCAACACCTCGCCTGACCTGATCAGCCGCGCTTCCGCCCAGGTGACGCCGGGCTACATGTCCGGCTTTGGCAACAGCTTTGAAACGGAGGCGTTGCCCGGTGCGTTGCCGATCGGCCGCAACTCGCCGCAGCGTGCGGCCTACGGGCTCTATGCCGAGCAGCTTTCGGGCTCGCCCTTCACCGCGCCGCGCGGCACCAATGAGCGCTCCTGGCTCTATCGCATCCGCCCGTCGGTGAAGCATTCCGGCCGCTTCAGGAAACTCGATGCTGGGCTGTGGCGCTCGGCGCCATGCCATGAATACGACCTGCCGATCGCGCAACTGCGCTGGGACCCGACGCCGCTGCCGAAAGAGGACATCACCTTCCTGCAGGGCGTGCGGACCATGACCACGGCCGGCGATGCCAATGCCCAGGCCGGCATGGCCGCGCATGTCTATCTCATCACCAAATCGATGGTCGATCAGCATTTCTACAATGCCGACGCCGAGATGATGTTCGTGGCGCAGCAGGGCAATCTGCGCTTCGTGACCGAATTCGGCCGCATCGACATCGAGCCCGGCGAGATCGCGGTGATCCCCCGCGGCGTGAAGTTTCGCGTGGAAATCCCGTCCGGGCCTGCGCGCGGCTATCTCTGCGAAAATTACGGCGGCGCCTTCACCTTGCCGGAGCGCGGCCCGATCGGCGCCAATTGCCTTGCCAATGCGCGCGACTTCCTGACGCCGGTAGCTAGCTACGAAGACAAGGACACGCCGACCGAGCTCTATGTGAAATGGGGCGGCTCGCTGTTTGTCGCTGACCTGCCGCATTCGCCGATCGATGTCGTGGCCTGGCACGGCAATTACGCGCCCTACAAATACGACCTGCGTCACTTCTCGCCGGTCGGCGCGATCTCCTTCGATCACCCCGATCCCTCGATCTACACCGTGCTGACCTCGCCGTCGGAAACGGCGGGCACGGCGAATATCGATTTCGTGATCTTCCCGGAGCGCTGGGCGGTCGCGGAAAACACCTTCCGTCCGCCCTGGTATCACATGAACATCATGAGCGAGTTCATGGGCCTGATCTACGGCGTCTATGACGCCAAGCCGGAGGGCTTTACACCGGGCGGCATGAGCCTGCACAATTGCATGCTGCCGCACGGCCCGGACCGCCAGGCGTTCGATCATGCGAGCAATGGCGAGCTGAAGCCGGTGAAGCTGACCGGCACGTTAGCGTTCATGTTCGAGACGCGCTTTGCGCAGCGGGTCACGCAATATGCGGCGACGTCAGCAACGTTGCAGGATGATTATGCGGACTGCTGGAAGGGACTTGAGAAGCGGTTTGATCCGAATAAGCCGTAACCGTCATTCCGGGGCGACGCGCAGCGGCGAGCCCGGAATCCATAACCGCACGCGCTTGCGGCTTGCCGCATTCGCGTGAAAGGTAAAGAAAGCGCGGCCTGGCTGCCTCTTTGGTTTGCGCGAATGGCCCAGGGGCCAAGCGCGCGCCGTGGTTATGGATTCCGGGCCTGCGCCTTACGGCGCATCCCGGAATGACGACAGACAAAGTGTTTGCGATAAGGAATTGATTGTGCCCCACCCCAACGACCCCAAGCTCCGATCCTTCATCCCCGTCGATCCCGCCTCCGACTTCCCGATCCAGAACCTCCCTTACGGTGTGTTCTCCGCGCGTGGCCTTGCGCCGCGGGTTGGGGTTGCGATCGGCGATTACGTGCTCGATCTCTGGGAGCTGGAGCAGGATGGCCGCTTCGCCTTTGGCGAGATCGGCGTGTTCTCGCAAGCTTCGCTCAATGCCTTCATGGCGCTCGGGCCGAAGATGTGGTCGAAGACCCGCGCTCGGATCAGCGAGCTGTTGCGGCATGATCATCCGGAGCTGCGCGACAATGACGAGCTGCGCAAGCTCGCGCTGGTGCCGATGCGCGACGTGAAGCTGCACATGCCGTTTGCGGTCGCCGGCTACACCGATTTCTATTCCTCGAAGGAGCATGCCACCAATGTCGGCGTGATGTTCCGAGGCAAGGACAATGCGCTGCAGCCGAACTGGCTGCACATGCCGATCGGCTATAACGGCCGCGCTTCCACGGTCGTGGTGTCCGGCACCGAGGTGAAGCGGCCGCGGGGGCAGTTGAAGCCGCCGGCGGCGGAGGTGCCGAGCTTCGGTGCCTGCAAGCGGCTCGATTTCGAGCTGGAGATGGGCGTCGTGGTCGGCCAAGCCTCGAAGATGGGCGAGATGCTGACCGAGCAACAGGCCGAAGAGATGATCTTCGGTTTCGTGATCCTGAACGACTGGAGCGCGCGCGACATCCAGCAATGGGAATATGTGCCGCTCGGTCCGTTCCAGGCTAAGGCGTTTGCAACCTCGATCAGCTCTTGGGTCGTGACGCGCGAAGCACTGGAGCCGTTCCGATTGCATGGGCCTGAGCAGAAGCCGGAGCCGCTGGCCTATTTGCGCCAAGCGCAAGCGAACAATTTCGACATGGAGCTCGATGTCTCCTTGCGCGCGGCGCCGATGAATGTGGCGCAGACGATCTGCCGCACCAATTTCAAATACATGTACTGGTCGTCGGTGCAGCAATTGGTGCACCACGCCTCCTCTGGCTGCGCGATGAATGTCGGCGATTTGCTCGGGTCCGGTACGATTTCGGGGCCGGAGAAGCAGCAGCGCGGCAGCCTGCTGGAAATCAGCTGGAACGGCACCGAGCCGGTTGAGCTCGACGGGGGCATCAAGCGGACGTTCCTTGAAGACGGCGACTCGCTGGTCATGCGCGGCTGGTGCCAGGGCGACGGCTACCGCGTCGGATTCGGGGAGGTCGAGGGGACGATCGTGGCGGCTGAGTGACGGCGCTTCCCCTCGTCATTGCGAGCGTAGCGAAGCAATCCACACCGTCTCCGCAGAGACAGTGGGTTGCTTCGTCGCTTCGCTCCTCGCAATGACGGGATAAATTACTATCGCTCTTCCGGCGGCACATCCCTCAGCCGCGCGCAATGCGCTGCGATGTCGTCCATCGCATATTTCAGATGTACGCGCTTGTCCGACGGCACGTGCTTGGTGACGCATACGCCCGGCCGCCATTCCTTCGCGGGCCGGATCGGGCGCGCCTCGAAACCGCCGCCGCAGTTCGGGCAGACGTTGTCGAGCTTGTTCTCCGCGCAATCCGCGCAGAACGTGCATTCATAGGAGCAAATCCGCGCATCGAGCGCGTTCGGCGGCAGGTCCTTGTCGCAATATTCGCAGTTCGGCCGAAGTTGCAGCGCCATGATTTGCTTCCTCTCGCGTCGGTATCATCGCAAATCGCGCAGGGAAGTCGAACGGCGATTTTCCCTCGATTTGCGACTTTCGGGTTGGCGCATGAAAACCGGTGTCCACTTTTCGGGATCATGCGCTAGCTTCGCAGCGGCAGCTTCGTGCTCTCCTTCAGCCGGTCCAGCACGATCGAGGAGCGCACATGCGCGACGCTCGGATGCGGCATCAGCACGTTGTTGACGATATCGGACAGGCCCTTGAGGTCGCGTAGCACCGCCTTCAGCACGTAATCGGCGTCGCCGGTCAACGAATAGGCCTCCTGGATTTCGTCGACGCGATTGACCAGCGCGCGGAATTTCTTGGCGTTGTCGGGCGAGTGCGTCGCCAGCGTGATGTTGATGAAGGCGATCAGGTTGAAGCCGAGCGCTTCGCCCGAGAGGTCGGCGTGATAGCCGGAGATCACCTTCTGCTCCTCCAGCCGCATCCGACGCCGCGAGCATTGTGAGGCCGACAGCCCGACCTGATCGGCAAGCTGCTGGTTGGTGAGGCGGCCATCATCCTGCAATGCCGCTAGCATTTTGAGGTCGAAGCCGTCGATGTCAATCATGCATTATTTATCCAATTTGTGCATGAAACATGCATGATGATAGCCGACTGCGATCCGTTATGCATGCACTTTGCGCCGATTTCGGCGGAAAATCCCGTCCAACAATCGAGGGAGATTCTGCCATGGGACCGTTCCCGCACGACGCGCCGCCCGCCACCATCAGCGCTGACAACCCGATGGGCACTGACGGTTTCGAGTTTGTCGAATATGCACACCCCGAACCGGAGCAGCTGCACACGCTGTTCAAGCTGATGGGTTTCGTCCCGGTCGCCCGCCATAAGAGCAAGAAGATCACGCTCTATCGCCAGGGCGATATCAACTATCTCGTCAATGAAGAGCCTGATAGCCACGGCTTCGATTTCGTGGCCGCGCACGGCCCCTGCGCGCCGTCGATGGCGTTTCGCGTCGTCGACGCCAAGCGCGCCTATGACCGCGCGATCTCGCTCGGCGCTGAGCCCGCCGACGTTTCACCCGCGCGGAAGACGCTGGACGTTCCCGCGATCAAGGGCATCGGCGGCAGCCTGCTTTATTTCGTCGATCGCTATGGCGCGAAGGGTTCGGCTTATGATGCCGAGTTCGAATGGCTCTGTGCGCGCGATCCGCGGCCCCCTGGCGCCGGCCTGTTCTATCTCGATCATCTCACCCATAACGTCCATCGCGGCCGCATGGATGTGTGGGCGGGTTTCTATGAAAGGCTGTTCAACTTCCGCCAGATCCGCTTCTTCGACATCGAGGGCCGCGCGTCGGGTCTGTTCTCGCGCGCGCTCACCAGCCCGGACGGCAAGATCAGGATTCCGATCAACGAGGACGCCGGCGAGTCCGGCCAGATCGAGGAATATCTGCAAACCTATCGCGGCGAGGGCATCCAGCACATCGCCTGCGGCTGCCGCGACATCCACCGCACCATCGAGGGCCTGCGCGCCGCCGGCCTGCCGTTCATGCCGTCGCCACCGGATATCTATTTCGAGAAAATCGACACGCGTCTACCCAGGCATGGCGAGGATGTCGTGCGGCTAAAGACCAACGGCATCCTGATCGACGGCGAGGGCGTGGTCGATGGCGGCCAGACCAAGGTGCTGCTGCAGATCTTCTCGGCGAATGCGATTGGCCCGATCTTCTTCGAGTTCATCCAGCGCAAGGGCGACGACGGATTCGGCGAGGGTAATTTCAAGGCCCTGTTCGAATCGATCGAGGAGGATCAGATCAGACGTGGCGTGTTGAGGGTGGAGCAGGTGGCTTAACTGCATTATTTGGCACATCGCCGCATCAATCATGGTGTCATCCTGGCGGAAGCCAGGACGACAGTGGGGGCTGTTTCCCTCTTCGCGTTATCTCGCCGCCTTCCACGCACTCACCAATCCGCCGATATCCGCCACCTCCGGCTCGCGGATCGCCGAGGGCGTGCGGGAGAAGCGGGGGGCTGGGGCGGGCTGGGTTACGCCGTGACGTTCGACGAACACGCCTCGCGCCGCCATGTGCGGGTGCTTCGGCGCTTCTGCCATGGTGAGAATCGGCGCGAAGCAGATGTCGCTGCCTTCCATGATCTTGCACCAGTCGGCGCGGCTCTTGCTCTTGAAGACTTCCGTCAGCTTCGCCTTCAGATCGGGCCAGGCCTTGCGGTCCATCTGCGCGTCGAAACATTCCTCTGAAAGGCCGGCATGCTCGCGGAGCAGCGCGTAGAATTGCGGCTCGATCGATCCGATCGAGATGAAGTTGCCGCAGGAACATTCATAAACGCCGTAGAAATGCGCGCCGCCGTCGAGGAAATTCTGGTCGCGGCCCTCTGTCCATCGGCCGATCGCTGCCATGTCGAAGAACATCGACATCAGCGACGCGGCGCCGTCGCACATCGCGGCATCGACCACCTGTCCCTTGCCGGACTTTGATGCCTCCAGCAGCGCAGCGAGCACGCCGACGACGAGATAGAGCGCACCGCCGCCGAAATCGCCCACAAGATTGAGCGGCGGCACCGGCTTCTCCTTGGTGCCGATCGCGGCGAGCGCGCCGGTGATGGAGATGTAATTGATGTCATGGCCGGCGGCGTTGGCGAGCGGGCCCTCCTGACCCCAACCGGTCATGCGGCCATAGACCAGCTTCGGGTTGCGCGCCATCACCACATCAGGGCCGAGCCCGAGCCGTTCCATCACGCCGGGCCGGAAACCCTCGATCAGTGCGTCTGCACTCGCGAGCAGATCCAGCGCCTGCGCGATCGCCGCCTTGTCCTTGAGATCCAGCTCCACGACCTTGCGGCCGCGGCCGGCGACCGACTTCAGGCTTTTTTTCGCGCCGACGCGATCGAGCGTCACGACCTCCGCGCCCATGTCCGCCAGCATCATGCAGGCGAAAGGGCCGGGGCCGATGCCGGCAAACTCGACAATGCGAAAACCCGCGAGCGGGCCAGAGGCGCGAACGTTTTGTTGCGGCGCGGTCTTGTCGAGCATGTCACGGGTCCTGAGCGTTTCCAGCCAAATTGTCTCGCCTGCGGCGCGTCGGAGCAAGCGCGATTTGCGCAAAAGGTGCGGCAAAAAAACAAACGGCGCGCATTGCTGCGCGCCGCATCGCACTTGTGTTGAGTGGCTATCAGCCCGCCGCGGTCACCGCGCGCTGCGCCATCACCTTGATCAGATTGGCGCGATAATCCGCGGAACCGTGGATGTCGGCGAGAAGACCGCTGGCGGAAATCGCGACGTTGTCGAGCGCACCCGCCGACCAGTTCGACTTCAGCGCCGCCTCAATTGCGCCGACCCGCATCACGCCGCTTTGCGAGGCGCCAGTCGCCGCGGCGCGCACGTCGCCCGACTTGGTCTTGGCGACGAACACGCCGGTGAGCGCAAAGCGTGAAGCCGGATGCGGAAACTTCGCATAGCCCGCCTTTGCCGGAACCGGAAACGAGACCGCGGTGATGATCTCGCCGTCCTGCAAGGCCGTCGAGAACAGGCCCTTGAAGAAGTCGTCCGCCGAGATCGAACGCTTGTTGGTCTTCACCGTCGCGCCCAGCGCCAGCACGGCGCTCGGATAATCCGCCGCCGGATCGTTGTTGGCGAGTGAGCCGCCGATGGTGCCGCAATGGCGCACGGCGGGATCGCCGATGATCGAGGCGAGATGGGCGAGCGCCGGGATCGCCTTCTGCACGCCGGCATCGGTTGCGACGTCGTAATGCGTCGTCGCGGCCTTGATGGTCACGGTGTCGCCGGCCACTTCGCAGCCGATCATCTCCTTGACCTTGGAGAGATCGATCACATCAGATGGTTGAGCCAGCCGCTGCTTCATCACGGGGATCAGCGTTTGGCCGCCGGAGAGATATTTTGCCTCCGTGCCCTTGCCGAACAGCGCGGCCGCATCGTCGATCGAGGAGGCGCGGTGATAATGGGTCTCGTACATCGTGTCCTCCTTCAACCGTGAATGGCGTGCCAGACGCGATCGGGCGTCGCCGGCATTTCCAGTTTGTTGTTGCCGATCGCATCCGTGATCGCGTTGATCACGGCAGCGGAGGCGCCGATTGCCCCGGCCTCGCCGCAGCCCTTGACGCCGAGCGGATTGCCCGGACACAGCGTCGTGGTGTGGGAGAGCTTGAACGAGGGCAGGTCGTCGGCGCGCGGCATGGTGTAATCCATGAACGACGCCGTCACGAGCTGGCCGGTGTCGTCATAGACGACGCCTTCCAGCAGTGCCTGGCCGATGCCTTGGGCGAGGCCGCCATGGACCTGGCCTTCGACGATCATCGGGTTGATCAACCGGCCGAAATCATCGGCCGCGACGAAGTTGACGAAACTGGTCTTGCCGGTGCCGGGGTCGACCTCCAGCTCGCAGATATAGGCGCCGGCCGGGAAGGTGAAGTTGGTCGGATCGTAGAACGCCGTCTCCTTCAGGCCCGGCTCCATGCCATCGGGCAGGTTATGCGCGGTATAGGCCGCGAGTGCCACCATCGGCAGCGCCAGCGCCTTGTCGGTGCCGGTCACCTTGAACTCGCCGTTCTCGATGACGATGTCGCCCTCGGAAGCCTCTAACAGATGCGCGGCGATCTTCTTCGCCTTGGACTCGACCTTCTCCATCGCTTTCACGATGGCGGTGCCCCCGACTGCGATCGAACGCGAGCCGTAGGTGCCCATGCCGAACTGCACCTTGTCGGTGTCGCCATGCACGATCGAGACTTGGCTGATGGGAACGCCGAGACGTTCCGAGATCAGTTGCGCGAACGCCGTTTCATGGCCCTGGCCGTGGCTGTGCGCGCCGGTGAGCACCTCGATGGTGCCGACCGGGTTGACGCGGATTTCAGCCGACTCCCACAAGCCGACGCCGGCGCCGAGACTGCCGACCGCCTTCGACGGCGCGATGCCGCAGGCCTCGATGTAACAGGAGACGCCGAGGCCGCGGAGCTTGCCTTCGGACTTCGCCTTGGCCTTACGGCCGGCGAAGCCGGCATAGTCGATCGCCTTCATCGCCGCGTCGATCGAGGCGTGGAAGTCGCCGGTGTCATACGCCATGATCACGGGCGTCTGATACGGGAACTGGTTGATGAAGTTCTTCTTGCGCAGCTCGGCCGGATCGACCTTGAGCTGCCGTGCCGCGGTCTCCAGCATGCGTTCGAGCAGATAGCTCGCTTCGGGGCGGCCTGCGCCGCGATAGGCGTCGACCGGCGTGGTGTTGGTGTAGACAGCGATCACCTCGGCATAGATCGCCGGAATGACATATTGGCCCGACAACAGCGTCGCGTAGAGATAGGTCGGCACCGCCGAGGAGAACAGCGACATGTAGGCGCCAAAATTGGCGTAGGTCTTCACGCGAAGCCCAAGGATCTTGTTGTCCTTGTCGAATGCCATCTCCGCTTTCGACACATGGTCGCGGCCATGCGCATCGGTCAGGAAGGATTCGGAGCGATCGCCGGTCCACTTGATCGGGCGGCCGACTTTCTTCGAAGCCCAGAGGCAGACCATCTCCTCGGGATAGATGTAGATCTTGGAGCCGAAGCCGCCGCCGACGTCGGGCGCAATCACGCGCAGCTTGTGCTCCGGCGCGATGTTATAGAAGGCCGACAGCACGAGGCGGGCGACGTGCGGGTTCTGCGACGTCGTGTAGAGCGTATAGTGCTCTTCGGCCGTATCGTAATCGGCGATGGCCGAGCGCGGCTCCATCGCGTTCGGCACCAGGCGATTATTGGTGAGCTCAAGCGTCACCACATTGGCGGCCTTGGCGAAGGCGTCCTTCACCGCGCCCTCGTCGCCGAGATGCCAGTCGTAGATGATATTGTTGGGGGCTTCGGGATGAAGTTGCGGCGCGCCTTGCTTGATCGCTGCCTTGACGTCGGAAGCGGCCGGCAGCTCTTCATAGGTGACGACCACGGCTTCCGCCGCGTCGCGCGCCTGGTTCTTGGTCTCGGCGATCACGACCGCGACCGCCTGTCCGACAAAGCGCACGGTCTCCGGCGCCATGGCGGGCCACGCGCCCATTTTCATCGGCGTGCCGTCCTTGGAGGTGATGGCCCAGCCGCAAATCAGATTGCCGACCTTGTCGTCGACGAGCTGTTGTCCGTTCAGCACGGCAATCACGCCGGGCATCTTCATCGCTTCTGATGTGTCGATGCTCTTGACCTTGGCATGCGCATGCGGGCTGCGGATGAACTGGGCAAAGGTCATGCCTATCAGCTTGATATCGTCGACGTACTTGCCTTTGCCCGTAATGAAACGTCGGTCTTCCTTGCGCACGACGCTTGCGCCAATGCCTTCAACACCCATGTCTTCCTCCCTACCGGAGATTCGGTTTCCGCCGATTCCATCGAACGCGGCGGCGTGATCGAGCAGTGATTAAAGCGAGCGGCTACTCGGCCGCCTGCGAGACCTTCATGCGGCCGGCCGCATCCAGCACCGCCTTGACGATGTTGTGATAGCCGGTGCAGCGGCAGATGTTGCCTTCCAGCTCTTGGCGGACGGTGGCTTCGTCCAGCTTCCCACCGTGGCGGTGCACGATATCGATCGCCGACATGATCATGCCGGGGGTGCAATAGCCGCATTGCAGGCCGTGATTGTCGCGGAACGCCGCCTGCATCGGGTGCAGTTCGTCGCCCTTGGCAATGCCTTCGATGGTGATGACGCTGGAGCCTGCGGCCTGTCCCGCCAGCATGGTGCAGGATTTCACCGCACGGCCATCGACATGCACCACGCAGGCGCCGCACTGGCTGGTATCGCAGCCGACATGGGTGCCTGTCAGGTTCAGGTTTTCGCGCAGGAGATGGACCAGAAGCGTGCGGTCCTCGACCTCGACCGAGACCGCCTTGCCGTTAACTGTCAGTTTGACTGTCGACACATTATCCCTCCCGATGATTGTTAATTGGACTGATTAGAAGGGCCGCCCCGGGACTTTGCAACTAGGATTTTCGTCGGCAAAACCCTTGTGATGGCTGGATTTCTGTCCCGAAGGTAGGCCGGAGCCTCCGTACATTTACGCAGCCTTATCGATTGTGGCGTAACTTGCGCCATCGGGCCGGAAGCCGTCGTTTCCGGCTCCGCGTGGCTTTGTGGGCTGGCCAAGGTTTTATGGGGGTGGGTATGTCGGGAAGCGTCCGTTCGAAATCGTTGTTTTCCAGGCTCCCGACCCTACGCTTCCGTGCCAAGATCCTGCTCGGTTTCGCGCTGGTGCTGGCGATCTCGGCCGTAAGCCTTGCCACGGCCTATTTCGGCTTCGAGCGCGTCTCGGAGGCCGTTGCTTCCTACCGAAACAGCGTTTCGGAGGCCGATCTCGCCCGCAATATCGACCGTGAGCTGATCTCCTATCGCACGCTGGTCAAATTTTATGTGGTCACGGGCAAGGAAGAGGACGCCAAGGCGGCGCAGACGGCCGAAGCCAATTTGAAGGCGGCGATCGACAAGTCGCTGGCCGGGACCAAGCAGCCGGCGCGGCTCGAGGGGCTGAAACGCCTCGCCATCGAGTTCCGGAATTTCACCGCCACCTTTGCCGACATCGTCAAGGTCAAGAGCGAGAGCGCGCTGATCGTGCAGAACCAGCTGCAGAGCACCGCCAACATGCTCAAATACAAGCTCGACGACATCCTGAGCAACGCCTCCGATGCCGAACAGCAGGCGATCGAGTCCGGTACCAAGCGGGTGCAGACGCAATTTGCGGCCGCGAGCGCTGCCGCCAATACCTTCGTCATCAACGCCGATCAGTCGGTGGCCAAGAACGCGCTGGCGCGGCTGGACTTCGTGGCGAGTGCCTTCGACCAGGTCTATTCGATGGACGACAAGCTCGTGGCGGAGCTGAAAGAAGCCAGGGAATTCCTGAAGAGCTATAAGATTGCGCTGCAAAAACTGGTCGAGAACGCGAGTACGGTTGAAGATCTCCTGACCGAAATGGGCGGCTCAGCCGGTGCGATCAGCCAGGGCGCGGGTGCGATGAAGGCCGATCTCGTCTCCGAGCAGCAGCGGCTCGATGCGCAGTCCAACGCGATTATCGGCGAGACCGAAAATCTGATTATCATGCTCGCCGTCGGCGGCACCTTGCTCGGGGCCGTGCTGGCGCTGCTGCTGGGCCGCGGCATTTCCCGGCCGATGATTGCGATGTGCAAGGCAATGCGCGAGCTCGCGGGCGGCAATTTCGATGTCGTGCTGCCGGGTCTCGGGCGCAAGGACGAGCTTGGCGAAATGGCTGGTGCTGTCGAGGAGTTCAAGTTGCAGGCGATTGCCAAGGCCGAGCGCGATGCCGCCGCCCAGGATGCGCAGAACCGGGAAGCGGCCGGCGCACGCCGCGCCGAGCTCATTCGCTTCGCCGATGAGTTCGAGAGCGCGGTCGGCTCGATCGTGTCCAACGTCTCGGGCTCGGCGACCCACCTCGAGCAGGCCGCCGGCACGTTGACGCGCACGGCGGAAACCACACAGGGCCTGTCCAGCCAGGTTGCCGGCGTGTCGGAGACGGCTTCCAGCAACATCCAGTCGGTCGCTTCGGCCACCGAGGAACTGTCGGCCTCGGTCGATGCCATCGGCAAGCAGGTGCGCGAATCGAACCGCATAGCGGAAGCCGCCGTGAACCAGGCGCGGGAGACCGACGCGCGGATCGGTAAATTGTCGCGTGCGGCGGCCGAGATCGGCGACGTCGTCAAACTGATCACGGCGATTGCCGAGCAGACCAATCTTCTCGCGCTCAACGCCACCATCGAGGCGGCGCGCGCGGGCGATGCCGGCCGCGGCTTTGCGGTGGTTGCTTCCGAGGTGAAGTCGCTCGCGAGCCAGACCGCGAAGGCGACCGAGGATATCTCCAATCACATCGCCGGCATGCAGGAGGCGACGCAGGAATCGGTTGCCGCGATCAAGGAGATCGGTGCGACCATCGGTCAGATATCGGCCATCGCCGCCTCGATCACGAACGCCGTCGAGCAGCAGGGCTCCGCGACCCAGGAGATCGCGCAGAACGTCCAGAGCGTGGCGCAAGGCACGCGTGAGGCCGCCGACAACATCGTGCAGGTCAACCGCGGCGCCACCGAAACCGGCTCTGCGTCCGAGGAGGTGCTGAGCTCGGCAAAGGCACTCTCAAGCGAAAGCACGCGCCTGCGCGCCGAGCTCGACCGCTTCATGGGAAATATCCGCGCGGCGTAAAGCGCCATCGCCGCCAAACCCTTCGCCGCGGCGTCAGCCTCGGCCGTCGTCCTGGCGAAAGCCAGGACCCATTACCCCAGGAAGTGAGTTAGACGCCCGGTATTTCGATCGCATGTAACAACGACCGCCTGTGATAATGGGTCCTGGCTTTCGCCAGGACGACAGTGGTTATCGTCCCCGAACTGATGCTTCAATTCACGCTGCGCTTAGTTCGGCCCTCAAAAAGCGGAACCCTCGCGCGCTGGCAGCGTTATCCCACCGCGGCGGGCAAGGTTTCGCCGCGATCGCACCTGAAAACCTCGGGAAGCGCTGCATCCCGGGGTGTTTTGCATTGGTTGAACCAATGGCTCTGCAACAAAGCCCGGCTTTGAATAATGTGCCCGCCCAGGCGGCGGCTGCGCGCACCGACGAGCGCATCATCGAAACCACGATACCGTCGCGGCTCGATGCGCTGACCTGGAGTGGCTTTCACACCCGCGTCGTGCTCGCGCTCGGCATCACCTGGATTCTCGACGGGTTGGAGGTGACGCTCGCCGGCACGCTGTCCGGGGCGCTCAAGAATAGTCCCTCACTGCATTTCTCCAATTTCGACGTCGGCCTCGCCAACAGCTTCTATCTCGCCGGCGCTGTGGTCGGTGCGGTCGGCTTCGGCTGGCTCACCGACCGCATCGGGCGGCGAAAACTGTTTTTCATCACGCTCGCGCTTTATCTCTCCGCGACCGCGGCCACGGCCTTTTCGTGGAGTGTTGCCAGCTATGTGCTGTTCCGCTGCCTCACCGGCGCCGGCATCGGCGGCGAATACACCGCGATCAATTCGACCATCCAGGAATTGGTGCCGGCGCGCTATCGTGGCTGGACCGATCTCGTCATCAACGGCAGTTTCTGGATCGGCGCGGCGCTGGGTGCCACCGGCGCCATTGTCCTGCTCGATCCCGCGGTCGCCGGTCCCGATCTCGGTTGGCGGCTCGCTTATTTCACCGGCGCGGTGCTGGGCCTGATCGTGCTCGTGATGCGGATGTGGATTCCGGAAAGCCCGCGCTGGCTGATGATCCATGGCCATCCTGACGAGGCGCATGCCATCGTCGACAATATCGAGCGCTCGGCGATCGGCCATACGCAGAATCCACGCGAAGAGCCTTTCGCGAAGATCAAGCTGAAAATGCGCGACCACACGCCGCTCTCCGAGGTCGCAGAGACACTGTTCTCGACCTATCGCCAGCGTTCGCTGGTCGGGCTCTGCTTGATGGTCGCGCAGGCGTTCTTCTACAACGCGATCTTCTTCACCTTTGCGCTGGTGCTGACGGATTTCTACGGCATCGCCTCCGATCAGGTCGGCTGGTACATCCTGCCGTTTGCCGCCGGCAATTTCTTAGGACCGCTCGTACTCGGCCGTCTGTTCGACACACTCGGCCGCCGCACCATGATCACGCTGACCTATGGCATCTCCGGCGTGCTGCTTGCGCTGTCAGGCTATCTCTTCTCGATCGGCGTCTTGAGCGCACAAACCCAGACGATCGCCTGGATGGTGATCTTCTTCTTTGCTTCGCCCGCCGCCAGCGCGGCTTATCTGACCGTCAGTGAGACTTTTCCGCTGGAAGTGCGTGCGCTCGCGATTGCGCTGTTCTATGCGATCGGCACCGCGATCGGCGGCGTAGCGGGTCCCGCATTGTTTGGCGTGCTCATCGATACCGGCTCGCGCGCCAGCGTGTTTGGCGGTTATCTCTTTGGCGCCGTGCTGATGATTGCAGCAGCCTGTGTGGCGTGGCGCTATGCGGTGGCGGCCGAGCGAAAGCCGCTCGAATCCGTCGCAAAACCGCTCGCATCCGTGGAGTAGAATAAGATGAGCCAGAACGTGGTCGGGATGCGGTCGAAGGAAAAATCAACGCGGAGCGACGAAGCGCCGGAAGCGGTCCCGGTGCCGCGTCTGCTCGTGCCGCATTTGTCGGAAACCGCTGTGCTGCTCGACATCGACGGCACGCTGCTCGAGTTGAAGCCGACGCCGCGCGAGGTCTTTGTGCCGGAGGGGCTGTCGGCCACGCTCAACGGGTTGCGCGAGAAAACCTCCGGTGCGATGGCGCTGGTCTCTGGCCGCTCGCTCAACGACATCGACCTGATCTTTGCGCCCGATCAGTTCCCCGTCGTCGGCGGCCATGGCGCCGAGATGCGGCTCGGCTCCAGCGACGAGGCGGTGGCGGTCCACGCGCCGCCGCTGGGCAAGGAGCTGAAGCGTCGCCTTGCCACTATCGCCAAGCTCAGCCCTGGAATCTTGCTCGAAGACAAAGGCTATTCACTGGCGCTGCATTACCGTCTCGCGCCGCATGCGGAGAAGGCGATTTATGAAGCGGTGTCGTTGATCCGCGCCGATCTGCCGAATGCGCCGATCGAGGTATTGCCCGGCAAATGCGTCTGCGAGATCAAGCATTCCGGTTTCACCAAGGCGAGCGGCGTGCGCGAATTGATGACGCACGAACCGTTCAAGGGGCGCCGGCCGCTATTTATCGGCGACGACATCACCGATGAAACCGTGTTCGCAATTATGCCGGATTTCGACGGACTTGCCTTTTCCGTCGGCCGTCGTGCGCAAGGCGTCGCCGGTCATTTCGACTCACCCAACGACGTGAGAAATTTCCTCGCGCAACTGCTCCTTGGCCAAAGCGTGAATCACGCGACCAAAGCGTGACGCAAACGCCATAGTGGTTACAACATTACGGCGCGCTTGCGGTTTTTGCGCTTGCAACGTGCTTTTCCTGCATCAGCTTTTAACTTTGTGCGCGGGAACCTGGGTTCCATCCGCGGCAGTCTGAATTCGGTTTCAATTCATCACAATTCTCAAAGGAACCATATTGATGAACGGCAGTTAAATGCCCTGAATACCCAGGAGGGCTTTGTGAACCTCGTTGTCGTTTCTAATCGCGTGGCCCGCGCGAGTGCCAATGAACCCATGACCGGCGGACTTGCCGCCGCGTTGCTGCCTGTAGTCGAGAACTCCGGTGCAATATGGGTCGGATCTTCGGGACGCGTGCGCGATGGCCATCAGAAGGAGCCGTTCGCCGAAGTCGAGGCGCTCGGTGCCGGCGCGCTGGCGATGCTCGACCTGCCAGCCGCGCATTATGGCGGCTATTACGAAGGCTTCGCCAATTCGGCGCTGTGGCCGGCGTTGCATTCGCGCAGCGACCTGATCCGCGTCACGCATGGCGATTACGTCTCTTACCGCGAAGTCAACGCCTTCATGGCGCGCGCGCTGCTGCGTTTCAACAAGACCGACACTGCGTTCTGGGTGCAGGACTATCACTTCCTGGCGCTCGGCGCGGAGCTGCGCGATCTCGGCGTCACCGGCCCGATCGGCTTCTTCCTGCATACGCCGTGGCCCGCGCACAGCGTCATCGAAGGCGTGCCGAATCATCGCGAGCTGATCGAGGCGATGCTGGCTTACGACCTGATCGGTTTTCAGACCGAGGACGATCGCGACAATTTCCTCGGCTATGTCAAAACCAATCTCGAATTGCAGGTGCACGACGATATCGTGATCTCGCAAGGCGGCCGCACGCGCGCCGCCGTGTTTCCGATCGGCATCGACGCGGAGAAGTTCGCGGCAATGGCTGCCAAGTCTGTCACGCATCCCGATGTGTCGCGGCTGCGGCGCAGCCTGAACGGCGAGCGGCTCGCGATCGGCGTCGACCGGCTCGACTATTCCAAGGGGCTGGTCAACCGCATCAGCGCCTTCGACCGGATGTGGACCGATCATCCGCATCTGGCGCGCACGGTGTCGCTGCTGCAGATCGCAACGCCGTCGCGCGGCGGAATCGAGGCCTACGGCCAGCTGCAGAGCGACGTTGCAAAGCTGGTCAGTGACGTCAACGGCCGCCATGGCGAGGTGGACTGGACGCCGATCCGCTATCTCAACAAGGGCTTTGGCCAGGCTGTGCTGGCGGGGCTCTATCGTACCGCGCAGGTCGGCGTGGTGACGCCGCTGCATGACGGCATGAACCTTGTCGCCAAGGAATATGTCGCCGCCCAGAATCCGTCCGATCCGGGCGTGCTGGTGCTGTCGAAATTCGCCGGCGCCGCCAACGAGCTCGACGCCGCGCTGTTGGTCAACCCGCACGACATCGACGGCATGGCGCGTGCCATCGCGACCGCGCTTTCGATGCCGCTTACCGAACGGCGCATGCGCTATGAGGCGATGATCGGGAAGCTGCGCAGCGGCTCGATCCAGCAATGGTTCGCCGATTTCATCGAGGCGCTGCAGGACAGCCAGAACGACAGGGCTGGCGTCGCGACGCTCGATGAATCGCCGACCTTATGGCCGCTGCGCACCGTCGGTACGTCAGCCGCGCGGATCCACTGAAGCGCGATCGTTATCGCGCTTCAGCTTTTTGATTGAGCATGATCTCCGCGCAAACGCTTCGCGTTTGTCGCGAGGGAAAATCGCTGCACACTTTGCGCTAACGCGGCCCTTCGGGTCCGGATCATGCTCTTCGATATCAGTAGCAATAGGCGACGCCATCGAGCTTGGGGCAGCTCGTCTGCGCGCTCGGATTTTCCATCGGCACCATGCCCTTGCCGCTGCCGCTTCCGACCATGACGCCCTTGCCGACAATCACGGAAGCCTTGTTGCCGACGATAACGCTCGGGTGAGGGGAGGCGAGGCTCGACTTCGTCCCGTCCGGCCAGACGATCGCGTCGCCCGTGAACACGCCATGCTTGCCGTCGTCGCAGGTGACGTCGTTGCCCTGGCGGGTGCAGTTCTGGGCGCAGGCAGATCCCACGCAGCCGATCACGACGAGGCAGGTGACCGCCGCGATCGCCGTTCTTCGTATGGTGCTCATGTTGCCCCCTGTTGGCCGGTCCATTCAAATCAGTCGTCGAAGCTGAGCCGATTCCGGTTCACGACAGGTCGAAATACGGCTCGACCGACGGCGGATTATGTCGAAAAATCCTGTTATTATTCAAAATATTAGCCGAATTTCGACGGCCGCCCGCGGCAACCGCTTGCAAAAAGCTTCGTGCCGTTTCAAGAGAGGGCCTCCCGGAGAGATGGCCGAGTGGCTTAAGGCGCACGCTTGGAAAGCGTGTGTGCGGGAAACTGTACCGTGGGTTCGAATCCCACTCTCTCCGCCAATAGTCCGAATTAAAGTGTTGATGTATAATAGACTAATGGATTTATCTTTCCAGCGAGTCCACGTTTCCCCCAAAACAACTCCGAAATACACCAGGAACTTGTATGCCAGTAGCGAGCCTAGCGAATCGGCATGGCCGGTGCTTGGAACTTTTTGCGTGCAAGCCTCGCTAGCCTTGGTGCGGGAACGACGCTCAGCTACCGGGCGTCGTGGGCATGATGGCGGCTCCTAACGCTGCGGTCGCTCGCGTCCGCCATCAGGAGACAGACAGCGCCCGCGGCGATTGCGATCCAGAACACAAGGCCCGTGTACCAGAAGAACGCGTCGTTCATTCGCGCCTCCA
>DATHMA010000185.1:0-4048 GCA_035487555.1 Bradyrhizobium sp. | reverse complement strand
GCATGCGCGAGATTGCCGACATGGGTGCGCGCGCGCTCGACGATCTCGCGATTGGCGTCGATCAGCGCATTGGTCTCGCGCGCCAACGGCGCGATCTCGACGGGGAACTCGCCCTCCAGCCGTTCGGCGCGGCCGGAGCGGATGTCGGCGATGGATTCCGAGATGCGCTTGAGCGGCGCCAGGCCAAAGCGGACCTGGAAGATGGTGGTGAGCAGCAGCACGATGCCGAGCGCGGTGAAGGTGCCGCCGAGGTAATAGTCGAAGCTGCGCGTCTCGTCGAAAATCTCCGAGGCATCGCCGGCGACACCGACCAGGAATTTGCCGTCCGAGCCGAGATCGACCGGCCGTTCCACCATGCGCAGGTTCTGCCCTTCCGGGCCCTCGACATAGCCGACGCGGATGCCGGCCGCGGAGAGGTCGATGCCGCGGTCCTCCAGCTTGGGCAGCTTCTTGTCCCACAGCGAGCGCGAGGAACGCACATCGGCCTTGTCGGTATCGGTACGGGTGATCTGCCAGTACCAGCCCGACAGCGGCAGCTCGAACAAGGGCTCGCCGAGCGACTGGAACTGGCGGTCGGGCGGCTCGTCCGGGGTGGCGACCTCGGCGATCAGCGTGCGCAGATAGAGATTGAGCCTGCGGTCAAAGGCGCGCTCGGTCGCATTCCTGTAGACCGAGGACAGCACGAAGCCGGTGATGACGAGGATCACCAGCACCCAGGCTGATGCGGAGAAGAACAGCCTGACGGCAAGCGAGTTACGGCGCATGCCCCGTAGTTTATGCTCCCGCGGGGGGCGGCGTCAGCAAATATCCGAGGCCCCGGACGGTCTGGATGATGTCGACATCCAGCTTTTTGCGGATGCGCCCGACGAACACCTCGATGGTGTTGGAGTCGCGGTCGAAGTCCTGATCGTAGAGATGCTCGACGAGCTCGGTGCGCGACACGACGCGGCCGGTGTGATGCATGAGATAGGCCAGCAGGCGATATTCGTGCGAGGTCATCTTCACGGGATTGCCTGACACGCTGACCTTGCCGGTGCGGGTGTCGAGCGACACCGGCCCGCAGGTGAGCTCGGACTGGGCGTGGCCGGCCGAGCGGCGCAGCAGCGCGCGGATGCGCGCCAGCACTTCCTCGAGATGAAACGGCTTTGCGACATAGTCGTCGGCGCCGGCGTCGAAGCCCTGCACCTTGTCGCTCCAGCGGTCGCGCGCGGTGAGGATCAGGACCGGCATCACGCGCTTGTTGCGGCGCCAGGCTTCCAGCACCGAGATGCCGTCCATCTTCGGCAGGCCGATGTCGAGCACGACGGCGTCGTACGGCTCGCTGTCGCCGAGATAATGCCCCTCCTCGCCGTCAAACGCACGATCGACCACATATCCGGCGTCGCTCAATGCGGTAGTGAGTTGGCGATTGAGATCCGGATCGTCCTCAACGACGAGCAAGCGCACGGTTGCCTCCAAAGCTGAACTGCACCAACTGCGCCATTAGATGAACCCGGCCGGCGTGAACCGCCCATGAACAGATAAAATAACCCAATGTTACTTTTTCTTCACAAAGGTCTTTCGGTGCTTCGATCATGCCTTGGACGCGCGAGCCCCGCCAAACGTTCAACGGGGCCGCTTTAGCCGCTAATCCGGCGCCTTGGAAGCCCAAACGGGCGCTTGACGCGAGGCGGAATCCTCGAGATCCGGCACGTGGTCGAGACGGTGCTCGCACCTCCCCTAGACGCGGAAGAATACGAACCAGAGCGTGCCGAGGATCAGGACGGCGAGCCCTGTCGAGGCCGTGAGTAGCGCCAGCACGGACGGGCCGGGTTCGGCCTGACGGGCCTGGGTAGACGTTTCGACGATGCGGTCGTGATCGTGTTCTCTTGTCGTCGCCATGGTGACCTCGTTGGCTGGCTGTCACCCCACAATCTCCGCGAGCCTTCGCGGCATCGGACTTGCGGTACTAGACTTCCCTAGACTTGACCAAGACGCTGTTGACTAAGACCTGGAGCCAACGCCCCGCGCGAGGCGATGTTCCGGCTCTGGCTGCGTTCCGCAAAGCGTCCTTGCGCCGCACATGTGAGTACGAACCGGCAACAGTTAACACCGTTGTCAGAATCCGCGCTCCGGTCGCTTGTGGTTAAGCAACCCGGTGCTATCCTCAAGGCTTGTCCTGTAGCGTTTTCGGAGTTCGCCATGGCCCCCCGCGCCAACTGGAAAGGCTTTCTGCGGTTGTCGCTCGTGACCTGCCCGGTTGCGCTGTATCCGGCCACCTCCGACACCGAGAAGGTCTCGTTCAACCAGATCAACAAGAAGACCGGCCACCGCATCAAATATTCCAAGGTCGACGCCGATACCGGCGAGGAAGTGGCCAATGAGGACATCGTCAAGGGCTACAAGGTCGACACCGACACCTACATCGAGGTCACCAAGGAAGAGCTCGACGACATCGCGCTGGAATCGACCCACACCATCGACATCGACGAGTTCGTCCCCAAGACCGAGATCGACAGCCGCTATCTGATCCGCCCCTATTATCTGGTGCCCGACGGCAAGATCGGCCATGACGCCTATGCGGTGATCCGCGAGACCATCCGCAGCATGGACATGGTCGCGATCGGCCGCGTCGTGCTGACCAACCGCGAGCACATCATCGCGCTGGTGCCGCTGGAGAACGGCCTGATGGGCATGCTGCTGCGCTACCCCTACGAGGTGCGCAGCGAGAAGGAATATTTCGAGGACATCCAGGACGTCAAAATCACCAAGGACATGCTCGATCTCGCCAAGCACATCGTCGAGCAGAAGTCCGGCGAGTTCGAGCCGGAAGCGTTCGAGGATCACTACGAGACGGCGCTGGTCGACCTCATCAATCAGAAGCGCAACGGCGTGAAGATCGCGCCGAAGGCCGCGCCCAAATCGAGCGGCAATGTCATCAACCTGATGGATGCGCTGAAGAAGAGCCTTGCCAACGAGAAGCAGGCCGCCCCGCCGCCCGCGAAAGCCAAGGCTAATGGCAAGGGCAAGAAGTCCAAGCGCGTCGAAGGCCAGCGCGAGATGCTGCTGCCGATCACGGGTAGCGGTACCGGCGCTGCCAAGCGCGCCGCCAAGGAAGAGCCGAAGAAGGCCGCCAAGCCCACGCGTGCCCCTGCCCGCGCCAAGAAGGCCGGCTGAGCTTTATCCCCTCATGGTGAGGAGATAGATCGAACGCTTGCTAAAGGAGTGATGCCAGTTCGCCGCTACTTCAGCGACGTGCTCATCGCCGAATATTTGCCGTTGAGCGCGGTGCCCATGCCGTTGACGACGACGACGATGACGATGCTGATGCCGGCGGCGATCAGGCAATATTCGATGGCGGTGGCGCCCGACTGATCGGCCCAAAATTTCGCAATCAGCTTCCGCATTCCAGGACTCCTGTCGGGCATTCCAGCGGGCTTCCTGCCCGTACCATTATGGGCCGCAATCTAGGGTTGGAATGGTTTCCGGCCCATTGAGGAACAGCCTGAAGAAACCATTAAAAGCGGAGCTTTTTTAACCGCCCTGTCCAGTCCAAAGGTGGCGCGGCAGGCGCATAACAGAGCTTCCACTGCGCGCGCCGCCGATGCTTTACCAGCGCGCCGTTTCCTGTTCCTCTATCCCTGTCAAAGGCCGAGCCACAATCGGCCATCCCCGGGGAGAAACGGCCATGAAGCTCGGCACTGCGATCGCGGAAATCATGAAGCGCGAGGGGATCGAGATCCTCTGCGGCTATCCCGTCAACCATCTGATCGAACACGCGGCCAATGCCGATATCCGGCCCGTCATGGTACGGCAGGAGCGCATCGGGCTGCACATGGCGGACGCGATCTCGCGCGTCACGTCGGGACGCAGCATCGGCGCCTTCTGCATGCAGCATGGTCCGGGCGCGGAAAATGCCATGGGCGGCGTCGCGCAGTGCTTTGGCGAATCCGTGCCGGTGCTGGTGCTGCCGATGGGCTATGCGCGGCGGATTTCGCATATCGAGCCGAACTTCAATTCAAGCGAGGCGATGAAGCCGTTCTCGAAATCCTCCGAGCCGATCATCCTG
>DATHMA010000184.1:0-12020 GCA_035487555.1 Bradyrhizobium sp. | reverse complement strand
CCGCCTCAGCCAACGATGCCCGCCGTACGTCACGCCATCGTCGATCTCATCCTTCGGCCGCCGTCTGAACGGTGTCCATACTGCCGGAAACAAATCCATGAAAAACAGCGGCGCAAACACATTCTGCCAAAGTAGTGCTAGTTCTCGCAGGCTCAACTCGATCATGTCAGCGGGACGATCGCACTGTGTCAAATCGTCGGGCGCGACGGCCCCTGCGCGAGAGTCAAAAGATTGGCGGCAAGTGCCGCGGCGGCCTTGTCGGGGCGGGCCTTCTCGTAGATCGCGAACTCGAGGTCAGGCAGGCGCGGCAGGCCGTGCGCTCCGCCGAGAATACGCAAACCCGCGATGATGGCACTTGCCGGAAGGGGCGTGATGGCAAGACCGGCGAGCGCTGCGGCGCGCACGCCCGTCAGGCTCGGACTGGTGTAGACGATCTCCCAGCTCAGTTCGCTGCTGCTCAGCGCCGCGAGCGCCGCCTCGCGCGAAACCGACCGTTCGCGATAAAGCGCCAGCGGTAGCGCGGCGTCAGCAACGAGCTCGAAACTCTCGGCCGCCGCCCAGACCAGGGCCTCGCGCCAGACCAGGCGCCCGCGTGAGGTGCCGAGCGGACGCTTGGCGAATACGACGTCAAGCCGTCCCGCGTTGAGCTGCTCGATCAGCTCCGCGCTGACACCGATCTGCACTTCGAGCTTCACGCCCGAATGGAGCGCGGCGAAACGGCCGAGCGCTGAAGGCAGCGAACCGCCTGCAATCTCCTCGACTACGCCGAGGCGCACCGTGCCGGAGAGCCGCGGCGCCGCAAGGCGATGACGAGCAGCTTCCTCGAGTTGCAGCAGGCGGCGGGCGTCGCCGAGCAGCATCTCACCATCGTCGGTAAGTGCGACCGAGCGGGTCGTGCGCCGAAACAAGGGACGCCGGGTCTCGGCTTCGAGCCGCTTGATCTGCTGGCTCACGGTCGACTGCGTAAGGTTCAGCCGCTCCGCGGCACGATGAAATCCACCGTGATCGGCGACAGCCACGAAGGTGCGGAGCAGCTCGAAATCCAGCATGGGCGCCCAATATGATTGATCGTCAATTGCGATCAATCATATTATAAAATATCGTTTCTATAATCAATGATGCGCTCCTACCCTTCTTCGTGAGAAACGAAGGAGAGGCTCTCATGTTGGACACATCATCTCGGACGCATCGGACGGAACGGCTCGCGCGTGCGGCGGCGCTTTGCGGTGGGGATAAGATCTGCGCCGCCGGCCGCATGGTCGAGCTGCTGGAGGCCGTGATCGAGCCCGGTGATCGCGTGGCGATCGAGGGCGACAACCAGAAGCAGGCCGACTTTCTCGCTTCCGTCCTGGCCAAGGTCGATCCGGCGCGCGTGCATGATCTGCACATGGTGCAGTCTGTGCTCGCATTGCCCGATCATCTGGCAGTGTTCGAACGCGGCATCGCCAATCGGCTCGATTTCTCATTCGCCGGACCGCAAAGCCGCAAGCTCGCCGAGTTGGTTGCTTACAAGCGCGTGAAAATCGGTGCGATCCACACCTATCTCGAACTCTATGCCCGCATGCTGGTCGATCTGACGCCGCAGGTGGCGCTCCTGGTCGCCGACAAGGCCGATCGCAACGGCAATCTCTATACCGGCCCGAACACCGAGGACACGCCGACCATCGCCGAGGCGACCGCCTTTCGCGGCGGTGTCGTCGTGGTGCAGGTCAACGAGATTGTCGATCGCCTGCCGCGTGTCGACATTCCCGGCGACTGGATCGACATCGTGGTGCAGAGCCCAAAACCCTATGCGATCGAGCCGCTGTTTACGCGCGATCCCGCCAAGGTCCGCGACGAGAACGTACTGATGGCGATGCTGGCGATTGCGGCGGTCTACGAGCCTTACCAGGTGCAGCGCCTCAATCACGGCATCGGCTACGCCACCGCGGCGATCGAGCTCTTGCTGCCGACCTTCGCCGCCGCGCGCGGCCAGAAGGGCAGGATCGCGCGGCACTTCGTGCTCAATCCGCATCCGACGCTGATACCGGCGATCGAAAGCGGTTTTGTCGATGGCGTCTACAGCTTCGGCTCGGAGATCGGCATGGAGCGCTATGTCGCGAAGCACGCCGGGATATTCCCGGTCGGTGCCGACGGCAATCTGCGCTCGAACCGTGCGCTGGCACAGGTCGCCGGACAATATGCCTGCGACATGTTCGTCGGCGCCACGCTGCAGATCGATGCGCAGGGCAACAGCTCGACGGCGACGAAAGGGCGGATCGCGGGCTTTGGCGGCGCACCGAACATGGGCGCGGATGCGCGCGGTCGCCGGCACGCGACGCCGACATGGCTGCGCGCTGGCCGTGAGGCGGGCGAGGACCTGCGCGGGCGCAAGCTCGTGGTGCAGATGGTGCAGACCCGCCAGCCGAATGGCGCGCCGAGTTTTGTCGAGCGGCTGGACGCCTTCGATCTTGCCACGTCCGCGGGCTTCGCGCTGCCGCCGGTGATGATCTATGGCGACGACGTCACCCACGTCATCACCGAGTGCGGTGTCGCTAATCTCCTGCGCTGTCGCTCGCCGGAAGAGCGCGAGTCAGCGCTGCGTGCCATCGCCGGCGATACCGATTTCGGCAAGCGGCTGCCGGCAGGTGCCGCCGAAGAGCTGCGGCGCAAGGGCATCGTGATGTTCCCCGCCGACCTCGGCATCGATGTCGCCACCGCAACGCGCGACTGGCTCGCCGCCAAGTCCATTGACGATCTCGTTACCGCTTCGGGCGGGCTGTACGTGCCGCCGGCGAAATTCCGCCGGCCGGCCGTGACGCCTGCGACCGCAACCGCCAACACTCACGCCTGAGGAGACAGCCATGACTTCTGCAAAACAGGCTTCTGCGAAACAGGTTTCGGTCGGCGCAAACGCGTCAAAGCCCCCCTCGCTCGATCGGGCAAAGCAGCTGGCGTCGGCGTTGTTGTCGGAAGGCGGCGAAGCCTCCGGTGCCTTGCTCTCGCGCGAGCTGCACGAGGTGCTCGGCAAGCTCGATGTCGACGACCGCCAGGGCTTTGAGCGTTTCCTGGCGACGGACTTTCAGCCTGATGCGACGATGCTGCGCGGGGCGGCGGAGAGATATCTCGTCGACATGACGGCGGAGGCCGCCGCCCATCTGGCGCAGGCCGCCGATCCGCCGCGGCAGGAGCTGTTGCGCCGGATGAATATGGCACCCGGCGGGACCGGTGCGCTGGTGGCGATGCGCAAGGGGATCCTGTCGCGTCTGCGCGACGAGCCGACTCTGGAACTGTTGGATGCCGACCTCAAGCACCTGTTCGCCTCGTGGTTCAACCGCGGCTTTCTCGAGCTGCGCCGGATCGACTGGCAGTCGCCCGCCGCAGTGCTGGAAAAGCTGATCGCCTACGAGGCGGTGCACGAGATCACGGGCTGGGACGATCTGCGCCGTCGTCTCGCGCCGGACCGGCGCTGTTTCGCGTTTTTCCATCCCGCCTTGCCGGGCGAGCCCCTGATCTTCGTCGAGGTGGCGCTGGTCGAGGGGCTGGCCGGCGCTGTGCCGCCTTTGCTGCTCCAGGACGGCGACGAGGAAGCGGCACGGCTGCGCGCCGCGCGTGCGGATACCGCGATCTTCTATTCGATCTCCAATTGCCAGGACGGCCTGCGCGGCGTGTCGTTCGGCAATTTCCTGATCAAGCAGGTGGTGGAGGAGCTGCAAACCGAGTTGCCCCGGCTGCAGCGTTTTTCCACGCTGTCGCCGATCCCGGGTTTTCGCCGCTGGCTCATGGAGCAGCCCCGGCATGGCGATGCCGCACTGCTGTCGAAGCTGGAAACCGACCGATGGTGGCAGGATCTTGAGCTGAGCGAGCAACTGCGCACCGGCTTGATGCAACGCTGCGCCGTGTATCTGACGCGTCGCCCGTCGTCCGGCGGCCGTATCGACCCCGTGGCACGCTTCCACCTCGGTAACGGAGCACGGCTCGAGCGGATCAATTGGCTCGGCAACACCGCGCCACGCGGCATCCGCGAGTCGTTCGGGATCATGGTCAACTATCTCTACGACCACGATCAGATCGAAGCCAACCACGAAGCCTTCGTGCACGGGACCATCGTCCGGTCTGCTGAGGTCGAGGCGTTGCTGGATGCGGAGTTTTAGCCGCCGAAACGGAAGCTCGACAGCGTCCAGCTGCCCATGAAGTCGCCCTGGTGATAGATCAGCGCAGCCGGCTCCTCCTCTGCTGCGCCGAGCGCCACCATCAGCGGGATCAGGTGATCCTCGCGGGGATGGGCCGTGCGTGCATCCGGTGCAACGGTCCAATTGGCGACGCGCCGACGGCGTTCGTCGGTCGGAGACTGCAGCAGCGTCTGTTGCAGCCAATCATCGAAGCGGCGGGAAGGCTCGATGGCGGCGGGGCCGCGTAGGCCGAGATTGTGAAAGCTCGAGCCGCTGCCGATGATCACGACGCCTTCGTCGCGGAGGGGCGCGAGCAGCCGCCCGATCGAGAGGTGCGCGTGCGGATCGAGGTCCTGCTTGACCGATAGCTGCACGATCGGCATTTCGCCGTCCGGATAGATCGGCTTCATCAGGCTGAACGTGCCGTGGTCGAAGCCGCGCTCGCCGTCGCTGTCGCATGCGAACCCGCCGGCTTGCAGCATCGCGCGCAGGCGCATCGCAAGTTCGGGCGAGCCGGGCGCGTCATATTTGATCCGGTACAGATGTTCGGGGAAACCGTGATAGTCGAACACCATTCCGGGATGGGCTGCCGAGGAGACGGCAAATTCCTCCGTCTCCCAATGTCCTGAAATCACCAGGACGGCTCGCGGTGCATCGCCCCATTCGCGGCGAAGGGCGAGCAGCGAGGCTTCGAGCTTGTCGAAGCGGCGGCAAATGCCTGCTTCCATGTACGGCCAGGGACCGCCGCCATGGGAGAGGAAGTAGGTGGGAAGCCGCCGCCCGCTCATGCTCAGGCCCTCACGAGCTTCGGTTGCGAGTTCGACAAAGCTGCGTCGATGCTCCAGGCGCCCGCCCCCGCAAAGGCGAGATAGAGGAAGACGAAGCAGAACAGGATCGCGGCGTCGCCCTGGTTGACCGCCGGCCAGAAGCTGTTCGGCGCGTGAAACATGAAATAGGCCGCCGCCATCTCGCCGGAGCAGATGAACGCGGCGATGCGGGTGAACAGTCCAACCGCGATCAGCGCCCCGCCCACGATCTCGATCACAGCCGCGGCGACCAGGATGGCGGGGAGGGGGCTCGGCAACCCCGGAACGGCGGCCGGGAAGGCGACAAGCTTCATCAGTCCATGTTCGATGAACAGCAGTGCGGTGATGATCCGCACCGCGGCAAGCACGCGCGGCGACCAGGCTTCGAGGTGGGACATGGGTTTTGCTCCGGAAAAGGTTGATGTCCCAAAAACCTAAGCTTTTCCCATATATTGATCATTTGCCGTCGGGTTTATGCACCATTTCCTGTTTGTTGATGATAGAATCCACCCGTTGGCTGGAAATCGCCGGGAAATTGCATGGATACGCTGGTGAGCATTCGGGTGTTCTGCGCCGTCGCGGAGCTCAGGAGTTTTTCGGCGGCCGCCGAGCGTCTCGCGATGTCGCCCGCGATGACGAGCAAGCATGTGATGCATCTCGAGGCGCATCTGTCGGCGCGCCTGCTCAATCGCACCAGCCGGCATGTCAGCCTGACCGAGACCGGCGCGCTGTATTTCGAGCAGGCGCGGCAGATGATGGAAGGGCTCGACGAGGTGGAAGCTGCGGTCAGCCAGACCGCGCTCGCGCCGAAGGGGCGCCTGCGCATAAGCACGCCGGTGTGGATGGCCAACCCGCTGTTTGCGGGGGTGCTGGCCGACTACCGCGCGCGCTATCCGGAGGTGACATTGGAGGTCGATCTCAGCGGCCGGCTGGTCAATCTCGTCGAGGAGGGATTCGATCTCGCGCTTCGCGTCACATCCGCTCCCGATCCCGGCCTGATCGCGCGGACCATTGCGGACGCGTCCTTCCATTTCGTCGCCTCGCGCGAATTTCTGGATACGCGTGGCCGTCCGGCTTCGCCTGACGATCTGGAGGGCGCGCCGCTGCTTGCCTACACCTTCGTGCACGCAGACGGCGTTGTGCCGCTTCAGGGCGAGCAGGGACGAAAAGTGGTCAGGTTCGTTCCGGTTTTGCAGAGCGCCAACGAAACCCTGTTGCACCACGCCTGCCTGCACGGCATGGGTTTCAGCTTCCTGCCGAAGTGGCTGCTTTCCGACGATCTCGCCGCGGGCCGGCTGGAGCGCGTGCTGCCCGACAAGCTGTTTTTCGCAGGAAAGCTGCTCGCGGTATATCCGAGCCGCAAATACCTCTCGCTGAAAGTGCGCAGCTTCCTCGACTTCATCGCGCGCGACGCACGACTGAAGTAGTCAGAAGAACAGAAAGCAATCAGCGCCCGCTTCACCTCGCCCCGCTTGCGGGGAGAGGTCGGATCGCATGTAGCGAAGCGAAATGCGATCCGGGTGAGGGGGATTCTCAACGAGTCTATTTCTCACCGTTCTTGCGGAGGCAGCCCCTCACCCCAACTCCCCGCATCCGCCTTCGCCAGAAGGCGGGCTTCGGCGGACAAGAGAGCGGGGCGAGGGGGCAGTCTAGCCCGACCGCGCCACGCGAAGCCCAAAGGGCGCAGCGCGACCTCTCGAGACAAAGCGCCGGACACCGGCCTGATCGAGCACGAACTCCGGGGTCGCACGCGTGAGGTCCACATCGCGCACCAGCGTGAGCGTGCGGTTGTCGAGAATGAGCCACTGCTCGTCGACACGGACGGCCACCACCGCGTGATCTTCGCGTGGAAATGTATTCTTCAGGATCACGATCTTCAAATCATCCCTGGGGATGCCCGCCTCGATGAGCGCGAGATATTTGACGATCGCATAGTCCTCGCAGTCGCCGCGGCTGGACCGAAGCGTCTCGAACGGGGCGCTCCAACGGTCGGGCACGCCCCATTGGGCGTCGTCGCTGACGGGGCTGATCGCCTGATCCACGGCGCGGTTGATGAGGCCGATCTTGGCACGGCTATCGCGGCCGGCGCCGGCCGCGCTCAGATCGATCAGCTTTCGCGCGGCCGTCGGGCATGCACCGGTTCGATGGCACCGGGCCACGATGTCGAGCTCGCGGGCGATCTCGGCCTTCGCGTGATTCCATTTCTCCGAGACCGCAGCGCCCGCAAGAGGCTCGGTTTCCATGCCGAACAGAACGGAGCCTGCCATCTCGGACGGCGACTCGGCCGAGGCGGGCGAAACAAGAGCGAGGACCAGGAGCAGGCCGAAGGCCAGCACCCAAACTCGCGCGTTTTGGCGCGCCAAAACTTGACCTTGAATCGCGGCTGACATCCGAGCGAGCTTTCTGCCTGCGTCGTGAAATGGTTCCGCTTAGCTGGTGCGGGGTGGCCCGGGACCAAGGCACCTCGGAGCAACCCTGTCGCGACCAAATGGCTTAACTGCGGACCTTGACGCTGGTGCCGTCGGGCGCGATCACGGGTTCGTGTGCGATATGTGTGCGCCGATACCAATGCCGGCCGACCGGCTCGCGAAGGACACGACGGAATGAGCGATACGATTGGCCACCCCGACCCCGCCCTCGATCTGTCGGATGGTTTCAAGCCGCACACCTCGCATTGGGGCGTGTTCTCGGCGCGTCTTGGCGAGGCCGGTCTCGAAGTCAGGCCGTATGCGGGCGATCCCGATCCGAACCGCATCATCGATAATTTTCCCGGCGCGTTGCGCCATCAGGCCCGTATCGCCCAGCCGGCGATCCGCCGCGGCTGGCTCGAGCGCGGTCCGGGTCCCGATGATCGCCGCGGCCGCGATGAGTACGTTTCCGTCAGCTGGGAGAAGGCGCTCGATCTGCTCGGCGGGGAACTAGCGCGCATCCGCGACACGCGCGGGCCCGCTGCGGTGTTCGGCGGCTCCTATGGCTGGTCGAGCGCCGGCCGCTTCCATCACGCGCAGAGCCAGGTGCATCGCTTCCTCAATATCGCGATGGGCGGCTATGTGCGTTCGGTGAACACCTATTCCTCCGGCGCGTCCTCGGTGCTGCTGCCGCAGATTCTCTGCGGTTATGAAGACATCACCAAGCACAACGTCACCTGGGAGCAGATCGCGGCAGAGACCGACATCGTGCTCGCGTTCGGCGGCATGGCGCTGAAGAACTCCATGGTGGCCGGCGGCTCGATCAGCAAGCATGTCGAGCGCGGCGCCATGGAAGCCGCGCATCGTCGCGGCTGCGCGTTCATCCTTGTCAGTCCGCTCCGCGACGATCTGCCGGTGGAGGCCGGCGCGGAGTGGATGATGGCGCGTCCCGGCACCGACACCGCGCTGATGATCGGCCTCGTCCACACGCTGGTGAACGAAGGCCTGCACGATCAGGCCTTCCTCGATCGCTACACCGAAGGCTGGCCGGTCTTCCTGCGCTATCTCACCGGCGAGACCGATGGGCAGCCCAAGCACGCCGAATGGGCCGCGTCGATCTGCGGCATCGATGCGGACATCATACGCAAGCTTGCGCGTCGCTTGGCCGGGAAGAGGTCGCTCATCACTGTCTCGCATTCGCTGCAACGCGCCGAGCATGGCGAGCAGCCGGTGTGGATGGCCCTCGTGCTCGCCGCAGCGCTCGGCCAGATCGGTCTCGCCGGCGGCGGCTACGCCTATTCGCTCGGCGCGATCGGCTATTACGGCCGCCGCGTCAACGCGGTGCCGGGCCCGACGCTCGGGCAAGGCCGCAACGGCGTCGCCGATTTCATTCCGGTGGCGCGCATCGCCGACATGCTGCTCCAGCCCGGCACCAGCTATCGCTACAATGGCGAGACGCGTACCTATCCGGACATCCGTCTGGTCTACTGGGCCGGCGGCAATCCCTTCCATCACCACCAGGATCTCAACCGCCTGCGCAAGGCTTTTGCGAAGCTCGATACGCTGGTGGTGCATGAGCTCGCCTGGACCGCGACGGCCCGCCACGCCGACATCGTGCTGCCCGCGACCATGACTCTTGAACGAGAAGACATCGGCTATTCCACCAACGATCCCCTGATGGTCGCCATGCACCGCATCGCCGAGCCGTTTGGCTTGGCGCGCGACGATTACGAGATCTTCGCCGACCTGGCCGAGCGCTTGGGCGCGCGCGAACCCTTCACCGAAGGCCGCACCGCGCGCGAATGGCTGGCGCATCTCTACGAGCCGGCCCGCGCCTCGATGGCCGCACAGGGACTTGTTGCGCCTGATTTCGAGGAGTTCTGGCAGGCCGGCAGCCTGACTGTGCCGCAGCACGCGGACGATGGCGGCCGGCTGCGCCGCTTCCGCGACGATCCCACCGCGCATCCACTGCCGACGCCGAGCGGGCGCATCGAGATTTTCTCCAGGAAGATCGCCGGCCACGGCGATGCCGATTGTCCGGGCCATCCGGTCTGGCTCGAGAAGACGGATGTGCCCGAGCCCGGCTCGCCGTTCTTCCTCATCGCCAACCAGCCGACCACGCGCCTGCACAGCCAGCTCGATTTCGGCGGGCATTCGCTGGAGGCGAAACATCGCGGCCGCGAGGTCGCGCGCATGAACCCGCGTGACGCAAAGCCCCGCGGCATCGCCGACGGCGACATCATCCGCCTCTTCAACATCAGAGGCGCCTGCCTCGCCGCCGTGCACGTCACCGACGGGGTCGCCCCCGGCATCGTCCAGCTCCCGACCGGCGCCTGGTACGACCCGATGGACCCGGAGGAGGAAACCCCGCTCTGCGTTCACGGCAATCCGAACGTGCTGACGCGCGACATCGGGACGTCATCGTTCGCGCAGGGCTGCACGGGGCAGATCACGACGGTGGAGGTGGAGCGGTTCAACGGCAATCTGCCGCCGATCCGGGCGTTTGATCCGGTGTAGGGGGAGGGGATAGCTATGCACCGGACAATGGCAGGGTGAACTGAAAAACCGCACCTCTGCCCGCGTGGTTCTTTGCCCAGATCTTTCCGCCAAAGGTTTCAACGATCCCGCGGGCCGTGGACAGTCCAAGCCCCGAACCGCCTCGCTTGGAGGCGAACGGCTCGAAGATGCTGGCAAGCTGGTGAGCTGGAATGCCGGCTCCTGTGTCAGAGACAGAAAGCCCCGCCTTGGATTGACCGACCAGGTGAGTTTCCAACACAATACGGCGCTCGCCTGGAAAATTACTCATGGTCGCGTCCATAGCATTCAACGCCAAATTCAACACAACCTGCTGCAGCCAGGTTGGATCAGCCCGCACTTCCAGCATGCTTTGCCAGGGGTATGTTTTCATTTCGACGCCAACTTCAGCCGCGTGTGGCTTCAAGATTTCATGAACGACGCACACGACATCGTTCAAGTTGATTTTTTGTACTTCCGGCTCGTCGCTTCGCAACAGGTTCTGCATGTGGCGGATGATTTCGGCCGCACGCAGGTTGTCGCGACGAACGTCGACGAGAATCTCCTTTAGCGCGCCAGCGGGAGCATCCAACTCCGCGGTTTCAATATTGCTCAGGATGGCTGCCAGGGGCTGGTTCAATTCGTGCGCAAATAATCCCGCTATCGCCGCAGCGTCGGCACGTCTCGTCAATCGAGCGATCTCCAGGAGACGACGACGTAGTTCGCTCTGAGTTTCCCTGTACTCGTGGATATCGGTACAGGAGCCGATGTATCCAAGAAAGGAACCATCCCGGGCAAAGCGCGGAATCCCGGCGTCATCAATCCAACGATACGTGCGATCGTGACGGCGCAGCCGATACTCCATCCGGAATTCCTTCCGCGCATCGAAGTGGCTGACGTAGGTTTCCACGCAACGATCGAAATCCTCTGGATGAACCCCCTCCGACCAGCCGTTGCCGAATTCCTGCTGCATGTCGCGGCCGGTAAAGGTCAGCCATGGCCGGTTGAACCAGACGCATCGTTTGTCCGTGCCGGACACCCAGATCATCACCGGGGCGGCATCCATGACCTCACAGAATCTCGCGTCCAGTCCGCCCGGCAACTCGACAGGAAAATCAGTTGGCGTTGAGGCGTCCGTCAAGATTGCCGCTTTCGAGCGCTGTTCGCTGCGCTCGCGGTATCGCACGAGGGACCGCTCAATGGCCTCGACCAGCGTGGATTTCGACACTGGTTTTGTCAGGACATCTTCAGCGCCGGCCTTGATCGCCTGCACGCTGGTCTCAATGCTCCCGTGCCCGGTCAAGAACACGATAGGCAGGGGAGAGCCGATTTCCTTCAATCGCTCCTGCAACTCGAGCCCATCGAGCTCGGGCATACGTATGTCGAGCAATATGCAACCTGCTCCCGTGCCCGGCGCATTGGCGAGAAGTTGTTGGCCGGATTCATAGAGCGCCACCTGATAGCCAGCAGCCCGGAGCAGCCGGGCAATCGCAACGCGAAAAGACCGGTCGTCGTCGACGATGTGGATGGTTGCCGGTGTCGTGGTCATCCTCCTCATACGGGCGGAACGCAATACCGTCCGTTGTCCACCCAAATTCTCAGGTCACAGGCAAGAAGAGGAGTTGCTTTGATCTGTGTCAAACGGCCCTGACCCTCGAACCGCGCTCCATGGTGTAGGTGGAGCGTTCAACGGGAATTGCCGCCGATGATCCGGTGTAGGGGAGGTAGCGGGGCTGGGCTTGGAAGGGCACTCGGCAATAGGCACCTCGCTCGCCTGATGAGACCATGCTCGATGGCCTCTTCGCCCGCTGCAACGTGGAGCGCGAGCGCGGTGGGGAACGAGAGTTCGCGAAAAGCTTCCGCGTTGTGGGGCCAGAGAAGGCTGCGACTAGCTAGGCGGCTGGTTGTTCGGAATTATCAAAATGTATTTCCGCCCCGGCTCCGGCCCTTTCGGCATAAAGCGGACATCGACCAGCGACAAAGTCGCTGGATTTGCATAAGGCAACGTTTTTCACACGCATCTTGCCGATGGCAAACGGCTGACAACCCGACAGCAACAGCTCAGGGCTCCGCACCCGGCCGTTGCTACCCGCCGCGAATGCGTTGCTCTAGGTTGGCTGCCGGTCCGCCTGCGCGGAAGT
>DATHMA010000183.1:0-13175 GCA_035487555.1 Bradyrhizobium sp. | reverse complement strand
TCGCCGCCGAAATACCCGGCGGCGAACGCCGCTCCGGCTATTCCTTCATGGGACCCGACACTCGGGCGATGCAGGACGACGACACGTCCAACCCCGGCATGCTGTTCGTGCTCGACGGCGAGGCGCTCTGGAACAAGAAGCTGGGTGCGGCCGACAAGGCCTGCTCCGATTGCCATGGCGATGCGCGCGAGAGCATGAAGGGAGTCGCGGCGCGCTATCCCGCTTTCGACAAGGCGCTCGGCCGCCCCGTCACCCTCGAACAGCGCATCAACATGGAACGAACGCAGCGCCAGCAGGCGGAGGCGCTTCCTTACGAAAGCCACGACCTGCTTGCACTATCGGTCTTTGTCGCCAACCAGTCGCGCGGCATGCCGATCACCGCCGGCGACGATCCAGAATTGAAACCGTTCGTCGAGCAGGGCCACGCCCTGTTCATGCAGCGCGAGGGCCAGCTCAATCTCGCCTGCGCCAACTGCCACAACGATAACTTCGACAAGCGCCTCGCCGGCTCCCCGATTACGCAAGGAGAGCCGAACGGCTATCCCGAATACCGGCTGGAATGGCAGACGCTCGGCTCGCTGGAGCGCCGCCTGCGCAGCTGCATCACCGGCGTCCGCGCCCAGCCCCCCGACTACGGCGCGCCGGAGCTCGTCGCGCTCGAGCTCTATCTGATGAGCCGCGCGCACGGCATGAAGATGGAGACACCGGCGGTGCGGCCCTGAGAGCGTCGGTCATCAAAGTCCGAAAAGTTATTCCCTTGATCGGGGATTGAGATCGGTGCAGAACGCCACGCACGCGCACCCCGGCCACCCATCCTATTCCCTTTGCCATTCCCCTTGATCGACATCGCAAGCATGGACAGGACAGCAACCTATGCCGCCGCGCTGAGAAGCCTGGAAAAGGACCATCAGCGGCGCACGCTCAAGCCGCTTGCGGGCATGGATTTCTCGTCAAATGATTACCTGGCGCTCGCCAACGCGCCGCGCATGAAGAAAGCCGTCGCGGCCGCGCTTGAGGCCGGCACGCCCATTGGCAGCGGCGGCTCGCGGCTTTTGCGTGGGAACTGCGCGGAGCATGAGAGCCTCGAAGCCGAAGCCGCCCGGTTTTTCGGAGCCGAGACCACCGTGTTTTTCGGCGGCGGGTACGTCGCCAACTTTGCCGTCCTGACGACATTGCCGCAGAGAGGCGACCTTCTTGTTCTGGATGCGCTCGTTCACGCCAGCATTCATGAAGGAGCCCGAGCCGGCAGGGCTGAGTTTTGCCAGGCGGTTCACAACGACCCGCAGTCGTTCGAAAGCGAAATTCGCGACTGGCGCGCGAAAGGCGGAACGGGTCGGATCTGGATCGTGGTCGAAAGCCTTTACAGCATGGATGGCGATTTCGCGCCGCTGGAGGAGCTTGTCGCCATCGCGGACCGATATGAGGCATTTCTGCTCGTGGACGAAGCCCACGCCACCGGAGTCCATGGAGAGCAAGGACGAGGGCTGACCGCTCGTTACGAAGGGCGCGACAATCTGATCGTCGTTCACACCTGCGGCAAAGCGTTGGGCGCGGCCGGCGCGCTGGTTACCATGAGCCGTGTGCTCCGTGACTTCATGGTCAATCGCTGCCGTCCGTTTATTTTTGCGACGGCCCCTTCGCCGCTGATGGCCGTAGCGGTGCAAGAGGCCCTTCTGATCCTGCAGCAGGAGCCTGCCCATCAGGAGCGCCTGGCCGCGCTGGTGGCATGTACCCATCGAGAGATGGCCGCGCGGGGCAGCCCCAGCATTTCGCGCTCGCAGATCGTGCCTTACATCGTCGGCGACAATATGCGGGCGATGTCGCTCGCTTCGGCGTTGCAGGCCCGCGGCTTTGACATCCGCGGCATCCGGCCGCCAACCGTGCCTGCGGGCACCGCGCGGCTGCGGATCTCGCTCACCTTGAACGTCAGCGAGGATGACGTGCGCTCAATGCTCGACGCGCTGTTCGAAGAAGCTGCGGTGGAATCCCGATGATCCGGCCTGTCGTGGTGACCGGGACCGACACCGGGATCGGCAAGACCGTGTTCTCATCGGGACTGGCCGGTTTCCTCGGCGCCAAATATTGGAAGCCCATTCAGTCGGGCCTGGACGAAGAGACCGATTCCGAGATTGTCGCGCGGCTGGGCGGCCTTTCCGCTGACCGTATCCTGCCGGAACGCTACCGGTTGCAAACCCCGGCTTCGCCCCACCGAGCCGCCGAAATCGACGGCGTTGCCATCGATACGCAGTCGCTTCGCGTGCCTGACGTCGGCGCGGACCCGCTTGTCATCGAGGGCGCGGGTGGCCTGATGGTGCCCCTCGATCGCGAGACGCTGTACATCGATCTCTTTGCACAATGGCAACTGCCCGTCGTGCTTTGCGCGCGCACCGCGCTCGGCACCATCAACCATTCGCTTCTGTCGGTCGAGGCCTTGCGATCGCGCAAGATCGACATTCTCGGGATCGCGTTCATCGGCGCCGAAAATGCCGATACCGAAGCAACGATCTGCAGAATGGCGCAGGTGCGTAAGCTTGGACGATTGCCCTGGCTTTCACCTCTCGATGCGCCAACGCTCCGATCTGTTTTCGAACGCTGCTTCAGCCGTGGTGATTTCGATCGATGACGCGCAAAGGACCGATCTGGCATCCGTTTACGCAACACGCCCTTCAGGGCGAGATGACGAAAATCGTTCGCGGCGAAGGAGCATATCTCTACACCGCGGACGGCCGCCGCATCATCGATGCCATTGCGTCCTGGTGGGTCGTCACGCACGGTCATTGTCATCCCCACATCGTCAACGCGATTCGGAAGCAGGCCGAACGGCTCAACCAGATCATTTTCGCCGGGCACACCCACGAGCCGGCCGAGGAGCTTGCTGCGCAGCTCCTGAAATCGACGCCCCGGAATCTGGAATATGTGTTCTTTTCGGATAGCGGCTCGACCAGCGTGGAGGTCGCGCTGAAAATGGCACTCGGCTACTGGAACAACATCGGCAAACCACGCTCGCGCATCGTGGTGATGCAGCACTCATATCACGGCGACACCGTCGGAACCATGTCGGTCGGCGCGCGTGGCGTGTTCAACGCAGCCTACGAGCCGCTGCTGTTCGAGGTTACCACGATTCCGTTTCCGAAGCCCGGTCACGAGCAGGCGACCCTCGATGCACTCGAGGCGGCTTGTCTCGGCGAAGGTCCCGCCGCTTTCATCGTCGAACCGTTGATCCTGGGCGCGGGCGGCATGCTGACATATCCCGCCTGGGCGCTGAAGGAAATGAAGCGCATCTGCGAGGCATCGAACGTGCTGTTCATTGCAGATGAGGTCATGACGGGCTGGGGCCGAACCGGCACCTTATTTGCCTGCGAACAAGCGGATGTGTCGCCGGATATCGCCTGCTATTCGAAGGGACTCACGGGAGGATCGCTTCCACTCGCGGTGACGATGTGCCGTGCCGAAATCTTCGACGCGCATTATTCGACCAACCGCACGCATACGTTCTTTCATTCGAGCTCCTATACGGCCAACCCGATCGCATGCGCCGCCGCCAAGGCAAATCTGGACCTGTGGCAAGACAAGGCGGTCATGGATCGGGTCGCGGCCGTTGCCGGGATGCAGGAAAGGGAAATCGAGCCTTTCCGTACCGATCCGCGCTTTAAAGACGTGCGGCGGATCGGCACGATAACGGCGCTCGATCTGATCGTGCCCGACCGCGGTTATCTTTCGAGCGTGGGCCCGACGCTTCAGGCCGTGTTCCGCGGTCGGAATCTTCTGCTGCGTCCGCTTGGCAACACGATCTACGTGATGCCTCCCTATTGCGTCACGGCCGAAGATCTCCATGAGATCTACGCGGCGATCGGCGATGCCGCCGAGGCAGCGCTATCAGGAAGCCGTGTGCATTCCTGATTCCTCCTGCCCCTACTCCGCGGGCGCAGCCGACATCTCCGGATGGGCGACATAGTGCTCGGTGGACTCGAGCTTACTCACCGCAAACAGCCCGGCCGCCACCACGGCATAAGCCAGCGCCACGGCCGGTGTGACATTGAGTCCGACCGATTCACCATGCATGAAGCCGAAGAAGGTGAGTACGGCGCCCGATAACGCAAAGGCCGAGGCCTTGACGAAATCGCGCTCGATCACGAACACGCCGACGGCGCCCAGCACGAGGCCGGCCAGGATCGAGCCGCCGCCCATCACTTCCAGGCCTTTATAGAGTACGCCCTGTTGCGGCAGCGCGGCGATGGCGGCCGCCTTGACCGCAGCCGCCTTGTCGGCGCTGAGCCCGCCAACGGTGGCTGCCGCATTCATGGTCGAGTTGAGCATGGTGTCGATCAACAGCTTGGCCCAGGCCGCCAGATGCGGCGTGAAGGCGAGCGCAATCGCGGGCGCATGCTTGAGCGGCGTGGTCTGGAATGCCTGCGCCGTCATCAGCATGCCGATATAGAGAAGGATCGGCGAGATCGCGACCACCGGCACCAAGGCCAGCAGCACCGAGATGATGCCGAGCCAGGACAGCACGATCACCATCACGCCGGTCGCTGCCGAATAGCCGATCCGGCCGCCCATCGCCTTCCAGCCGGGATGGCCGATATAGACCGCGTTGATGAAGGGGTTGCCCATCAGGCAGCCGATCAGGCTGACGATGCCGTCGGCGGTCAGCACCCGCGTGGTCGGGTATTCGTCGCCGGCAGCTTCCGCGCTTTCGACATTGTCCATGGCCTCGACGAGGTCATAGATGCCAAAGGGAATCGCGGTCACGAGGATGACGCCGAGATATTCAAAGCCCGAGAACACGGTGTTCACGGCCGGGATCGGCAGCGAGAAGCCGAAATTGGCGAAGGCGTCGCCAAGCCCCTTTACGCTCAGTCCGCCGAGACCGAGGCCGAAGAGGTTCGAGCCCCACGCGATGATCATACCGACCACGATCGCCACCAGGCCGGCCGGGATCCCGCGCGGATATTTCACGCCGCCAAACCAGCTCACCAGAATGACGGCGAAGCAGACCAGGCCGATCTGCGGCGTCATGTACATCTCCAGCGCCGGCCGCATCGCGATGAAGGTCAGCGAGACGCCGGCAAGCGTGCCGAGCAGCGCGGCGCGGGGCGTGATCTTACGGATGAATGGCGCGATGAAACCGCCGATCATCAGAATAAAACTCTGGAAGAACACCCACACCAGGCCCGCCGACCAACCCTTCATGGGATCGCCGGTCTTGAGCGTCACCGGCAGCATGATCACGAAGGTGACGATGAACATGTGCGGCACGCTGACGCCCGACGGCAGCGCGCAGACATCGGTGCGGCCGGTCTTTTGCGCCAGCCGATAGGCAAGGAACGCGTAGTAGAACGTCGAGAGGCACAACATCAGCCCCAGCGCGGGCAGAATGCGGCCGAACACCAGAGAGTCCGGCATCTTGAGCACGAAGCGCAACAGGCCGGTCAGCACCAGCATGTTGACCAGGATGTTGGTGCCGAAGCCGAAGAATGCGTTCCAGTCGCCCGGCGTCCAGATTGCCGGCTTGAAGTCGGATTTAACTACTGTTGCCGTCCCGCTCATCGTGATGCTCCTGCTTTCAGATTATTCGACGTCTCCGCTTGCATTGCCTTGAGAACCGCGGCCGAGTCCGCGACCCAGCCGAAGATGCCACCCTGGGCCTTGATCATTTTCAGACCCATCTCGTGGAATTCGGGGAAGTAGGAGGCGCAGCCATCCGAGATGACGACGCAGCGATAGCCGCGGTCGTTGGCCTCGCGCACGGTGGTGTTGACGCAGACCTCGGTGGTCACGCCGCACACCAGCAGATTCTCGATGCCGTACTTGGTCAGGACGTCCGTGAGCTCGGTGGCGTAGAACGCGCCCTTGCCGGGCTTGTCGATCACGATCTCGCTGTCGAGCGGATAGAGCTCGGAGATGATGTCGTGGCCGGCTTCGCCCCGGATCAGGATACGGCCCATCGGACCGGGATCGCCGATGCGCAAACTCGGCGCGCCACGCTCGACCTTGGCCGGCGGCGCATCCGATAGATCGGGCAGATGGCCCTCGCGGGTGTGGATGACCAGCATGCCCATGTCGCGCGCCGCCGATAGCAGCGCGCCGATCGGCTTCACCGCGCGCGCAAGCTGGCTCACGTCATTGCCGAGCGTCTCGCCAAAGCCGCCCGGCTCCATGAAGTCGCGCTGCATGTCGATGATCACGAGCGCGGTCGTGGACCAATCGATATCGATCGGCTCAGGCTCGGCGATGACAGTCCCTGTAGCTGCGTAGCTTGAGTTCATCATTTAAAACGCCCCCCGGCGGTTGAACTCTCCAAACAGAGTTCTCGAACTCTCTGAAGGGAGTTCTCGAACTCTCTGAAGGGAGTTCTGCAAGCGCCATGCCATTGTGTACAATTCGAAACGGCACCGGCGGGCGGCAGAATCGCGCGTGTTTTCAGGCTCTTCGTTGGAGTGCTTACATCTGCTTATTCTCTGTGCGGACGAAAGCATGCTCAAACGCTGGGCGCGCGTTGCATACACGCGCCGCCAACAGCCGCAAGAATGAGCGGGATTTCTCGCAGCCCGTCATTCCGGGATGCTCCGAAGGACCAGACCACAGATGCGCAATTGCGCATCGGGGAATCTCGAGATTCTCAGGGGCGCAATTGCGCCCCACAGCTCGCCCCGACGAGACGCCCCGGAATGACAGCGTAAAGAAAGCGCATGTGCAAAGCCTGCCATGCAAGTGGATTGGGCCAGCGATATTGACATTGGTGGCCCATCCTTCTCCACTTACCGCCGCTTCGACGAACGACGCCAGCCAAGAAGCCGTCCGCCAAGAAGACTTACGGAGTAACGAAATGACGCTGATGCAGGTGGGGCTGGACGACAAATACGACCTCGAAGCCCGGCGAATCTACCTTTCGGGCGTGCAGGCCCTCGTCCGCCTTCCCATGTTGCAGCGCGAACGCGACCGCGCGGCGGGCCTCAACACGGCAGGCTTCATCTCCGGCTACCGCGGCTCGCCGCTTGGCATGTACGACCACGCGCTGTGGCGTGCGAAGACCTTCCTGCAAACCCAGGATATCAATTTCGTTTCCGGCCTGAACGAAGACCTCGCCGCGACCGCGGTCTGGGGCAGCCAGCAGGTCGGGCTATTCCCCGGCGCCAAGGCCGATGGCGTGTTCGGCATCTGGTACGGCAAGGGGCCTGGCGTCGACCGATCGGTGGACGCGCTGAAGCACGCAAACTCGGCCGGCACCTCGCGCCACGGCGGCGTGCTCGCGCTTGCCGGCGACGATCACGGCTGCCAGTCCTCGACCCTGGCCCATCAAAGCGAGCAGGTGTTCGCTGCCGCCCTGATCCCCGTCATCAATCCCTCGACCTTGCAGGAATATCTCGACCTCGGCCTCTATGGCTTTGCGCTGTCGCGTTTTTCCGGCTGCTGGGTCGGCTTCAAGGCGATCGGCGAGACGGTGGAAAGCTCGGCCTCGATTGTTTCCGATCCGTCGCGGATCAACCTGGTCATCCCTGATGATTTCGAGATGCCGCCGGGTGGCCTCAACATCCGCTGGCCCGATCCGCCGATGGAGGCCGAGAAGCGGCTGTTCGGGGCGAAGATGGAGGCGGTGAAGGCGTTCGCCCGCGCCAACCAGCTCGACCGGATCGTGCTCGACGGCAAGCCGGCCCGGCTTGGCATCATCGCGACCGGCAAGGCCTATCTCGACCTGCGGCAAGCGATGGCCGATCTCGGCATCTCCGATCGCGATGCCGAGCAGCTCGGCCTTCGCATCTATAAGGTCGCGCTGACCTGGCCCCTGGAAGAGAGCGGCGCCAGGCGCTTCGCCGAAGGCCTTCAGGATGTGCTTGTGGTCGAGGAGAAGCGCGGCTTCATCGAAGACCAGCTGATGCGCATTCTTTATAATGTCGACGCCTGGAAGCGACCGAGCATCGCCGGCAAGCGCGACGAGACCGGCGCGCCGCTGCTGCCGAGCGAGGGCGAGCTCAATCCGACCATCGTGGCCTCCGCCCTGGTGGCGCGGCTGCGCCGGCTCGGGCACCAGAGCCCCCTGCTCGAGCAGCGCCTCGCCCGGCTCGTCGCCTTCGACCAGCCGGCGCAAGGTCACGCGCCGATCTCGCTGCAGCGGACGCCGTTCTTCTGCTCGGGCTGCCCGCACAACACTTCGACCAAGCTGCCCGAGGGCAGCCGCGCCATGGCCGGCATCGGCTGTCACGGCATGGCGCTCTATATCCCCGCGCGCCGCACCGACACCATTACGCACATGGGCGCCGAGGGCGCGAACTGGATCGGGCAGGCGCCCTTCACCAGCGAGCAACATATCTTCCAGAATCTCGGCGACGGCACCTATACTCATTCCGGCCTGCTCGCGATCCGCGCCGCGGCCGTCAGCGGCGTCAACATCACCTACAAGATCCTCTATAATGACGCGGTCGCGATGACCGGCGGCCAGCCGGCCGAAGGCGGCTTCAATGTCGCGCAGATCGCCCACCAGGTCTGGGCCGAGGGCGCCAAGCGGCTCGCGATCGTCTCCGACGATCCCGGCAAATATCCCGCGAATTACTTCCCGCAGGGCGCGACGGTCCATCACCGCCGCGACATGGACGCGTTGCAGCGCGAGCTGCGCGAGGTGAAGGGCCTGTCGATCCTGATCTATGATCAGACTTGCGCCGCCGAAAAGCGCCGCCGCCGCAAGCGCGGCCTCTATCCCGATCCGCCCAAGCGTGTCTTCATCAACGATCTCGTCTGCGAAGGCTGCGGCGACTGCTCGCAGACTTCCAACTGCGTCTCGGTGCAGCCGCTAGACACCGAATTCGGCCGCAAGCGTCAGATCGACCAGTCGAACTGCAACAAGGATTACTCCTGTGTCGAGGGCTTTTGCCCGAGTTTTGTTACCGTGCATGGCGGCTCGCTGAAGCGGCTAAAGAACTCGGCGGTGGATTCGGGCCAGCTCTTCGCCGACCTGCCATTGCCGACGCCTCCGGCGCTCGACAAACCCTACAACATCCTCGTCACCGGGATCGGCGGCACCGGCGTCATCACCGTCGGCGCCCTGCTCGGCATGGCCGCCCATGTCGACGGCAAGGGCTGCTCGGCACTCGACTTCACCGGGTTGTCGCAGAAGAACGGCGCGGTCATGAGCCATGTTCGCATCGCCGACAGACCGGAGCAGCTTTCCGCCGTCCGCATCACCAATGGCGGCGCCGATCTCATCCTCGGCTGCGACATGGTGGTGTCGGCCGGCACCACCGCCCTCTCCCGCGTCGAACGCGGCACGACCAAGGCCTTCGTCAACGCCGATTTGCAGCCGACCGCGAGCTTCGTCCAAAACCCCGATATCGATTTCGAGCTTGGCGCCATGCAGACCACGTTGCGTGACGCCATTGGTGAGCGCAATCTGGAAATCCTCGACGCCACCGGCATCGCCTCGGCGCTGATGGGCGACAGCATCGCCACCAATCCCTTCATGCTCGGCTTCGCCTTCCAGAAGGGCGCGATCCCGCTGTCGCTGGAAGCGCTGCTCCGTGCCATCGAGATCAACGGCGCCGCGATCGAGATGAACAAGCAGGCGTTTAGCTGGGGCCGGCTTGCCGCGCATGACATGTCGCGGGTCAAAAGCGTGATCCAGTTCAAGAGCCGCGCCGGTGCCCCGGCGAAGACGCTGGACGAGCAGATCGCGCTGCGCGCGGATTTCCTGACGGCCTATCAGGACAAGGCCTACGCCGATCGCTACCTTGCCGCCGTCAACAAGGTCCGCGGCGCCGAGAGTGCCGCGGCCCCCGCCTCCACGGAGCTGACCGAGGCGGTCGCGAAGAACCTGTCCAAGCTGATGGCCTACAAGGATGAATACGAAGTCGCACGGCTCTATACCGACGGCTCGTTCGCCGGAAAGCTATCCGAGAAGTTCGACGGCGACTTCAAGCTCAAATTCCACCTCGCCCCGCCCATCTTTGCGCAGCGCGATCGAAGCGGCCATCTGATGAAGAAGGAATATGGCGGCTGGATGCTGAAGGCGTTCGGCCTCCTGGCAAAACTGAAATTTTTGCGCGGCACCGCCTTCGATCTGTTCGGCCGCACCGCGGAGCGCAAGACCGAACGCCGACTGGTCGAGGACTATTTCGCGATGATTGACCAGCGCACCGCCGTGCTGAGGCCCGAGCACATCCCACTGCTGGCCAGGATCGCCCGCATCCCCGAGACGATCCGCGGCTACGGCCATGTCAAGGAAGAGAATATCAGGAAGGCGGCGGCCGAAAGAGCGCGGCTGGAAGCCGACCTCGAGAACAGCCGGTACGCGGCAGCGGCGGAGTAGCTTCCGTCATTGCGAGCGAAGCGAAGCAATCCATCTCACCGCTTGCGGCGCTATGGATTGCGTCGTCGCTTCGCTCCTCGCAATGACGGTTGGTTACGGGGCCACAACCTTCGCCGGCTTCCGCTCCACCGGATGGATGTCGATCGCCCGCAGCCTCCCCAGCCGCAGCACGTCCATCGCAAGCGTCTTCTCGATCCGATCGCGGTCCAGCACGCGGATCAAATCATCGACGCCGTTGATGTCGACGCCGTCGAGCCGGACCACGACATCGCCCGGCAACAGGCTGGCCTTTGCCGCCGGACTATCCGGCTCGATGTTCATGAGCAGCGCGCCCATCTTGTTCTCGACTCCGGCGACGACGGCATGGCGCCGCGGCACCGGCGCGGTCTGGCCGGAGACGCCGATATAGGCGCGGCGGACATAGCCGTGGCGGATGATCTCCGACAGCACGAACTGCGCGGTGTTGCTCGCGACCGCAAAGCAGATGCCCTGCGCGCCGTTGATGATCGCGGTGTTGATGCCGATCACCTCGGCGTTCGACGACACCAAGGCGCCGCCGGAATTGCCGGGGTTGAGCGCGGCATCGGTCTGGATCACGTCCTCGATGGTCCGGCCCGAAACCGAGCGGATCGACCGGCCCAGTGCCGACACCACGCCGGCGGTGACCGTCGATTCGAATCCGAGCGGATTGCCGATCGCGACCACGAGCTGGCCGCGCCGCAGCCGCTTGGAATTGCCTAGCGCGGCATAGCGTAATTCGCGTGCGCCGTCGGCGCGCAACAGCGCCAGATCCGTGTCGGGATCGACGCCGAGCACATGCGCCTCGGTGTCAAAGCCCTCGGTGTCGCGCAGCCTGATCTCCTTGGCCGAGCCGACGACATGGCTGTTGGTCAGGACAAGCCCATCGGGCGAGATCACGATGCCCGAGCCGAGCCCGCCGCGCTCGCGCGCATTGCGGACCTTCGGCCCGGTTTCGACGCGCACGACGGCGGGGCCGACGCGCTCGGTCACGTCGATCACGGCATTGGAATAGGCGTCCAGCAGCGATTGGTCGTTGACGGGCGCTTCATTCGCGGCCGGCAGGCCGTCGGCGGCGGCGTCAGAGGTAAAATCCAACATGGCTAACTTCCTTTGGGCTTGTCAGATGGTTACCGGGCGGCGGTGGCGCAAGGGCGCCAAATAGGCTGCTCGACCGCAGCCGCGAGCCCGGACGTCCTTCTCCCCTTGTTGTGGGAGAAGGTGGCGTAGGCGGCCTTCGGCCGCCGTTCTAAGCTAATAAAACGCCGATGCGGAGCATCGGCTATGGCGCCGGATGAGGGGTCTGCATCCCCGGGCACGAAACGAAGTTGAACTCGCGGAGACAGACCCATCACCCGAATTGCTTCGCAATTCGACCTCGCCCCACAAGGGGAGAGATGCACCGTCGTTACCGCAGCAGCCGAAGCTAATCGCCGGCGCCAGTCACCCTGGCGCGCTCGGCCTTTACCGTCTCCGCGGAGACCGGTGATGCCGCATTGCCCCAGCTGTTGCGCACATACGTCACGACCGCGGCGATCTGCTCATCACCGAGGCGCCAGCCGAGCGAGGGCATGGACGGCGCGGTCGGCGTGGTGTCGGTCGAGGCCGCGCGGCCGCCAGCGATGATGATGCGGATCAGGCTCGCCGGATCGTCCTGGGTCGCGACCACATTGCCGGCGAGCTTTGGAAACAGATGCTCGACGCCGTCGCCGCTGCGCATATGGCAGGCGGAGCAGGTATCGACGAACACCGCCTCGCCCATCTGCATGCGCGCGTCGGAAGACGCCAACGGGCTAGGTGCCGGCGGTCCTGCGGCACCCCGCTCCTTCAGATAAACCGCGATCGCCTTGAGATCGGCATCCGCCATCTTCGAGGTCGAATTTTCGATCACGTCCTTCATCGGTCCGCTGGCGAGGCTGAAGCGCGTTTGTCCCGTCTTCAGATATTGCACGATGTCGGCAACCGTCCATTTGCCGAGGCCCGCCTGCATGTCGTTGGTGATGTTGGGTGCGGTCCAGTTGTCGATCTGGTTACCTTGCAGATATTTGTCGTTCTGGCTCGCACCGAAGGAATTGAACGGCGTGTGGCAGGCGCCGCAATGGCCGAGGCCTTCAACCAGATAGGCGCCGCGGTTGAACTCGTCCGAGCGTTTCGGATCGGGTTTGAACTCGCCCGGCGTGAAGAACAGCCCGTTCCAGCCGGCCATCGACAGGCGAATGTTGAACGGGAACGGCAGCATGTTGCGGTTGACGCGGTTTTCGACCGGCGGCAGCGTCTGCAAATAGGCGTAGATCGCGTCGAGATCGCTGCGCGAAACCTTCGCGTAATAAGGGTAGGGAAACGCCGGATAGAGATAGCTGCCGCCCGGCCGCCTGCCCTCATGCATGGCGCGCGCGAAATCGTCCTTCGACCATCTTCCGATGCCGGTCAGATTATCCGGCGTGATGTTCGGCGTCATGATTGCGCCGAACGGCGTCTGCAATGCGAGCCCGCCGGCAAAGGGCTGCCCGCCGCTTGCGGTGTGGCAGGCGATGCAATCGCCGGCGGTCGCAAGCGTCTTGCCGCGCTCGATAGAGACATAATTGTCGGGATCGGCAGCGGCGCGACCTATCGCGAGCAACGGCAACAGCACGAGAAGATGGCGCAGCCGCATGACCCGCTCCATCCTCACGGCTGCACCAGCGGACCGGACGACTTCAGATAATTGAAGATGCCGTCCAGCCCCAAATAGGTCAGCGCGCCGACCGTGCCGGTCGGGTTGTAGCCGGCGTTCTGCGGAAATGCGGAGGCACCCATCACGAACACATTCGGCACGTCCCAGGACTGCAGATAGCGGTTCAGCACGCTGGTCTTGGGA
>DATHMA010000182.1:0-2819 GCA_035487555.1 Bradyrhizobium sp. | reverse complement strand
CTCACATCGCGCGCCAATTTAGTCGCAGTGATCACCAATGGCTCCGCCGTGCTTGGGCTGGGCAATATCGGCGCCCTCGCCGGCAAGCCGGTGATGGAAGGCAAGGGCTGCCTGTTCAAGAAATTCGCCGGCATCGATGTGTTCGACATCGAGATCAATGAAAGCGATCCAGACAAGCTCGTGGACATCGTCGCCAGCCTTGAGCCGACCTTCGGCGGGATCAACCTCGAGGACATCAAGGCTCCGGAATGTTTCTATATCGAGCGGGCGTTGCGTCAGCGCATGAAGATCCCGGTCTTCCACGATGATCAGCACGGCACTGCGATCATTGCCGCCGCGGCGATCCTTAACGGGCTCAAGATCGTCGGCAAGGACATTCGCAACGTCAAGCTGGCATGCTCGGGTGCCGGTGCTGCAGCGATCGCCTGTCTCGATCAACTCGTCAGCCTGGGATTGCTGATGGAAAACATCCTGATCACCGACGCTAAAGGCGTCGTGTACGAAGGCCGAGCCGAAGGGATGGATCCGATCAAGGCGCGCTATGCCAGACCAACGTCCGCGCGCACGCTCGCGGACATCCTCGATGGCGCCGACATCTTCCTTGGATTGTCTGCCGGCGGAGTTCTCAAGCCGGACATGGTCAAGAGAATGGCCAAAGACCCCTTGATTCTCGCGCTGGCGAACCCGACGCCGGAAATTGCGCCGGAAGATGCCAAGGCGGTTCGCCCCGATGCCATCATCGCGACCGGACGTTCGGACTATCCCAACCAAGTGAATAACGTCCTGTGTTTCCCGTTCCTGTTCCGCGGTGCACTCGATGTCGGTGCCACCGCGATCAACGAGGAGATGAAGTCAGCTGCCGTGCGCGCCATCGCCGAATTGGCGCACGCCGAATTGTCGGACCTGGTCGCGACAGCCTATGGCGACCAGCGTCTCCAGTTCGGGCCTGATTACCTGATCCCGACACCATTCGATCCGCGCCTGATCGAGCGGATCGCACCCGCCGTTGCAAAGGCCGCGATGGACAGTGGGGTTGCCACGCGACCGCTCGCCGACCTTGAAGAATATCGGCAACGCATGGCGCGCTTCATGTACCAGTCCGGCGCTAGCATGGAGCCGGTATTCGCCGCGGCAAAGAATGCGCGCAAGCGGGTTGCGCTCGCGGAAGGCGAGGACGATCGCGTCTTGCGAGCCGCGCAAGTGATCGTCGACGAGGCGCTCGCGAGGCCGGTGCTCGTGGGTCGCGCCGAGGTCATCGGTGCTCGCATCCAAAGCCTGGGTTTGAGGCTCAAGCCAGGCAATGATTGCGACATCGTCAGCTTTGAAAGCGATGCCCGCTACGACGCGGCGTGGCGCGAATATTACCGGCTGGTGCGGCGCAGCGGCGTGACCCAGGCCTTGGCAAAGGAAGCCGTGCGCAACCGCTCGACGCTTATCGCTGCAATGCTGCTACGCCGAGGCGATGTCGATTCGATGTTGTGCGGAACTTCCGGAGCTTTTTACGACCATCTGAAATATCTTCGCCAAGTGATCGGCCCGCGCGAGGGCGTGCATACCTTGGGCACGATGAACATGCTGATCGTTGGCGGCCGACAGATTTTCATCTGCGACACCTATGTCAATCGCGATCCGTCGCCGGAACAACTCGCCGAGCTGACCTTGCTTGCGGCCGAGGAGATCCGGCGCTTCGGGCTCACGCCGAACGTCGCCTTGCTCTCGCATTCGAGCTTTGGCAGCGTCGACGCCCCTTCGGCTCAGAAGATGCGCGATGCCCTTTCACTCATTCAGACCGAGGCTCCGGACCTGGCGGTCGAAGGCGAGATGCATGGCGATGCGGCGCTATCCAAGCGGGTTCTCGATCGCATCTTCCCGGACTCGAGCCTGACGACGGAAGCCAATCTTCTCATCATGCCCAGTCTTGATGCGGCGAACATCTCCTACAATCTGCTTCGGGTCGCCGCCGCCGGCGGCGTGACGGTTGGACCGATCCTGCTCGGCGCCGCCCAGCCTGCGCACGTCCTCACCGAGACGGCGACCGTCCGCGGCATCCTCAACATGACTGCTTTGGCGGTGGTTGATGCCACCCAAATAAATACGCGAACAACCAAAATCGCTGCCGAGTGATCGGTATCGGTACGACCAGCGCACGCGGAGCGTGGAAAGCGCGGCCATGGCGAGCGAGGCCTCCAGTCCTCATCATATTATCGTCGTTGGTGGCGGCGCCGGCGGGCTCGAGCTCGCCACACGTCTCGGCGACAAGCTCGGCCGTCGCAAGCTGGCGGACGTGACGCTGATCGACAGGTCGCGCAGCCACTTATGGAAGCCGTTGCTGCATGAAATTGCGGCCGGAACCATGGATCTCGGCGTGCATGAGATAGATTTCCTGGCGCAGGCGCATTGGCACCACTTCCGCTATCGCGTTGGCGAGATGATCGGGCTCGATCGAGCCCGGCGTGAAGTCTGGCTTGCCCCCCATATCGATGACGAGGGTCAGGAAGTCACCCCAAGGCGGAGCTTTCGTTACCATACACTGATCATCGCAGTGGGCAGCGAAAGCAACGATTTCGGCACGCCCGGCGTGCGCGAGTATGCCATATCTCTCGACACGGCCACGCAAGCGAAGCGATTTCACGGCCGGCTCGTGAACGCCTACATTCGCGGGCATGCGCAGCCGCAAGCCTTGCGGAGCGAGCAGCTCCAGGTGGCAATCATCGGCGCAGGTGCCACCGGTACGGAGCTGGCGGCGGAGCTACACTACACGACGCGCCAGCTCGTCGCATATGGCCTCGACCGAATCGATCCTGAAAAGGACATCCAGA
>DATHMA010000181.1:0-18822 GCA_035487555.1 Bradyrhizobium sp. | reverse complement strand
CGCGCGTCGACCTCGTCGTGATCGAGGGCTACAAGTCCGAGCCGCATCGCAAGATCGAGGTGCATCGTGCCGAGAACGGCAAGCCGTTCTTGTTTCCGACCGACCCTGATATCGTCGGGATCGCTGCCGATGTTGCAGTTGAAACCAGGCTCCCCGTCGCCCATCTCGACGATATCGGCGCGGTTGCCGCCATGATGCGGCGCTACGCCATTCCGATCGAGGACGTGCTGGCGATGGCCGAAGGCTGAAGTCATGGCGCAACTCTCCGACGATTGCTTTGCGTTCGGCGGACCGCTGATGTCGGTCGACGAAGCCGTCGGCCTGATCGCCTCGCGCGTGACAGCGGTCGGCGAGACCGAGACGGTGGCGCTGGTCGAGGCCGATGGGCGCATCCTCGCCCGCGATATCACCGCGCCCCTGCCGCTGCCGCCTTTCACCAATTCCGCAGTCGATGGCTATGCGCTGCCGGGCAGCGAATTGCCGCGCGACAAGGAGCGCGCGTTTCCGGTCTCTGGCCGCGTCGCGGCGGGCGGCGCGGCAGAGCAAGCGCCACCCGGCCACGCCGTGCGCATCTTCACCGGCGCGCCGATGCCCGGGGGCACCGATACGGTGTTTATGCAGGAAGACGTGCGTGTCGACGATAGCGGCCACGTCGTGCTGCCTACCGGGCTGAAGGTGGGCGCGAATGTACGCCCTGCCGGCGAGGACATCCCGCAGGGCCACGTCGCGCTGAAAGCCGGCCAGCGCCTGCGGCCGCAGGACATCGCGCTCGCCGCCGCCTTCGGCCTCAGCACGCTGCAAGTGATCCGGCGCATTCGCGTCGCGGTGTTCTCGACCGGCGACGAGCTGGCCTCGCCGGGCACCCCGCGCGCCGCCGCGCAGCTCTTCGATTCCAACCGCTTCATGCTGATCGTGATGCTGAGGCGGCTCGGCTGCGAGGTCTCAGATCTCGGCATCCTGCGCGATGAGCGCGAGCCGCTGGCGCAGGCGCTGAAACAAGTCGCCGGCAGGCATGATTTGATCCTCACCACTGGCGGCGTCTCCACCGGCGAGGAGGATCACGTCAAGGCCGGCGTCGAGGCCGTCGGGTCGCTGGTGCTGTGGCGGATGGCGATCAAGCCCGGCCGCCCGGTGGCGATGGGCGTCATCGGTGGCACGCCCTTCATTGGGCTACCGGGCAACCCCGTGGCGAGCTTCGTCACCTTTGTCCATGTGGTGCGCCCGACCGTGCTCGCGCTGTCAGGCGCGCTAGCCACGCCGCTCGTTCCGATCCCCGTGCGCGCCGCCTTCACCTACAAGAAGAAAAGCGGCCGCCGCGAATATGTCCGCGTCACGCTGCGCCAGGCCGCCGACGGCGCGCTCGAGGCCGTGAAATTTCCGCGCGAGGGCGCCGGCCTGTTGTCGTCGCTGGTCGATACCGATGGGCTGGTCGAACTCGGCGAGGCCGTCACCAAGGTCGCGCCCGGCGAGCACGTCGGCTTCCTCGGCTATGCCAATCTGCTGTAAAGATTTCCCGCATGACCACGACCAAGCTCGACCTCACCGGCCTCAAATGCCCGCTGCCCGCGCTCAAGACGCGCAAGGCGCTGAAATCAGTCGCAGCCGGCGATCGTCTCGAAGTGCACTGCACCGATCCGCTGTCGGTGATCGACATCCCCAATCTGATCCGCGAGACCGGCGACAAGGTCGAGATCACCGAACGGGATGAGAAGAAGATCGTGTTTCTGATCGAGAAGGCGTGAGAGCTACTCCGCCTCCTTATGCTCCTCCCGCGCCGCCTCGAACACCTCGCGGGCCGCATCGGCATTCATCACCGCAATGCCGATTCCGACGATCAGGTCGGGCCAGGCCGAATGCCACCAGAAGGCGGTGACCGCGCCGGCGGCGATGATCGCCACATTGGCCAAGGTGTCGTTGCGCGCGGACAAGAAGGCCGCCCTGGTCAGGCTGCCGCCGTGGTGCCGGAATCGCGCCAGCATGAAAGCGCAGGTGAGATTGACCAGCAGCGCGCCGGTCCCGGCCAGCGTCAGCGGTCCAGGAGCCGGCACCGACGGCGCGACCAGCTTCTGCCACGCGGTCCAGAGCCCGGCGATCGCCGGTACCAGCAGGATCATCGCCAGCCCCATGCCGAGGCGCGCGCGTTGTTTCGGTTCCCACCCCAGTGCAAAAGCGATCAACAGATTGATCGACGCGTCTTCGAGGAAGTCGATGCTGTCGGCAAACAGCGAGACCGACCCGATCGCAAGACCCACGGCAAACTCGACGCCGAAATAGCCGAGGTTGAGCAGTGCCACCGTGATCACCACGCGGCGCAGCGCGGGATCAGACGTTTTCCCGCGCTCCGTCATGTCAGTGCCTTCAGTTGATCCGTGCATGACTCTCGTTCCCCGCGCTTCCGGCTAAAACATATTGCACCTGCACAGCACATCCACTAACGTTTCGCCACAAACTGGATGGGGATGGGGTTCCCCCGACAACCGCCGCAAGGCTGATGACTCCTGCCAGGCGCTCTGCGTCGGTGGGAGCATGTCCGGCTTCTTCCACGATAGGCAACTGGTGCAATGGCTTTGCGCCGCCCGAGATGGCGGCGCGGAGTTTTTCGAATTGCCGGGTGATTGGCCCGGCGGTTGCAAGCTTGCGCGTGTTTGATGTGTTTGAGGGTGATCCGGAGCGAAGCGAAATGCAGTCGTCTCTTGCAGAAGCGGGAAAGATCAACTCGTGGCCGGGTTGATCGCGATCATATTGGGCAGCGTCATCGGCGGCGCGGCGCGCTATTTCATGTCGGGGTTCGTCGCGAGAAAGATCGGCGAGACCTTTCCCTGGGGCACGCTGATCATCAATGTCAGCGGGGCGCTCGCCATTGGCTTCATCGGCGGATTGGCGAAAGACAGCACCTCGGTATTCGCCTCGCCGAATGTGTGGTTGTTCGCGGTGCCGGGCATTCTCGGCTGCTACACCACGGTTTCTTCGTTCAGCCTGCAGACGCTGTCGCTGGCGCGGGACGGCGAGGGCAACCGCGCGTTCCTGTATGTCGTGCTTTCGGTCGCGCTATCGCTTGGCGCCGCGACCCTCGGCTTTGCACTGGCGGATTTGATCAGGTGAGCGCGAAGCGATGACGACGACGAAACCCAGTGCATCGAATACCGCGATTCTCTACGCCTACGTCATCGCCGGCAGCGTGATCGGCGGTGTCGCGCGCTATGCCGCTTCGGTGTTTATCCCTCCCGTTTCCGGCTTTCCGCTGGCGACGCTGTTCGTGAACATCGTCGGCTCCTTCATCATCGGCTTCTATGGTACGCTGAGCGGGCCTGATGGCCGCTTGTTTGCGAGCGCGCGGCAGCGCCAGTTCGTCATGACCGGCATTTGCGGGGGCTTCACGACGTTCTCGTCCTTCAGCCTCGAAACGGTCAGACTGCTGCAAGCCGGCATGACGCATACGGCGTTGCTCAACATCAGCATATCGGTCGTGACCTGGCTCCTGTCCGTGTGGCTCGGATATGCGGCGGCGAGCCGGCTCAACCGTCTGAAAGGGAGTTAGACATGCAGATCCCCAAACAAGCCGTGCTGCTCCGCGTTTTCATTGGCGAGAATGACCGCTCCGACGGACGGCCGTTGTGCGAAGCGATCGTTCTGAAGGCGCGCGAGCAGCACCTGGCCGGGGCGACCGTGCTGCGCGGCCCCATGGGCTTTGGCGCCTCCAGTCGGCTTCACACCAGCAAGATCCTGCGCTTGTCGGAGGATTTGCCCCTGGTGATCGAGATCGTCGACAGCGAGGAGAAGATCAACGCGTTCCTGCCCATGCTGGATGGCATGATGACCAGCGGCCTGATCACCATGGAAAAGGTCCAGGTCCTGCAATACGGGACCAAGGCGCAATGATTTCGGGCCGAAGCGCCATCGCGCTTTAGCTTATTGTTTGTGCATGATCTTTTGAGAAATGGCCCGCATCATAGGCCAGGGCGGCTGGTTCAATTTCGGCCCTAGCGCGGAAGCATCCGGCCTTGCCATCGTTGGGGGCGGGGATAAGATTGCTGTTGATGGGGATGGAGTCCCCCGAAACCGCCGTTCCGGCCGATGACTCCTGCCAACGCGTTTGATGCGTGCGCAGGAGGTCGTGATGCTCCAACATCAGCCAGCTCTCCACAACTGTGCCGTTTGTTCGCTCGCTTTGCCCTCTCACGATGGAGGGCAAGATGACTAGCATCTGGGCCCTGGCGGCTTTGTGGCTCGCGCTCGCGCTTCTCGCGAGCCTGTTCTCGATCTGGTTCAGGATATCGACCGCGCTGTCGGAGATCGTGGTCGGAACCATTGCGCAACTCATCATCGGGGCCGTGGTCGGTCACGCCATCCTCGGCACTGACGAGTCCTGGGTGAAATTCCTGTCGGGCCTCGGCGCGATCGTTCTCACCTTCCTTGCCGGTGCCGAGCTCGATCCGGCGGTGTTTAAACTAAAATGGAGGGAGGCCGCGGCCGTTGGTCTGGCGAGCTTCTCCTGTCCGTTCGTGGGCTGTGCGGCCGCCGCCTATTACATCCTCGGTTGGGAGCCGATGCCGAGCCTGCTGGCCGGCGTCGCCATGTCGACGACGTCGGTCGCCGTGGTCTATGCCGTGATGCTGGAGTTCGGCTTCAACCGAACCGAATATGGCAAGACGGTTCTTGCGGCGTGCTTTGTCACGGACCTCGGGACCGTGGTGGCGTTGGGCCTGATCTTCGCGCCGTTTACGTTCAAGACGTTGATATTCCTGGTGGTCGGGGTCGCGGTGTTCCTGATCCTGCCTTGGCTGACGCCGCGTTTTTTCCGGCTCTATGGCAATCGGCCGTCCGAGCTCGAAACCAAATTCCTGTTGCTCTGCCTGCTCGGCATGGGAGCGCTCGCTGGATGGGCGGACAGCGAGGCTGTTCTTGCGGCCTATCTGATCGGAATGGTGCTGGCCGGAACGGTCGGCAAGGATCATGTCCTGGTGAGGAGGCTGCGAACCCTGACCTTTGGCCTGCTCACGCCATTCTATTTCATCCGGGCCGGCTCGTTCGTCTCGATCCCGTCGCTGGTCGCCGCGCCCACGGCCTTCCTGTTTTTTCTCGTGGTCAAGATCGCGACCAAGATCGCAGGGGTCTATCCCGTCACCAAGCTCTACGCCGCCCCCGATCGGGAGGCGATGTATACGACGCTCCTGATGTCCACCGGGCTGACGTTCGGGACCATCTCCTCGCTGTTTGGATTGTCACACGGCATCATCAACCAGGCGCAATATTCGGCGCTGGTGGCGGCTGTCATCGGCAGCGCGGTCGTTCCGACGCTGATTGCGAATGCGTTCTACCTTCCGCGGCACCTTCTGCCGCCATCCGAAAGCGACGCGGAGACAGCGGCGGGGCAGGCGGCACTCGTTTCCAATCAGGCGGAGTGACTTTTTAGCGTGCGCCGGGCGGCCATGAGCACTGTACAATGCAGAGCGGGATCAATTCCCCGCTCTCCCCAACTCCGTCATGCCCTTGCCTTCGATTGATCCGTGTTGCGCCATACTTTCGCGCTTTCCGGTCACGATGAGTTTGCCCGACGGGCAAATCACTACGCGGCCCTCAAAACCACTGTCCAGCCCCCAAAACGAAAATATTTCGCTTTTCCAGAAATGCAAATCACGTGTAGGAAAAGCTGTCTCGTGCCCACAAGAGGGGCGTATCGCGATCGTCACGGACGTGGGGTGCGGGATGCGATGGACGCGGCGGTGCGCCAGACGAGCGCAGCCCGACGCGGACGGCCAAGTCGCGTGGTCCCGATCCCCCGACGCTGGGATCAACCCTTGGGCCTCATCACGGGCCCGGGGGGACGGTGGCTATCAAGCCCGGCACACCGGGGAGAGCGCGAAGCAGCCGTTAACACCATTGCGCGGGGAATGCCGGCGTGTTTCGGCCAACCTGCGGTGACTAACTCGCGTGACTACCACTTTACACGCGAGGCTGCGGGTGCGGCGTGCACCCGGCATTCCCTGCGCCCTCTGTATGCTGAGGGGCATATATGATCGAAACTCGGGCGAGATGCGCCGCGAGAACGCGACCACATGCTTTGATGAAGCCGTGTCACGAGCTTGATAGAAAAAGCCGATCTGCTGATAGCCATCATCAATCGAGCACAGCGCAGTTGCAAAAGCGGTGTTCGCTACCTTTTGCCTATCGACATCGCCGGTCGCTTCTGCCCCAATTGAGTGTCTCCGCGGGTGGCGGGTGTCGACTCACGGCTTGCGCATTCGCGAGCCCGAATGGGACAGCGCCCGAGACCTATGCCAACGCCGGCATAAGCTATGGGCGTGGGGGTTTACCAATTCAACTATCAATCCGTATGCGCTTTTTCGATCCTGGCGCATGCAGGGGATTGTGCAGGGCAGCAACGAAGTCGCTTGCCACAATGCGAAGGGGACAGGATCGTAGACGCAGACAAGCCCGGCGCGGGCGGGCTGCGAAGGAGGACTAGATGACGACGATCAGCAGCGCTGGCACGATGTCAGGCGCGGGCGCGGGTTTCCTTGACAAGGAGCGGACGATTGCAGCGGCTGGCTTCAATCGCTGGCTGGTGCCGCCTGCGGCGCTCTGCATCCATCTGTGCATCGGCATGGCCTATGGCTTCTCGGTGTTCTGGCTGCCGCTGTCGCGCGCCATCGGCATCACCGCGCCAAAGGCCTGTCCTGATATCACCCTGGCCCAGGAGCTGTTCACGACCACCTGCGACTGGAAGGTCGCGAGCATGGGCTGGATGTTCACGCTGTTCTTTGTCGTGCTCGGCGTGTCCGCCGCGATCTGGGGCGGCTGGCTGGAGCGGGTCGGACCGCGCAAGGCGGGCTTCGTCGCCGCGCTGTGCTGGTGCGGCGGCCTTGTGCTCGGCGCCATCGGCATTTACGTGCACCAGCTCTGGGTCATGTGGCTCGGCTCCGGCGTGATCGGCGGCATCGGCCTTGGCCTCGGCTATATCTCACCGGTGTCGACGCTGGTGAAATGGTTCCCCGATCGCCGCGGCATGGCGACTGGCATGGCTATCATGGGCTTTGGCGGCGGCGCCATGATCGGCTCGCCGCTTGCCGACTGGCTGATGAACCAGTTCAAGACACCGACCTCGGTCGGCGTCTGGGAGACCTTCCTCGCTTTGGCCGCGGGCTACTTCGTCTTCATGATGATCGGCGCGTTCCGCTATCGGCTGCCGCCGGCCGGCTGGCGGCCCGACGGCTGGACGCCGCCGAGCGAGAAGAAGACAATGATCTCCGAGCATCAGGTGCATCTCGACGACGCGCACAAGACGCCGCAGTTCTGGCTGATCTGGTGGGTGCTCTGCTTGAACGTGTCGGCGGGTATCGGCGTGATCGGCATGGCTTCGCCGATGCTGCAGGAAATCTTCGCAGGCAAGTTGATCGGTTTGCCGGAAGTCGGCTTCAACGCGCTGACCGCGGCGCAGAAGGCTCAGATTGCCGGGATCGCCGCCGGCTTCGCCGGCCTGCTGTCGCTGTTCAACATCGGCGGCCGGTTCTTCTGGGCGTCGATGTCGGACATTATCGGCCGCAAGAGCACCTATTATTGCTTCTTCATTCTCGGCATCGTGCTGTACGCATCTGCGCCGACCTTCGCGGCAATGGGCTCGAAGCTGCTGTTCGTGCTCGGCTTCGGCATCATCCTGTCGATGTATGGCGGCGGCTTCGCCACCGTGCCGGCCTATCTCGCCGATATGTTCGGCACGCAGTTCGTCGGCGCCATCCATGGCCGTCTGCTGACGGCGTGGTCGACCGCCGGCATCATCGGTCCGGTCGTGGTGAACTACATCCGCGAGTTCCAGCTCGCAGCCGGCGTGCCACGCGACCAGCTCTATAACACCACCATGTATATCCTTTGCGCGATGCTGATCGCGGGCCTGATCTGCAACTATCTGATCAAGCCGGTCGATCCGAAGTGGCACATGAGCGAGGCCGAAGTCGCGCGATTGCAGGCGGCAAGCGCTGGCGCGAGCGCCGGACAGACTGGCTCGTTCGGGATCGGCCGCGGAGGTCTCGACGGCAAGGCCGCGCTGTTCTGGCTGTTCGTCGCAATTCCGCTGGCCTGGGGCGTGTACATGACGCTGTTGAGCGCGGTCAAAATCCTTTGATCGCTGCTTGTCGCTGCGGGGGCGCTTTAGAAAAGCGCCCCCGGGCGTTCGCTTTTCGGATTGTTCAAGAGAATGGGACTAGGGGAAACTCAATGCATCGCACTCGCGTTTTGTTGACGGCCGCGCTACTCGTCGCGGGCAGCTTTCATATCGCCGCCGCGCAGACTTCGACGACAGCGCCTGCCGCGACTGCGGCACCGGCTACGACGGAAGCCAAGCCGTCAAAGATGAAGCTGACGTTGGAAAAACTGAAGGAGATGAAGACCAAGTGGTCGGCCAACCGGCCGAAGCTGAAAGCCTGTCGCGCCGAGGTGAAATCCAAGGGGCTGACCGGCGACGATCGCTGGTTCTACATCGAGGATTGCATGAACAAGACCTGAGTACCTCAGGGGCGCAAAAACAACTGCACAGGGGGCATGACAGCAGGGCTGCGTGCCCCTTAAATGCTTATAGAGGCTGTCTAAATCTCTTGGCATCTGGCATGCCAGAGATTAGAATGAATCGAAACAACGGAGAACGGACGTTTCCATGAGCCATGACGTCCAGAAGGTTCGCACGTTCGAGCACCCTGGCGAGGGTCGCAGGCGGGCGAAGGCCACACCCAAGGGCCGCCAGATCGATCCCGTCGCCGCCGAGGAAATCGAGGCGCTGCTCGGCGACCAGCCGCGTCGGCGCGACCTCCTGATCGAGCATCTGCATCTGATCCAGGACAAGTATCACCAGATCTCGGCGGCGCATCTCGCCGCGCTTGCCGAAGAGATGAAGCTGTCCTTTGCCGAAGTGTTCGAGACCGCGACCTTCTATGCGCATTTCGATGTGGTGAAGGAGGGCGAGCCTGAGATCGCGCCGCTCACCATCCGCGTTTGCGACTCGCTCACCTGCGCCATGCTCGGCGGCGAGAAGCTGCTGCAGGATTTGCAAGCCAAGTCCGGCCCCGGCATCCGCGTGGTGCGGGCTCCCTGCGTCGGCCGTTGCGACACCGCGCCTGCGGCCGAGGTCGGCCATAACTTCGTCGACCACGCGACCGTTTCGAACGTGCTGGCCGCCGCGAAAGCCGGCGACACCCATGCGCATGTGGGCAAATATATCGACTATGCGGCCTATGTCGCTGACGGCGGCTACAAGCTGCTCAATCGCGTGCGCTCGGGCGAACTGTCGAAAGAGAATCTCCTGAAGGCGCTTGATGATGCGAGCCTGCGCGGGCTCGGCGGCGCCGGTTTCCCCACGGGGCGCAAATGGCGCGCGGTGCTCGGCGAGCCCGCACCGCGGCTGATGGCGATCAATGGCGACGAGGGCGAACCCGGCACCTTCAAGGACCGCTACTATCTCGAAACCGATCCGCATCGCTTCCTCGAGGGCATGCTGATCGGCGCGCATGTGGTCGAAGCCAGCGACGTCTACATCTACATCCGCGACGAATATCCGGCTGCCCGCGACATCCTCGATCGCGAGATCGCAAAGCTGCCGCCGGGCGGTCCCAAGCTGCATATGCGCCGCGGCGCCGGCGCTTACATCTGCGGCGAAGAGTCCTCGCTGCTGGAAAGCATCGAAGGCAAGCGCGGCTTGCCCAGGCACAAGCCGCCTTATCCGTTCCAGGTCGGCCTGTTCGACTTGCCGACTTTGATCAACAACATCGAGACGCTGTGGTGGGTGCGCGACATCGTCGAGAAGGGCGCGGACTGGTGGAAGAGCCATGGCCGCCATGACCGCCATGGCCTGCGCAGCTTCTCGGTCTCTGGCCGCGTGAAGAATCCCGGCATGAAGCTCGCGCCGGCCGGGATCACCGTGCGCGAACTGATCGACGAATATTGCGGCGGCATGGCCGACGGCCACACCTTCTACGCCTATCTGCCCGGTGGCGCGTCGGGCGGCATCCTGCCGGCGTCGATGGACGACATACCCCTCGATTTCGGCACGCTGGAAAAATACGGCTGCTTCATCGGCTCGGCGGCGATCGTGATCCTGTCGCAAAAGGACAGCGTGCGTGGTGCTGCGCTCAACCTGATGCGCTTCTTCGAGGACGAGAGCTGCGGCCAGTGCACGCCATGCCGGGTCGGAACCCAGAAAGCCGCGATCCTGATGGAGAAGCCGGTCTGGAACCGCAAATTGCTGGACGAATTGAGTCAGGCGATGCGCGATGCCTCGATCTGCGGATTGGGCCAGGCGGCCTCGAATCCGCTGGCCTCGGTGATTAAATACTTCCCGGACGAGTTCAAGGACGCAGCCGAATGACCAAGATCCAGTTCGAGCTCGATGGCAAGCAAGTCGAAGCGAAGCCGGGAGAAACCATCTGGCAGGTCGCCAAGCGCCAGGGCCGCGAAATCCCGCATCTCTGTTACTCGCCGGCGCCCGACTATCGCCCCGACGGCAATTGCCGCGCCTGCATGGTCGAGATCGAAGGCGAGCGCGTGCTCGCGGCCTCCTGCAAGCGGACGCCCTCGGTCGGCATGAAGGTGAAGAGCGCGAGCGATCGCGCCGTCGCCGCGCAGAAGATGGTGATGGAGCTCCTCGTCGCCGACCAGCCGGCGCGCGAGACATCGCACGATCCGGAGTCGAAGTTCTGGCACTGGGCCGAACAGACCGGCGTGACCGAAAGCCGCTTTCCTTCCGCTGAGCGTTGGGAAGCCGACTCCAGCCATCCAGCGATGCGCGTCAACCTCGACGCCTGCATCCAGTGCGGCCTCTGCGTGCGCGCCTGCCGCGAGGTTCAGGTCAACGACGTGATCGGCATGGCCTATCGGAGTCATGGTTCAAAGATCGTATTCGACTTCGACGATCCCATGGGTGAATCCACCTGCGTCGCCTGCGGCGAATGCGTGCAGGCCTGTCCGACCGGCGCGCTGATGCCCGCCGTCATGCTCGACGACAAGCAGACCCGCGTCACCTATCCCGACCGCGAGGTCGATTCGCTCTGCCCCTATTGCGGCGTCGGCTGCCAGGTCACCTATCAGGTCAAGGACGAGAAGGTGATCTACGCCGAGGGCCGCGACGGCCCGGCCAATCACAACCGCCTCTGCGTCAAGGGTCGCTTCGGGTTCGATTACATCCATCATCCCAATCGGCTGACCAAGCCGCTGGTGCGCTTGCCGAACGTTCCGAAGGACGCCAACGACCAGGTCGATCCCGCCAATCCCTACACGCATTTCCGCGAGGCATCGTGGGAAGAGGCGCTCGACATCGCCGCCAAGGGTCTGGTCAAGATTCGCGACGAGAAGGGCGCGAAGGCGCTGGCCGGCTTCGGCTCGGCCAAGGGCTCCAATGAAGAGGCCTATCTGTTTCAGAAGCTGGTGCGTACCGGCTTCGGCTCCAACAATGTCGATCACTGCACGCGGCTCTGCCACGCTTCTTCGGTCGCGGCACTGTTCGAAGGCTTGAGCTCCGGCGCGGTGTCGGCGCCGTTCGCGGCGGCAATGGATGCAGAGGTGATCTGGGTGATCGGCGCCAACCCGACCGTGAACCATCCGGTCGCCGCGACCTTCATCAAGAACGCCGCCAAGAAAGGTGCCAAGCTGTTCGTGATGGACCCGCGCCGGCAGTCGCTGTCGCGCCATGCGACCAAGCATCTCCAGTTCAAGCCCGGCAGCGACGTTGCGATGCTGAACGCGATGATCAACACCATCATCACGGAAGGGCTGACCGACGAGCAATATATCGCGGGCTACACCGAGGGCTATGAGGACCTCAAGGCCAAGATCACCGAGTTCACGCCCGAGAAGATGGCGCCGGTCTGCGGCGTTCCCGCCGAGACGTTGCGCGAGGTCGCGCGCACCTATGCGCGGGCAAAGTCGTCCATCATCTTCTGGGGCATGGGCATCAGCCAGCATGTGCACGGCACCGACAATGCGCGCTGCCTGATTGCGCTGGCGCTGATCACGGGGCAGGTTGGTCGTCCCGGCACGGGCCTGCATCCGCTGCGCGGCCAGAACAACGTGCAGGGTGCCTCCGACGCCGGCCTGATTCCGATGTTTCTGCCCGACTATCAGCCGGTCGGCCGCAATGACCTGCGCGGTGCCTTCGAAAAGCTTTGGGGACAGGAGCTCGATCCGGTTCGCGGGTTGACCGTCGTCGAGATCATGAACGCGATCCATGCGGGCCAGATCCACGGCATGTATGTCGAGGGCGAAAATCCGGCGATGTCGGATCCCGATCTGCAGCATGCGCGCCAGGCGCTGGCCATGCTCGATCACCTCGTGGTGCAGGACCTCTTCGTCACCGAGACCGCGTTCCATGCCGACGTCATCCTGCCGGCTTCGGCCTTTGCCGAGAAATCCGGCTCCTTCACCAACACCGATCGCCGCGTGCAGCTCGCGCGCGAGGTGATCAAGCCGCCGGGCGATGCCAGGCAGGATCTCTGGATCATCCAGGAGATCGGCAAGCGCATGGGGCTGCCCTGGAATTATGCGGGTCCGGGCGAGGTCTATACCGAGATGGCGCAGCTGATGCCCTCGCTCAACAACATCAGCTGGGAACGGCTGGTGCGTGAGGGCGCCGTCACCTATCCGGCTGACGATCCGAACAAGCCCGGCAACGAGATCATCTTCTCGACCGGTTTCCCGACCGAAAGCGGCCGCGGCAAGATCGTGCCGGCAAAGGTCATTCCGCCGGACGAATTGCCCGACGACGAATATCCGATGGTGCTTTCCACCGGTCGTGTGCTCGAGCATTGGCACACCGGCTCGATGACGCGCCGCGCGCAGGTGCTCGACCAGATCGAGCCGGAAGCGGTCGCGTTTATGTCGCCGAAGGACATGCGCAAGAAGAAGCTCGCGCCCGGCGATTTCATTCGTCTTGAGACACGCCGCGGCGCGGTCGAGGTCAAGGTCCGCGCCGACCGCGACGTGCCGGAGAACATGGTGTTCATGCCGTTCTGCTACGCGGAGGCGGCGGCGAACCTGCTGACCAATCCAGCGCTCGATCCGTTCGGCAAGATTCCGGAGTTCAAGTTCTGCGCGGTGCGCGCCGAGCCGGCCGAGATCAGGACCGCTGCGGCAGAGTAGGGAGGGCCGTGGCCCATCGGCCAGGTCAGTGGTTGGTAATCTGCGGCACGATCTTGTTCTGCGCGATGATGGCTTCCGCCCGCGCGAGATTTTCCAGCAAGCGCTGGCTGGTCAGCACGAGGAAGTAGTAACCGAACTGCGGGTTCTGGAAGTAGATTTCGAGCAATTTTTCGTAGGTGATGGTCAGAACCTGGCCGTCCTCGATGCATTCGATTGTCGCGGTGCGGCGGTTGTCGGGCGTGAGGAAGCCAAGCTCGCCCATCAGGCGTCCCGGCGGAACTTCGAGGTCGATCTCAACGACCCGGAATTTGCCGGTGACCGTGAGCAGCATGTCGTGGGCGGCATCTCCTTTCTTCATCAGGATACTGCCCTTGCGATACGTCCGCTGGGTCATGAACGGCTTGAGCCACTCCATTGACATATCACCCTGCGATGCGCTGCGCGCCTTCTTCACGAGAGCGAGCATTTGGCGCAGGCGCCACGCATTGATTGGAATCATCAGGAGGTAAAGGAAGAAGGTTGTGATGGCTCCGCTGAGCGCACCGAAGATGGCGAAGAACAGGCAACCGATCATGTTCGCGACCCGCAGCGGCACCATTGTCTGCGTCAGCAAGGTGGCGACAAAGAAGATCGCCCCGGCCAGGGCAAACATGTTGGCCAGGGTGATATTGTGCAGGAAGATTTCCAGCAGGCGGTTGAAGATGGCGTCCCAGGTAACATTGTTGGGGTCGAGACCCATCTGGATCAGGACTTTGGCAACCCTGAGGTTGTCGGTGGCCGCATCGAGAATGCGGTTCAGTATGCTGGACATGTCTGCGCCGAGTAACATTCGGTTTCGCCCAAATGCTGGTTGTGGATTTGCATATCCAACTTGGAGACTTGAATGCTCGTCAAGTCAAACGAAAGACTCAGGCAAACCGCCAGATGGGCGATGGGCGAAGATCGCTCCGAGCGTCACTGCCGCCGCTTACGCGTTTTTCCTGGCGCGGGGACGGGGGCCGAACTGGCTGTCATGGTTCAGCCGCCAGCGTACCGTCCAGGCCGGGCAATGGTCGTAGACATATTCCTGCCGGCCGCCTTCGAAGTTGCCGCAATTGTAGTAGCAGGTCTTTTTGAGGCCGCCGACCCGTTCGCCGGTCTTGTGGCATACGAGCTGGGCGGCTTCAGTCGGCGTCGAGGCGGCGAGAGCGATAGCGAGCACCGAGATCATCGCGAAGGCAGTTCTCATCGGAGCCTCGAGTTGAAGCGAAAAGAGGTACGTTCAAGGAAATCTAAACGGCCTGCATGATGGCCCGGTGACGCTTATGGCGCTCCTATGAGCCGGCGCAGCGCTCCGTCTCGATTTCCTATGCGATTGCGGCGCATCTTCGGAAGCAAACTCTCGTTTCCGAAAGATGGGCCATGACCTTGCTTTACCTCCGCCACGACGACATGTCCGCGACAGCCCGCGGCAACGGCGCTTCGATGGCGCGGCTTTTCCGGCGTATCGGGATTGCCTTCCGGCTGCTTCACCGCGGAATCGTGCGCGCAAAGCTGCGGCGGCTGCACAGCGAATTGCTGTTTCGCAGGGATTACAGCGAGATGCTGCCGCCGGAGGAAGACGCGGCGAAATTCCCGCAGCGGCCGCTTATTCTCGGCGACAAGTGGGATTTCTAGGAGGCCGCAGCGAAATCCCGTTCGCCGATCGCCGCGACGAGATGGACGATATCGCGCGCTGCGACGCCGTCGAGCTCGACCAGCGGCAGGCGAACACCGGCACGCATCAGGCTGAGCGTGTGCAGCGCCGCCTTGAGCGCCGCCGGGCTCTCCTTCGCGAGCGCTGAGGCCAGCGGAGCGAGCCGGCCGTGCAGCGCCCGCGCCGACTGCCAGTTCTCGTGGCGGCAGCAGGCGTAGATGGTGCGGCAAAGGTTCGGAGCCGCATTGGCGACCATCGAGATGCAGCCGTCGCCGCCGCTCGCGATGAAGGGAAGCGCAGTTGTATCGTCGCCCGAGAGCAGGCGGAAGCCGGCCGGCAGCCGCGCATGCAGCCGCGGCGGGCGTGACACGTCGCAGGTCGCGTCGAGCAGGCCGATGAACCGGCTCGATTGCGCGAGCCGGACCAGCGTGTCGTCGGCGAGCTCGCGGATGGTCCGGCCAGGGATGTCGTGCAGGATGATCGGCAGCGCGGTCGCCTCGGCAATGGCGCGGAAATGCGCCTCGATGCCGGTCTGCATCGGCTTGTTGTAATACGGCACGACCGAGAGCACCGCGTCGGCGCCGGCTTCCTCCGCCCGCCGCGTCAGCTCGATCGCCTGGCTGGTCGAGTTCGATCCGGCGCCGGCGATGATTCGGGCGCGGCCGCCCGCCACCTCGACCGCGGCGCCGATGATCAGGCTCTGCTCGTCCGGCGAAAGCGTTGAGGCTTCGCCCGTGGTCTCGCAGACCACGAGCGCCGTCACACCGGCTTCGAGCTGACGCTCGCAGAGCCGCCAGAAGGCGTCAAGGTCGACGGCGCCTTCAGCGTCAAACGGCGTGGGAAGATCGGGGATGTAGCCCGCAAGCCAGCTCGCGGGATGGTTCACCGCGGATGGCCGTCTCATGCGAGGCGCCTGGAGGAGAGAAGATCGCTGCCCATGTCGAGCTCGATCTTGCGGGAGAGCTCGACGATGGTCTCGGGATGGTGGCCGTTCTCGGCGAGTGCGTATTTGATCGCCTGGGCGCGATTGACGAACAGTCCGCCATAGCGGCCGTCCTGTTCCTGGGCGACCCAGTCGCCCCTGCGGTTCTGGCCGATGAAGACAAGAGAGAAAGCAGCAGTGCTGCACGAGGGAGGTTCGACAAGCTTCACGTTAGGTTCCTTCCAAGGATCGAGCCCGTGCTAGGAGCGCTGGACTCATGCGCCAAAATATCTGCGGCGCCGGGTAGGAAATCGAGGGAGGGCGAGGGACGATCTCATAAGCGCGATATAGGATCGCGCTGAGCTCTCAAAGTGGTGAGGACAGGTTGAGCGAAACCAACAGGAAATAGAGCGCGGCATAGGCGATCGCTTCGTCCCAGTGATTGAGCGGGCGCGATAACATCGCTTCGCGTCTCACCGTCGCCACAACCGTGCACAGGAGTGCGGCCATCGCGAGCAGCGCGGCAAGGCTCACGCCGAATCCGACGCTGCTGAAGGCCGCGAAAGTGATCAGGATGATGATCCGCATGCAAAAGCGGACGAGCACCAGATAGGGGCTCAATTCTCGCGAAGAGCGTCCGAGCTCAGCCAAGGTGAGAGGCTCCTGGATTGTCGGCTCGCACCTACGAGTAATTGTCAATCGAAACCGGCTCGTAGAAGTCGGACGCGGTCGCTTTTATGGTGGGCACGCTGGGGCGGCTCTCCGGCTCGCTGATGCGCTGGGCCTCGACAAAAGCGCTCAGGATCGCCAGCGCCAGATCCGCGTGCCTGGCCTCGATGGATTGATCGAGCCAATCCGGCAATTCGCGCTCACGCGACAGGGCGCAATACCATTCGCCCTCGTCATAGGCGAGCCGCCGGACCTGCCAGAACGGCAGTTCGAGATCGATCAATGCCAGCGCCGCATCGGTCCAGGCGCTGGAGCGGATCAATTGTTCGACCCGCGCGGTTTTCTCGCTCTGGCCGAGCGAGGGATAGCGCCGGCAGGCTGTGCCGATCACTTCATTCATGAGACGGGCGTCGACTTCGCTGGCCTCGCGAAGATGTTCGCTGAGGCCGCCGAGATCGTGACGCGCGATGATTTGCAGCATGGTTCTTGTCCCAGTTCAGCCCAAAAGGCCGGGAGTGCCGGCCACCTGGCAGAATTGGTCAAAACGCCGTTTGAAAACGAGATGAGGCGGCGGGTGGAGATATAGGAATGTCATAAAGACATGGGCGCCTACGGTGCCCGGCAATAACGCCTGTGGCTATGGACCGCGGATCATGTTCGCTGGCGCTCACTTGTCCAGGACGACAGCACTCTGACACTTATGAAATTCCTATAACTTCGGCATAGCCGCCGTCTCGAAAACCTATGCGCCGGGTGGCACCTCTCACCCGAACAAATAGCGGCTGATCCGCGTGTCGCGGCGCTGCTGATCTGACGCATAGGAGCTTCTCATGATGGACATCTTGATGTCGGCGCTTGGCCTCGCCTTCTTCGCGGCCGCGATCGGCTACACCTACGCCTGCGAACGGCTGTGAGAGGAGCAAAGTCATGACCTTCGACTATTCGCTCGCCGGCCTCGTCTCGCTCGCCCTGCTCTTCTACCTCACCTACGCGCTGCTGCGGCCCGAGCGGTTCTGACCGCCCGGCCGCTTCCATGCATCTCATAAAGGCTGAAATCCCATGACCGTCATCGGCTGGATTCAAATTCTTCTTTATTGCGCCATCGTGGTCGCGCTGGTGAAACCGCTCGGCTGGTACATGACGCGCGTCTTCAACGGCGAGCGCACGTTCCTCTCGCCGGTCCTGCGACCGGTCGAGGCCGGGCTCTACTGGATCAGCGGCGTCGACGACAAACGGGAGCAGCATTGGCTGACCTATACGGTCTCCATGCTGTTGTTCCATGTCGGCGGCTTCTTCATCATTTATGGTTTGATGCGCCTGCAGGCGGCATTGCCGTTCAATCCGGCCGGGCAATCGGCCGTCACCGAGGATCTCTCCTTTAACACGGCGATCTCCTTCATCACCAACACCAACTGGCAGAACTACGGCGGCGAGAGCACGCTTTCCTATCTCGTTCAGATGCTCGGCCTGACGCATCAGAACTTCCTCTCGGCCGCGACCGGTATCGCGCTGGCCGTCGCTCTGATCCGCGGCTTCTCTCGTTCCTCGATGCGCACCGTCGGCAATTTCTGGGTCGATGTGACCCGGACTACCCTTTATGTGCTGTTGCCGATCTGCGTGGTCTATGCGCTGTTCCTGGTGTGGCAGGGCATGCCGCAGACGCTCGGCGCTTATGTCGATGCAACGACACTGGAAGGCGCCAAGCAGACGATTGCGGTTGGCCCGGTCGCCTCGCAGGTCGCGATCAAGATGCTCGGCACCAACGGCGGCGGCTTCTTCAACGCCAATGCCGCGCATCCCTTCGAGAACCCGACCGCGCTGTCGAACTTCGTGCAGATGATCTCGATCTTTGCGATCGGGGCCGCACTGACCAATGTGTTCGGCCGCATGGTCGGCAATCAGCGCCAGGGCTGGGCGATCCTCGCGGTCATGGGCGTGCTGTTTCTTACGGGCGTGACCATCACCTATTGGGCCGAAGCCAACGGCACCCACGCGCTGGACGCGCTCGGTCTGACCGGCGGCAACATGGAAGGCAAGGAAGTCCGCTTCGGCATCGTCGCGTCCTCGCTGTTTGCGGTGATCACGACGGCTGCTTCCTGCGGCGCGGTCAACGCCATGCATGACAGCTTCACCGCGCTCGGCGGCATGATCCCGCTGATCAACATGCAGCTCGGTGAAGTCATCATCGGCGGCGTCGGCGCCGGCCTATACGGCATGCTGCTGTTCGTCGTGCTGTCGATCTTCGTGGCAGGCCTGATGGTCGGCCGCACGCCGGAATATGTCGGCAAGAAGATCGAGGCGCGCGAGGTCAAGATGGCGATGCTTGCAATCCTGGTGCTGCCGCTGATGTATCTCGGCTGGACTGCTGTCGCCGTTGTCTATCCGACCGCGGTCGCTTCGATGGCCAATGCTGGCCCGCACGGCTTCACCGAGGTGCTCT